>JBEQSW010000500.1:0-6131 GCA_040348565.1 Myxococcales bacterium | reverse complement strand
GGCGAAGCCTTCCGTGAGCGCTTCCAAGCCTACGCCGATTACCTGGTGTCCATACGGCAGGAGCAAGTGCTAGACGTGATTGCCAGTCGGCTCGGGCAGCTGCGCGCCGCCCTCGGTTGAGCCTCTTAGGGCCCTCGAATGGCTAAGTCGATCGCCCTCGCGGCCGATGCATCCCTGCTGGCTTCGTTGCTCCTCAGTTACATACCTGCAGTATGCGCCTTCGTCGCGCCTCGCCATCAGGGCGCCTCGGCCGCGATCATCGACCGACTTAGCCATTCGAGGGCCCTCAGCTCGACGCGCCGTGGCACTTCTTGTATTTCTTACCGCTGCCACACGGGCACGGCTCGTTGCGACCAACGGCAGGCAAATCTGTAGGGGGTGCGCTCTTCTTCTCGAGCGCGCGCGCTGCTTTCAAGACCTCGTTGGCCTCCGCTTCGCGCCCCTGATCCAACAGGCAGCTGGCCAGTCGAATGTGCGCTTGAATCCGGTCCGTCGTGGTCTTGGCTTCGACGAGCGCACGCCGGAAGTACGCTTCGGCCGCTGGCAAATCACCGAGCGCACGGTGCGTTTGCCCCGCCTTGCTTTCGACTAACGCCGCGTCTTCGGCCGACGCCAGGTTTTGCTCCAGCTGCGAAAGCGCCTCGTCGCGTCGCCCCGCTTTGGCCAAAATCGTAGCCAAATCGCCCTGCATCATCTCGCGATCCGCGAACACCAACGCGCGCGCCAGCGAGAGCGCAGTCTCGTACTCAGCCGCGTGCGAAAGCTCGAGCGGGAGATCGAAGAGCTGAACGGCGAGCGAGCGCTCGAGCAACCAATCGTCCAAGCGATAGAACAGCTTGGCGTCGGCGCCGACCGCCGAAAGCAGCTTCAGAGCGGCAGCGGCGCCGGCGCGCAGCACCGGAGCGCTGCGATCGAGCGCGTCGGCGGGCTCGCCTGCCAGCTCGTCGAGCTCGGCCATCGTGTCGAGGAATGCCTCGGCCAGGACTACGAGCTCGGCGAGCTCGGGCGGGTCCGCGTCCGCGTCTGCAGCCGGAGGCTCGGGTGGGGTTGCTACGTCGCCCACGGATTCGACCAAGCGCGGCGCCGAGAGAGGTTGCTCTGTGTCGGAAACGGCCTCGACCGTCACCGTGAAGCGCTGCTCGGTGCCGAAATCGAGCAGGTACGCGCAAGTCCGGCCGGGCGCGAGCTTGAGCCGAAACAAGAGTGCCCGATCGGCGCGCGCACCTTCGACGCGAGGATCGAAATACGCCGACTGTTTGTCCCAATAGCGGCCCGACGTGAAAAAGGCGTAGAAATGGTCCGTGTCGTCGAGCCCGTACAGCGCGACGATCTGATCGTGCACGTCGGCCAAACTGGAGCGGCCATCCACGTCGATGACGCGCCGAACCGCGGGAACGTCCTCAGGGCTGATCGACAAGCGGTAGATACGGTGTGCCAAGCGTCCTCACTCACGCCTTTTGCCGCAGATTGAGCCAGAGCCCGACCGCGGCCGAAGCCGCCGCCATCCACGCCCACGCGCCGATTTGACCATGCCCAATCAGAAACCCGGTCAAGGTCGGCGCGGTGATCTGCGCCACCGACGTGAGCGACTGAGTGATGCCGAGCACCATGCCCTGCTCGTCGCGCCGGCTGTTGTGGGTGATCTGCGCCGTGAGCGCCGGCCGGAGCGCGCTTTGCCCGAAAGCCGAAAGCGTCGCGCTCCCCAGCAGCTCCGGCAACCGGTGCACGAACGCCAGCATCGCGTAACTGACGCTGAAGCTGGCGAAACCGGCGCGCGTCAGCTTCAGCTCACCGAAACGCTTCACCAGCCGCCCGACGAGCCCGCCCTGGAAAATGATGCCCAAAAACCCGGCGTAGGCGAACACGTAGCCCACGTGTTTGGCGCCGAACGGCACGCCATGCCAACTCAGCCGACGCTCGGCGAACAGGGCAAAGCCGGAGGTAAACGCCGCGAACGCAAACGCGAACGCGAAGAATTGATACAGCAACGTCGCGAGCTCGGGCCGCGCGAAGTAGTCGCCGTAGCGCCCCCACGAGAGCAGCGCCAAGCGTTGCCCTGCCGGCGCCAGCGAGCCGTCCTGCGTCTGCGGCCGCGCGCGCGGTAGCAGCAACGCCGTCGCCAAGATGCTGAGCGCCGACAGCCCCTGGGCGGCATAGATGGGATAGCGATGCCCGTACTGCGACAGGTACCCAGAGATGGCGGGCCCAATCAAAAAGCCGATGCCGAAGGCAATGCCGATGATGCCGAAGGCCTTGGCGCGGTTTTCCTTTGCGGTGACGTCGGACACGTACGCCTGCGCCAGCGATAAGTTGCCGGCAGTCATGCCATCGATGGCTCGCGACACGAACACCATGAAGAGAGAAGTGGCGCGCCCCAACACGAAGAAGCCAATCAACGTGCCGACTTGGCTCACCAGCAGCAACGGCTTTCGGCCCATTCTATCTGCCAGCTGACCGAGCAGCGGCCCCGACACCAGCTGGCACGCCGCGTACGTCGCCACCAACAGACCAATTTGCCGCGGCGACGCCCCGAACTCCTCCGCGTAAAACGGCAAGAGCGGCAAGATGATCGTCATGCCCAAGATGTCGACGAGCACGATCAAGAAGATGGGCAGGAGCGCGCGCCGTTCGGCCTGACTGGTGGTGCTCACTTGGGCTCGCTTCGAGGACGAGCGGGGTTCTTCCGCACTCTAGGCGGGCGATCAAGCCTCGTCGGTGCGCGCGCCGTTGATCGTCGGCGGCGGCCACGGATTGTCGCCAGGGTCCGAGCCGCGCAGGGGCCAGGTCAAGCGTCAATTCCTTCCCAGCTCGGCTGCCTGCCCGATTCTTCAAAAAACGTCTGGGTCCTTGGGGGGAGGCCGGGTTTCGTATGGGGCGGTGCGGCCCAGCTGGGCCGCGGACCAGGCCTACCGGAGATGCGGTACCGGGCGATTTCTGCGGTAAGGTCCCCCGAGCGATGGGAATCACGGTCGTCTGTCAGTCGTGCGGGAGCCGCCGCACGGTTCCAGCGCACCTCTACGATGAGAAGATCCGTGGAAAGGTGGTCAGGATCGCCTGCCGCGCTTGCGGCAATATGATTTCGGTCGACGGAACCATTCCGCCTCCCCCCGTAGCGGAGTTGCCGCAAACGCCGATCACCGAAGATTTGATGAGCCTGCTCGTCCCCGAGCCGGCCAAGCTGCCGTCCGATTTCCTACCGAGCGGGGCCGCTGCCGGCACTGCCGGACATCAGACGGAGCCCCGGAGCCGAAACGCTTCCGCGGAAGGTGGCCCCCAGGGCGACAGCCAGGCTCCCGCCCGCGAAAAGCAGATTAGCCACGTCGACGGGCCGATTTCCGAGCGCGGCCCCACGCACACGGTAGGGTGCTACGCGCTGTTCGAGCAGTTCGCGGCCGGCGGGATGGCCACCGTGCACTTCGGGCGGCTCGACGGCGCCGGTGGTTTTTCGCGCGTGGTGGCCATCAAACGGCTGCTGCCGCATTTGGTGCAAAACCACGAATTCACGGAGATGCTGCTGACCGAAGCGCGCCTAGCCGCGCGCGTCCGGCATCCCAACGTCGCCGCCACGCTCGACGTCGTCGCCACCAAAGGCGACGTGCTTTTGGTCCTCGACTACGTGCACGGCGAAGCGCTGAGCACGCTGTGTCGCACCCAAGCCAAAGAAAAGAAGGAGCAAGTGCCGATGCCGATCGCGGTCGGCATTGCGCTCGACATGCTGCAGGGCTTGGCCGCGATTCACGACGCAACCGACGAAAAAGGCCGCTCGCTCTCGCTCGTGCATCGCGACGTCTCTCCGCCCAACGTGCTGGTCGGCGCCGACGGCGTGGCTCGCGTCTTGGATTTCGGCATCGCGACCGCGCTCGAGCACATCGAAGAAACCGCGCCCGAGCGCCGCAAGGGCAAGCGTGGCTACATGTCGCCCGAGCAGCTGCGCGGCGAACGGCTCACGCAGCGCTCGGACGTGTTCTCGGCCGGCATCGTGATTTGGGAGCTGCTCGCGCTGCGCCGGCTGTTTCCCGCCGATCAAGAGAAAGAGCCGGGCGAAGCGGTGCTGCGCGGTGACTATCCGCGCGTCTCGCAATTTCGACCGGAGGTGCCCGCCGCGCTCGACGACATCGTGATGCGCGCGCTCTCCCAGGACGCCGAGGCGCGCTTCGAGACCATGCACGAGCTGGCCGAAGCCGTAGAAGCCGCCTCCCCGCCGCGCGCCAACGCTCGTCGGATCGGCGAATGGGTGCTCGATTTGGCGCGTGACGCGCTGGCCGATCGCACCCGCAAAGTCGCGCGCGTCGAAAACTGGATCAGCGACGAAATCCCGCTCAAGTCGACACCGTTCGCCGCCGAGTTGCCACTGCGGCCGGCGTCGCCCAGCACGCGCCCTCCTGAAGTTTTCGAGGCTCCCATGCCTCCCCTGTTCATTCCGGCCGCGCCGGCCCTGCCCAAGATCGGCAGCGCCGCCCTCGCCGCCGACTCGTCGCCTCCGCCTGCCCCCGCCCCCGCAAAAAAGGCTCCCCCGCCCAAGACCAGCTCCCGCTGGTGGCTCTGGACCCTGCTCTTGGCCGCCGTCGCCGCGTACTTCGTCCTGCGCGCGCGCTGACCACCGCCGCGGCGAAAGCATGGCGCGCCCGCCCCGCGCAGACTCGCAACGACCGCCCGACGCAGGCATCGTGATAGACACCGGCAGATGCGAATAAGCTCGTCGACGGTTGGCTCACTAGCCGCGCTGGTGCTGGGCGCAACCTTCGCGTCTGCTTGCGGCTCGCCCCCCGTCGCGCACGTGGGCGAAGGAGCCAAGGGCCATCCGGTGCCACACCAAGCCGCGGCAACCGCATCCGTACCCGAGCCCGCGCCTGCACCCGAGTCGCCCCCCGCGCCCGCCCCAGTCGAGCCCAACGAGTCGCCCGATTTCGCGCCGGCGCTCGCGGCCTTGCAACCGACCGGCACCGAGCACGCGCGGCAAGACTTGCTCAGCGCGCCGACCAACTCCGAAGCCTATGCACGCGCCGCGCTCGCCTACGCTGGCACCGAAGTACCCGCCATGACCCTGCTCTGGGGCATGAGCTACCAAGCCATGGGCGGCGGAGCCTCCGACGACGCCGTCGCCAAGGCATTCGCCAAGGTGCTCACCGAGCGCATCCTCGCCAAGCCGGATGAGCACCAACAGGCCACGTTCAACCTGCGCCTCGCGCCGGGGCAGATGCCGGTGCGGCGAGCCGCCGACGGCTCCGTCCGAGCGCCACTCGCGCACGCTTTCGAGGCGCTATTCGGCCGCGCCGTGACCGGCTTTCGCCCACCCTGGACCATCGCCCAATTTTACGACGTGCTCAGCACTTGGGCTGGCATCGTCGCCGCGCACGGCACCGCGCTCGACGAGCAAGTCGAGCTCGATGCCTGGCTGGTGACCACGGCCAAAGCCGGCCACCTCGAGGCGTTTTGCTATCAGCTGCTAGGCGCCGCTTTCCCGACCGAGCTCAAAGCGTACAAGGCCCACGACGCCGCCGCGCTCAAAGCCTATCGCGATTTCGTCAAGGTCACGCTCTTGCGCCCCACCCACGCGCCCATGCCCGACGAGCTGGTGCGCATCGAGTAGTAGCCGACGTCTAAGCACGTCGGCTACTCGAGGCGCAATCGCGGAACGCCCGAATACCTCCCTTGCCGAAGACGGGAGGCGCCGCGTCAGACAAGCAGAGTTGCGCCCGTTGCTCGTATCCGTTCGGGCAACCGCGTCCTGACGCGGAGTACGGCGACGGCTTACAACGCCTGAGCGATGAACAGCTCAGCGAGCGAAGGCCAGGAGAGCGCGACGGAGGGGGTTCTCTGCGAGCCGCCGCTTAGGGCCCGCGAATGCGGAAGTCGATCTATTTGACAGCCGGCCGGTGTCGATTGGGGATCGACGGGATCGGGGCGGTGTGATCCGGAACGTGTCAACGAGTTTGAGACAGCCTGTTCGTGAATTCTATGTAAGGTTCTCGGAATCGAGCTCGGCCGCGGGTTGATGAGCGGGAGCGGCGCTCGGGCTCGGTGGAGGTGTCGGATTCGGCGTGAGGGTGATGGGATCAGGGCAGCTCATCAGCCCGTGGCGAGCACCGTGCCGCCCATCAACGTTGTCGTTGGCAGGAGGGTCTTGCGGC
>JBEQSW010000471.1:0-12744 GCA_040348565.1 Myxococcales bacterium | reverse complement strand
GCGCGGCGGCGCGTGCATCGAGGCCGAAAAGCGCACGCTCACCCGCCCAGATGTCGGCATTCTGGGGTGCGCAGCGCGACAAGATCGCCCAGGGCAGTGGAACGGCTTGCACGAGCGTCAGCAGCATCAAGCCCAGCAGTACCCAGACCAGGGGGGAGGCCGATACGCGACCGCCGCTCAGGACCGCCGTCGCAGCGCAAATGCTGGCGGCGATGGCGACTATCAACAATACCGAAGTGTGGACGGTACCTATCGCCAGCACCGAGCTCACGACGATGGCGCTCAGGAGCGCGATGGTCGCAACACGGGCGACTTGACGCACGCCCTGTTCGGACGCCGATCTACGAGCGACCCTGCTCAAGCGGCACGAGATCTACCAGAAGCGTGCCGTTGGACTCCACTTTGTCCTCAAGATGAACGGTCGATTGATCTGCCGCCACGGGCGCGCCCTCCGCGCTCGCTTCTGGTTTGAATTCGGGCACGAAAGCGCGAAGTCGCGCCAAAACGTCGGCTCGAGCGCCGTTGTGCACCGCCCGACGAAGGTCTTCTATACCGGTCGTGACAGACGCTGCGTCGGCGACACGAGTGTGGCCGATGAAGATTTTAGGGTGACGGGTTTTTTCTGCGTGCTCGGCGTCAGTAGAGAGCTCTTCGAACAGCTTCTCGCCGGGCCGCACCCCCGAATACTTGATCTCGATGTCGTCGTCGGGACGTAGCCCGGAAAGCGCGATCAAGTCGCGGGCAAGGTCCACGATTTTGACCGGTTGCCCCATATCCAAGACGAAGATCTCGCCACCCTTGCCCATCGTCCCTGCCTGCAGCACGAGCTGACACGCCTCCGGGATGGTCATGAAATAACGACGCATTTCAGGGTGCGTGATGGTGATCGGCCCGCCTTGCGCGATCTGCTCTTTGAAGATTGGAACGACGCTGCCGGCGGAGCCCAAGACGTTGCCAAAACGGACGGTCACGAACCGCGTCGGCCCCGTCCGCGAGAGGGACTGCACGTACAGCTCGGCGGCCCGCTTCGTGGCACCCATGACCGAGGTCGGGTTGACGGCCTTGTCGGTGGAGATCATCACGAAGGCCTCGACCCCGTGGGCCACCGCGAGGTCGGCGACCGTCTTGGTGCCGAAGATGTTGTTCTTGACCCCCTCGATGGGGTTCCACTCCATTATCGGCACGTGCTTGTGGGCAGCGGCGTGCAAAATCAGCTCTGGCTCGTGGTCGACGATCAGCTGCTGCATGCGCGGCAAATCGGTGATGTCGGCTACGCACGGCACCACCTCGAGACCAGGATAGCGCGCTACCAGCTCGCGATGAATTTGGAAGAGCGCGTTCTCGGAACGCTCGACCAGCAGCAACTTTGCCGGTGTAAAGCCGCCGATCTGGCGACAAAGCTCCGAACCAATGCTGCCACCCGCACCGGTCGTCATCACGGTCCGACCGCGGATGAACGTCTCGATGGCGTCGAGCTCGAGCTCGACGGGCTCGCGGCGCAATACGTCTTCGATAGCCACATCGCGGATGCGCGATAGATTGACGGTGCCGCCGACGATCTCGTACACGCCGGGAATGATTTTTACCGTGATGCCAGCTTCTTCGCACAATCGGCGGATGCGACGAATTGTGCTGCCCGGCACGTTGGCCATCGTAATCAGCGCCTGCTTGGCGCCGAGCCGCGCGCACAGCTCGGGAATTTGTTCCGTGGCGCCCAACACGGTAAGACCGTGAATGACGGTGCCGACCTTACGCTGATCGTCATCCACGAACCCTACCGCTTTCAGGGCGAGGTCAGGACGACTCAACAACTCACGGGCTACCATGACGCCGGCCTGGCCTGCGCCCACCAGCAAGGTGCGAACCGGTCGCGCTCCGCTCACCCGACGACGGCGCTGTTCGGAGCGTTCACCCAAAATGCGGCGTGAGATGCGCACGCCGGCGATGCCCAACAGGGCCAGCGCGAAATTGATGATCAGCACGCCGAGCGGGATGACCCCGTGTCGCAGATACAGGAAGTCGTATTGCAGACGGCCCGCGCCCAACCGTGTGGCGAGCAGCACCACGCTGGACACGGCGATCGTAGCCAGAATGCGGATCATCTCGCGCACCCCGATGTAGCGCCACGAGAAGCGATGAACGCCGAAGGTCACCAAGCAGGCGTACTCGAGCCCGACGGCGTAGGGCCAGGTCAGGAGGAGACGCTCGGTCATCATGGGCGGCAGGGCGCCGTCGAACCGAATCAAGAAGGCAAAGGCGAACGCCAGCGCGAGGACCAGCAGGTCGATGCCGGTTTGCGACAGCTTGATCAGCTGCTTGCTCATGACGCTTGTCTCGCTCGGTTCTGACGCGCCGCCTTGACGGTCTCGGTCAGCGCGGTCACGACGCGCGCCACTTGCTCCGTGTCGAGCGAGCTCGAGCTGGGCAGGCAAATGCCGCGGCGCGACAGGTCGTCCGCTACCTCTCCCCCGATCGACGTACAGCTCTCGTAGAGCTTTTGGCGGTGCATCGGCAACCAAACGGGACGCGACTCGATGTCTTGCTCTGCCAATTTGCCGATCAGCCAGTCCCGCGAGCACCCGAGCTCGCCTTCATCGACCAAGAAACAGCTGAGCCAATTGGTGTGAACGCCCCAGGGCGCTTGAGGCATCAGCTCGAAGCCGCCCAACGGCTCGAGCGCGCGCTGGTACTCGAACGCCACCTCCCGCCGGCGGGCGACGCGCTGCTCGAGCACTTGCAGCTGACCGCGACCGATGCCCGCCAACACGTTGCTCATGCGATAGTTGAAACCGAGCTCGCTGTGGGCGAAGCCGACGCCCGGATCGCGCGCTTGCTGGGACCAAAATCGCGCCCGCTCGGCCCACGCGGCATCGCGCGCGGAGAGCATGCCGCCGCCAGTCGTCGTGATGATCTTGTTGCCGTTGAACGAAAAGCCCGACACGGCCCCGAACGCGCCGACCGGGCGACCCTTGTAGCTGGCCCCCAGAGCCTCAGCGGCATCTTCGATCAGGTGGACGCCGTAGCGGTCGCACAACTCTACGATGGGATCGAGGTCGGCGGACTGACCAAAGATATGCACGAGCATGAGCGCTTTGGGTTTCTTCGACCTGGTGCGAAGCGCGTGCTCGAGCAGATTGGGATCCAGATTCCAAGAGGCTCGCTCGCTGTCGATGAAGACAGGCGTGGCGCCTTGGTAGACGATGGGGTTCGCGCTGGCCACGAAGGTGAGGGTGGAGCACAGCACCTCGTCGCCTCGCTCTACGCCGCACAGCCGCAGCGCCAAGTGTAGTGCTGCTGTACCCGAGGCCAGCGCTACCGACGGCCGACCGATTTTCTCGCTGAACTCTGCCTCGAAGCCGACCAGATTGGGTCCTACCGTGGACAGCCAATTCGTGCGAAAAGCCTCGTCGACATAGGCGGACTCGAGGCCACTCATGTGGGGCGCGGACAGATAAAGGCGGGTCAAGCGGTTAGAGGCTCCGGTGCGCGCGGGACGGGAGAATGTCACGCGCTTCCCCGCGGCGTTTGGTTGCGGGGGCCGGACGCGGCATTCAGAACCAAGCATCCGACACGGCCCGACCTCCGTCGCCAAGGGCGGCGTAGCCTACCCCAGGCCTCGGGATCAGGAAAGTCTTGTTCCTCCCCTGTTGCTCCGCCACCCACCGGACGTTATCCTCGAAGGACTTGCGCAGAGGTCGGGAACCCCGCCTGGCTGCGAACTAGAAAGAGCGAGACTAATGGACCGTAAGGTGTTGCGACGAGGAGGATGGGCCTGTGCGTTGCTGGTGGCGAGCGCGCTGCCCTTCGCGGCTGCTTGCGGTAGCGCGCTGCCCGAAGGTGAGGAAAACGTCGGGGAGGAGAGCGAAGAGCTCATCGTCGGATGCCCCGCGGGTTACGGCGCGCCGATCGTGGGGACCGCGGCTGGCGAGACCATCAACGGGACGCCTGGCAACGACTGCATCCTGGCCAACGGTGGCAACGACATCATCAACGGCTTGGGCGGTGACGACTTCATTGCCGGTGGTGCGGGCGACGACACCATCAACGGCGGAGACGGCAACGACACGCTCCGCGGCGAGACCGGCAACGACACCATCAACGGCGGCATCGGCGTCGACCTGATCTACGGGGAGGATGGCAACGACACCTTGAATGGTGGTGACGGCGACGACACCATCACCGGTGGCAATGGTCAGGACATCATTCACGGCGACCTGGGCAACGACACCATCGCCGGACAGAACGATCCGGATCAGATATTCGGCGACGGGGGCAACGACAACCTGTCCGGCAACGATGGCAACGACGCCATCTCCGGCGGTGACGGGGCTGACTACGTGCTGGGTGGCAACGGCGTCGACACCATCCACGGGGATGCTGGGGACGACACGCTTCGCGGCGAGGTCGGTGCCGATCAGATTTTCGGTGACGCTGGCGCCGACACGATCTTCGGCGGGACCGAGAACGACACCATCAGCGGCGGGACCGAGAACGACATCCTGCGGGGTGAAGACGGCAACGACAACGTTAGTGGCGACGACGGTGACGACACCATCTACGGTGGCAACAACGACGACACGTTGAGCGGCAACAACGGCAACGACAAATTGTTCGGCGAGGCCGGCAACGACACCATCAACGGCAACGACGGCGATGACCGCTTGGTGGGCGGTGGCGGTACCGACACGCTGAACGGCGGCAACGGCAACGACCTGGAAAAGGGCGGCGCCATGTTCGGCAACGCGAACAACGACGTTCTGGTGCAGGGCACCAGCGACGACGGCGGCGCGGACACGGATGCGTGCTCCGGAGGGCCCGGCTCCAATAGCTGCGAAATCGCGGAGCCGCCGTCCTTCTGCTCCGCGAACAACCAGTGCGCGCCGCTTCAACGCTGCGCGACCGAGGTTGGTGTTTGCATCTACTGTCAGTCCGATAGCGAATGTACGACCGGGTCGTGCGTGCCGACGAAGGGCTGTACCGCGACCGAGTTGGTTTGCAACGACGGGACCGACAATGACGGCGACGCGCTCGTCGACTGCGCAGACCCGGACTGCGCGAACGACACCGCCTGCGTGCTCGACTTCGGCGGCGGCGGCGGCTGGCACGATTGCGTTCCCAACGCCAGCGGGCAAGTGAAGTGCTGGGGTCGCAACAACCTGTGCCAAATTGGTCCGACGGCCCAAGGCACGACGCCCGGTGTGGTTACGGGTGTGGCCGCTGCCTCGCAGGTGCGCTGCGGGTCGTTCCATAGCTGTGCCATCGACGCCGGCGTGGTGAAGTGCTGGGGCGCGACGTCCAGCGGCGCCATCGGCGACGGCGGAACCGTGACGACGGACTGCACGACCACGCCGGTATCCGTTGCCACCACCGGCACCGTCAAATCGGTCGCGACGGGTGGTATTCATACCTGTGCGGTCATGACCTCCGGCAGCGTGCAGTGCTGGGGCGACAACAAATATGGCCAGCTCGGTGCTGGCTCTACGGCCTTGTTGTCCAAGACGCCCCTGAACGTGACCGGCATCACCAACGCCGTCCAAATTGCCGCGGGCAACGTGAACAGCTGTGCTTTGCTGGCAGACACGACCGTGAAATGCTGGGGCCGGAACAACGCGGGCCAGCTGGGCACGGGCGCGTCGGGCGTAACCAGCAACGTCCCGGTAGCGATCGTCGGCATTAGCGGCGCCGCGGAGGTTTCCGTGGGCCAAGGCTTCGCCTGTGCACGACTCACCAACGGCACCGTCAAGTGCTGGGGCACCAACGGCTCTGGAGAGCTTGGTAACGGCACGCAGGCTAGTAGCCCAACGCCGGTACTGGTGACGGGGCTCACGGCGGCTTCGCAGATCTCTTCGGGGCCGATGCACACCTGCATCGTCCGCTCGACGGGGGCAGTGCGCTGCTGGGGACAAAACACGGATGGCCAGATGGGAGTTGGCACCACGTCGGCGGCTCAAACCGTCGCTTCCCCGTTGGTACCTGCGATCAACGACGCCAACGGACTTTCAGTGGGTCGCGGCTTCACCTGCGTCCGCCACAAGTCCCCCGTCACGAGCATCACCTGCTTCGGCGACAATCAATACGGTCAGATCGCTGCCGATTTGCCCACCGACCACCCCACGGGCTTCACCAAGGTCGGCCTGCCCTGAGCGGACTCGGCTCGTAGCTACCAGCCAGCAAAGCGCAATACTCGGCCCACCATCGCTGGTGGGCTGAGTAGGCGCTCGTAATAGTTTCGCGCGTTCTGCTCCAGCTTGCGCCGGTAGGCGTGGTCGGTCCGTAGCTTGGCCAGAGCCTCCCGCGTTTCTTCCGGGTCGCCCGACACGAAGTGCATGTGCTCACCGTGAACGAGCGGCTCGGGCAACACCCCGGTGAGCGGTAGCGAGATGGTGGCTTTGCCGAGCGCCAAGAACTCACCCATCTTCCAGCCCAAGCATTGGTGGACGGCGGGAGTATTGAAGGCCACGCAGGACCGCTTCATGCGGGTTAGGTAGTCGTAGAAGCGGAACTTGCTGGGAGCGGTGACGTCTTTCAGGTTGGGCAACTTGCCGCGCCGTCGAGGCGCGAACCCACCGTCGAAGACCAGGCCCGGCGTCGTTTGCGCGATGCGGACGAACTCGGCCCGGGGCGGGTTGACCTCGGTGTGCTTGGCCCACGCCCAGGCGGTGAAAAATACGTAGTCAGGATCGGTGGGGCCGGGCGAGTACCAATCTTCGAAGCCGCGATCCAGCTGGAGGCGGTAAAGTTTGAGGTGACCGAGTTGAAGGCGCGCAGGGTAGGGGCCCAATGCGCGCAGCGTGGTCCAGGCCTGGCGGATGGTCTCGTGGGCATCCCAAATGCGCACGCCGAACAGTGGCCCCACCGGGATGACCTTGTGGCGCAAGTGCTCGGGAATGACGCTCCAGTCGACGTTGACCTTGGCGTAGACGTCGCACCACTCGAGCATCTTCGCGTCGCACTCTTTGGGATCGTGGAGATCGTAGTGCAGGCGCTTCTCGAGCCCACCCGCGCGAAGCGTGACCGAAAAACCACGCAGCTGGCGCAAACGCTCCTGGGTGAAGCCCGCGCGATTGTAGACGATGCGATCGCTGCGCACGAAGCGCCGCAAACCCACGTAAAACATGGACGCGTAGTTGGGCATGAAGCGCGGACACACTTCAGCTGCGGCATCGAGCGGGAAATCCCACATGATCAGGCGCCCGCCGTGAATAGTAAGCCGATGCCGAAGCCGCCCTGTTGCCAGTCTTTTACCAGCTCTCGATGCGGAAACTGCTGCTTCAACTCTTGCCACAAGCGGGGCACACCGCCGACCCGCTCGCTCGTCCCGGGGACGATGTCGTGGAACGCGATGATGCCTCCGGGCCCGATGACGTCGCGGTAAAGCTCGAAATCCCGCTTGGCGCCTTCGTACGAATGATCGCCGTCAATCAAGATGAAGTCGGCCGGACCGCCCAGCTTGTCGCGAACTTGCTCGCGCATGTCTGCCGTCTGGGAGCTCCCGCGCAATAGCGTGAGGTGGGGGCCTCCCAAGGCCAGGGCGTGGAACAAAGGGATCTTCCAGTGCGGGTAGCCGCCGCCGAACGGGCCGAAATGTAGGTCGACGCTCACCAGCTTGGCACTCGGTGAAAGTGCCTGCATCAGTAAGAACAGCGTGCCTCCACGGGCAGTGCCGATCTCCACTGCGCGTTCGACCTTGCGGGCCCGCAGCTCCTCGAGCAGTTGGGTGATCTCTTCTTCGACCTGATACGGCCGCAGTGAAAAGCCGCGGAACGCCAAGCGCCGCGCGAGCTTGACGCGTTCGCGATCCGTCCCGGCGCGGACCGCTGCCGTCCGCATGAGCGCCGCGAAAGCCGGCACGCCTGCGACGTAAGCCGCGTTCTTGAGCCAATAGCGAAAGCTTGAATCCCTAGCCAAAGCGCACCCTTCTTAGCATGATTGAGCCTCCGCCCTCAGTAATGGCAGAGCTCCGGCCGACGGTTCCACGCGGGGTGGGCGGAGGTCAAGTTGGGGCTCCTGGCGGGCTTTGTTGCACGAGCGAGGCCTTGCGTTCAGCCTCGATGCGCAGCAAGTTGCGCCGGAGCCCCGCTCCGCGTCTCGGTATACTTCCAACGCACCATGACCTCCGCGCCCGGATGCTCCGTCGTCATTCCCACGCACAATCGGGCGAAGCTCGTGGGGCGGGCCGTGGCCAGTGTCCTGGCTCAAGCCCACCGACCGCTCGAGATCTTGGTCGTAGACGACGGCTCGACGGATGATACCGAAGCCGTCGTGTCCGCATTTCCCACGGAATTGGTGCGCTACATCCGCAAGGAAAAGAACTCCGGCGCCGCCGAAAGTCGCAACCGCGGGGCTCGTGAAGCCCGCTATGAATTTCTGACTTTTCTAGATAGTGACGACGAAGCGCAGCCGGAATGGCTGGCGACGATGTTGGAGGCGCTCCAGGGCGAAGACGTGGGCGTCGCGTGCTGCGGGCTCCAACACTACGACGCGCAAGGCCGCTTTTTGCGCACGTTGATGCCGATGGACATGGGCCCCGCGTTCGATCACACCGTTGGTCGCTTCACTCATGGTGGCGTATTCGCTTTGCCCAAGGCCTTGTTCGACGAAGTCGGGGGCTACGACGCCACCCTCGCGTCGGGGCAACACACGGAGCTGGCCATCCGCCTGATCAATTTGATGCGGCAACGGGGCCTGCGCATCAGCATCGTCAATCAACCTTTGATTCGCGTGAACGTACATACCGGTGCGCGCATCCGCACGAATTGGAACGCCCTCTACGAGGGCAGTCTGGCCGCGCTAGCCAAGCACCCCGACACCTTTGCCAAGGACCCGATTCTCACCGCCAACTACCTGTCCATCGCCGGCATCAGCCGCGCGCGGGTCGGACAATTTGCCAAAGCTTGCGACTACTTGGGGCAAGCCGCGCGCAAAGATCCGAGGCGGCCCGTGCGCTGGGCGCGTTGGTTCATGGCGCACCTGCCGTGGGTGCGCGAGCGCTTTTGGAAGCCATGACCGAGCGGCCTCTGGTCGTCCTCCACCGCAGCCAGCGCTGGCTGAAGCAGACGAAGACGTGGATCTACCAGCAGCTCAAGTGGCTGCCTGACGACATCGAGCCTCACGTCGTCTGCGACGTGACGGAGAACCTCGATCAGTTCCCGGTCTCCCATTTACACAGCCTCGCGACGCGGCCCGCGTGGCGGCGTCGCCTCGAGTCGCTGGCCCGTCGGCTCGACGTAGGCGCAGCTCAGTTCCCGGCTCGCGTTGCAGGAAGCGTTGGCGCGCGTGTGCTGCACAGTCATTTCGGGCCTGACGCCTTCCGCAACCTGTCGATCGCGAAAGCCGCCCGCCTCCGTCACGTCGTCACGTTCTACGGCTACGACGTGACACGCCTCCCTATGGCCAACCCGGTCTGGCGAGCCCGCTATGCCGAGCTGTTCAGGCGGGTCGACCGCGTGCTGTGCGAGGGGCCGCACATGCGCAGCGAGCTGTTGAAGTTGGGCTGTGCGCCAAACAAGGCCTTCGTACAGCACCTCGGGGCAGATTTCAGCTTGTTGCCGTTTCGGCCGCGAAGCTGGAGCCAGGGAGAACCGCTCCGGGTGCTACTTGCCGGCTCGTTTCGAGAAAAAAAAGGCTTTCCAGACGCCTTCCTGGCCTTGGCTGGGCTTCGGCGTCACCGCCCCGAGCTAAAGTTCGAGATCACCGTAGTCGGCGACGCCAGTGCGACGCCGGGCGAGCAAGTCGAGAAGCAACGCATCCTCGGCGTGGTCGCCGAGACGGGCTTGAGCGCGCACACCAATTTCCTGGGTTACCGCCCGTACGCGGAGCTGCTCGCGCGTGCCCAGGGGTGTCACTTGTTCTTGTCACCCAGCCTGCGTGCCGCCGACGGCGACACGGAGGGCGGGGCTCCGGTGACGATCGTCGAGCTTGCCGCGTCCGGCATGCCCGTGGTCAGCACGACTCATTGTGACATTCCCAATGTCTTGCGCGGTGGAGCCGCCCGGCTGCTCGCCCCGGAGCGCGACGTCGAGGGGCTCAGTCAGCGCCTCGTTTCTCTCGTCGATGCCCCATCCGCCTGGGCGCCGCTCCTAGAAGAGACGAGGCGCGACATCGAACAGCGCTTCGATGCGGCCGCGCTGGGCCGTAGCCTGGCCCAGCACTATCGCGACCTGACCTAGCGCGTCGCGCTGGCGGGCGCGCCGTAGCCGACGTTCGCGCCGCCGCTCTGTCGACGCAGGAAGCCCTTCGGATTGAAGGTCAGGTGAAACTTCTCGCACTCCGGATCGGACCGGAAGTCCTGGCTTTCTCCGAGGAACTGTTCCAGCGCCTCCATCGGACCAGGTCCGAATTCTGGGTACACCGGGTGACCGTTGACGTTGGTGTCTTCGACGACCATGTAGCCGCCGTTTGGCACGAACTCTTGGTAGGCACGGAGCTCGGCCAAGACGTGCTCGCGCCGATGGTCGGAGTCGAGCACCACGAGGGTTCTCGGACGCGTTTTCACCAAGTCGCGCACGCGCTCCAGGATCTCGGGGGCGACGGACGAGCCGCTGAGGTATTGGATGCGCGGGTGGGCCGGTGTGCCGCGAGCCTTGATGTCGATGGTGACGATCTCCCCGTGGCCCACCAGGTCGCAGATGTGAGCCATATACAGGGCGCTACCGCCGTAGCAAGTCCCAGTCTCGATGATCAAGTCGGGGCGATGGGCGTGGATCAGCTCCTGGTAGATCCAGAGATCGAAGGGACACTTGAGGATTTTCGTTCCCATCCAAGACGTCCGCTCCCACGCTCGGCCTCCCTCGCCGGCCAAGCCGTAGTACAGCTGATGAAACTCGTTTGGCACCAAGCTCGATCGCAGCAAGACCGAATGCGCGCGACGCTTGGCGAGGTTCTTGAGCTTCTTCGCAAAAGTGAGGGCTTGGTCGAGCTTTGCTGTATCCATGGCTTCCTAGGGACTTCCCGTCGCGGCTAGTCGGGTAACACGATGGCGTGCGAGCGACAACGCCCGCTCATGGTACGGCGCTGCGACGAAGCTCGAAGCGCTTCTTCATGCGCAAGGCGGGCTGCTCGAGGAGGTAGAACGATAGCGACGCAAGCGCGAACGTCAGGGTCACGCCGATACCCAGCCGCGGCCAGCGCGAGAAGCCGAGCGCCTTCAACATCCGGAAGATCGGATAGTGCCAAAGATACACGCCGTAAGAAATCGTGCCGACCCAAATCAGCGGTCGGAAACGCAGCAGCGACAAGATGCGCGACGCGGGGCCTTCCGCCGTGCCGAGAGCGATGCTCGCGATCAGAGTGGCGGCCGCGATGTTCACGGCCGCGAAGCCACCGAGGAACATTTCCCGGCTCTTCCAGTTACCCAGGAGGAGGAAGGCGCAAAGTACCACTAGCGCGACCGCTGGCGCGTAGGACGGTAGGACGCGCCCCGTTTTCCTCGCGTTGTCGGTCACGCCAGCCAACGCGAGGGCGCAGCCAAGCAGCAGACCGTCCGCATGCGTATCGAGCCCCGAGTAGATGCGGAGCTCGGTTGAGCCTGCGAAGACCAATGCGGCGCGCGCCAGCCAGGCGAATCCTGCCAGACCGAGGGCGACCTGTTGCGTGCGGACCCGTCCGAGGCGACGGAGCAACAGCCCGAGGAGTAGGGGCCAGGTGAGATAGAATTGTTCTTCGATCGAAAGCGACCAGGTGTGCCCTAGATCGAGGGGAGCATGCAGCGAATAGGCGCGAGCCCAATTGGTTGCATAAAAAAGGGTGATTAGAGCGTCAATCAGGTTGCGCGACGCTGTTTTGGAAAAGGCGATCGAGCCCGCCGCATAGACGGCCAGTAGCAGCAACAAGGCCGGAGCCAGGCGCAGAACTCGACGCATATAGAAGTTGCGCAGGTTGATGCTACCGGTCGTCAGCTGCTCCGTCGCGATGATCGACGTGATGAGAAACCCACTCAGCACGAAGAAAACGTCGACGCCGATGAAGCCGCCCGCAGTGAGGGGCGCGCCGCCATGAAATCCGACGACGGCCAGTACGGCGAGACCCCGCAAACCGTCGAGGGCCGGCAGGCGTTGGCCCAACGCGGCAAAGCTGATGGGCGTCGTGCCAGTCGTCGCTCGAGGCGAGGCCCCACCGTCGGCGGTGGACTCGACTAGCGCCGGCGCGCCTAACCCTGCGGATTCCATCTTGGCCAAGCCCTGGAACTGGGCAGCTAACACGGCGACCGTGCTCGGACAAGCGCACCCCTGCGTGGCGGCGCGCGTGGATCGGTCGGACCCACAAGTCTGTGCTTGGTCGGGCTCGGGGGGCGGTGCCGCGTGTGCTAGCCTCCCGAGATTGAAGTCACCAGGTCGCGCGCGAGGCGTCGGCCTGAGCCGCTACGAAGCATGAAGCAGCTGATCAAGAAGCTCACTCGACGTGCCCTCAACTCGGTTGGTTATGATCTCAAGCCATTGTTTCGCGACACGAAGCAGGCCGACATCGATGAGGAGGCGCGGCGAGCAATCGCCGTGGTGCGCCCAGCCACGATGGTGCCTGATACTGGACTTTGGGCGCTCTGGCGGCAGGTACGCTACTGCGAGGAACGTGGGCTGGACGGAGCATTCGTCGAGTGCGGCGTCTGGAACGGCGGCGCCTGCGGTCTGATGGCGCTTGCCAACCTGCGCTACGGCAAACAGCGCCGGCACATCCATTTGTTCGACGCTTTCGCCGACATCTGTCAGCCCGACCCGCAGGTCGACGGGGAACGGGCCGTGCGCGAGG
>JBEQSW010000428.1:0-6714 GCA_040348565.1 Myxococcales bacterium | reverse complement strand
CCTCGCGGCGAGAACCCCAACGTCCCCGAGGCGCTGCGGGCGGCCGTGTTCGAGATCGACAAGCTGGGCGGCGTCTTGCCCCGCCTAGTCTCGGCGGGCGGCGTCTTCCACGTGCTCCGGCTCACCGGCAAGACCGACGCCCGCGATCGCACCTTCGCCGACGCCGAACGCTCGATCCGAGTCGCCCTGGTCCAAGAGCGCATCCGCACGCGCGAAGCCGAGCTCGAGCAAGAGCTGAAGAAGAAGTACCCCATCACCATCGACGAAGCGCAGCTCGCGAAAATCCCCGTACCCGCGGCGTCGGCGCCGGCCCCGGCCCCCAAGTGACGCTCCTGCCTCTCGTCCAGAGCGCAGAGCCCGGTTGGCAGGCAGAGCTTCGTGGCGCGCTGCGCTCGCTTGCCGATTTGGAGCGCCACTTCGAGCTCACGCCTTCGGAGCGAGAGGGAGCGCGTCGCGCGGAAGCTCAAGGCTTCCCCATTTCCGTGACCCCGTACTACGCGGCCCTCGCCGACCGCGCCGATCCGGCCTGCCCCATCCGTCGGCAAATCGTGCCGCGCGCGGAAGAGGCGGAAGCGGGTCGCGGCGATTTGCGCGATCCGCTGGGTGAGGAAGCGCACGAGGTCGCGCCCGAGCTGATCCAACGCTACCCCGATCGCGCGCTGTTGCTGGCCACCGATCGCTGCGCAGTTTATTGCCGATTTTGCACGCGCAGCCGGCTGGTGGGCAACGGTGGCGGCCCGCGTTCGCTCGAGCGTTTGGCGCCCGCGTTTGCCTACCTACGGGCCCACCCCGAGGTGCGCGATTTGATCATCAGCGGCGGCGATCCGCTGGCGATGGCGACGCCGCGCCTCACGGCCCTGTTGAGCGAGCTGCGCAGTATTCCCAGCATCGAGACCATTCGCATCGCCACGCGCGTGCCGGTGGTGCTGCCGATGCGCATCACGGGCGAGCTGCTCGACGCGCTCCGGCCCTTTCACCCGCTTTGGGTGATGACGCACTTCAATCACCCCAAAGAGTTGTCCGAGGCCGCTCGCGCCGCTTGCCGGCGGCTGGCCGACGCCGGCTTTCCGGTGATGAACCAGAGCGTGCTGCTGCGCGGCGTGAACGACGACGCCGACACGCTGAAAGCGCTGTTTCGCGGCTTGGTGCGTGAGCGCGTTCGCCCCTATTACCTGCTGCAAATGGACCCCGTGAGCGGCACTTCGCACCTGCGCACTCCGCTCGAGCGCGGCGTGCAAATCATGGAGCAGTTGCAGGGGCGCCTGAGCGGCATCGCTCTGCCGAAGCTGATCGTCGACACGCCGGGCGGCTTCGGCAAGGTGCCGCACGGCCCCGAGTACGTGTTGTCGCGCGACGTCGAGGCCGGCGTGACCCGCTTTCGCACGCCGCGCGGGGTCGAAGTCGACTACGTCGACCCCAAGAGCTGATCCACGCGACCCAGCAGCACTTGCGGCGTGACTGGCTTGGCCAGGTAGTCCATCGCGGGCTCGTCGCCCTGCGGTGCGTGGCGCCCCGGGTAACCCGACAACAAGAGCACTCGCAGCGCAGGCGACCGCGCCAAAAGCTCGCGCGAAAGCTCCACGCCGCTCATGCCCGGCATCACCACGTCGCTGATCAAGAGCTCGAACGGTTTGGTGGTGTCGCTCGCCGCTTGCAGGGCTTGCTTGGCGTCGGATGCCACCGTGACGTCGTGGCCGGCTCGGCGCAGGATGGTGGCGATCACGTTCCGCACCGGCTCGTCGTCGTCGACCAGCAGCAACCGTCCGAGGCGGCGCTCGAAACGCGGCGCCACCCGCTCGTGACCGGATAGTGGCTCGTTCGAGGCCGGAAAATACACGGAGAAGCTCGAGCCTTGCCCGGGCTCGCTCTCCACCACGATGTGCCCGCCGTGCTGTTTCACGATGCCGTACACGGTCGCGAGCCCTAGCCCCGTGCCCAAAGCCGGGCTCTTGGTCGTGAAAAATGGCTCGAACACGCGCTCCTGCGTCTCTCGGGACATGCCCTGGCCGCTGTCTTTCACCCGCAGCGTGGCGTACTTGCCGGGCAGCAGCGGCGCGAGCTGCTGGGGGTGCTGCAGCGTCGTGGTGAAGGTTTCGATGCGCAGCTCACCACCGTCCGGCATGGCATCGCGCGCGTTGGCGACCAGGTTCAACACGACCTGATCCAGTTGGCCCGGGTCGGCCACGATGTTGGAAAGCTCGTCGGAGAGCTCGGTGGCAATGCCGATGTGCTCCGGCACCATGCGCCGCAGCAACCCGCTCAATTGTCGCACGCTGTCGTTCAACGACAGCGACAAAGGCCGCGAAGGCTGGCGCCGGCCAATGGCCAAAAGTTGGCGGGTGATGGCGGCGGCTCGCTCGGCCGCGGCTTCGATGCTGGTCAGGCTTTCTTGCTGCTCGTCGTCCAGCGTCGTCATGCGCAACAGCTGCAGGTTGCCGAGCACGACCGTCAACAGGTTGTTGAAGTCGTGCGCCACGCCACCGGCGAGCTGGCCAATGGCCTCCAGCTTGCGTGCTGCGCGCAGCTGTTCTTCGAGATCTTGCTGGCGTTTCTCGGCGTGCACCTGCTCGCTCACGTCGCGGATCACCAGATCGACCCCCGCCGAGCCGTCGGCGCGGCGCACGCTGCGCGCGTTGGATTCGGCGAAGACGCGGCTGCCGTCGGGTCGGGTCAGCTCGAAGCGGAACAGCGGCGTGGCCTTGCCGGCTTTGAGATCGTCGTAGCGGGCGCGGGCTTCCGCCAGCGCTTCGTCCGTGAGCGCGCCCGCGTTGCCGTCGAATTTGGTGCCCAGCTGCTCTGCGCGCGGGCGGCCGACCAGCTTCTCGTGAGCTCGATTCACCTGGATCAGGCGGCCGTCATGATCGAGCGACACCATGGAGTCCGGGGCGCCTTCCACCAAATCTCGAAACGCCGCCTGCTCACGCCGCAGCCGACGCATCGTCGCCGAAAGGCTCCAGGCCGAGATGGCGATCAGACTGCCGGTGCCGAGCAGCTGAATCACCAGGGCTCGAGCGTACTGGCCGTCGGTGTGGATCAGCGGGCGGACGACTTGGTGGGTATGGAACAGGCTGAACACGAACAGCGCCCCGACGCTGCCGATGCCCGCGACGATCAGGGCCCCGCCCCAGCCCAACAGTTGCCCTGCCAGCACCACACTGACGAACAACGTGAGGCTGGCCGGCGTCCGGAGCCCGCCGCTGGTGACCTGACTGGCGAGCGACAAGGCCGTCAGCCCCACCACGATCACCCACGCTTGAGGGCGAACGTGGCCGCGCCGGAGCCCCCAATCACACAGCAGCGCGACGAGCAGCGCACCCAACAGCGGCAGCCGCCGCGACCAGGGCAGGCTTTCGTCGACGGTGGCCAGCCCATAGCCGACGATGCACAAAAGGCACACCGCCAGCACCAAGCGCAGCAGCTGGGCGGCCCGACGATCGTCGTCGTCTTCGAACGCGGGCGTCTGGATGAAAGAGAGAAACCAGGCCTTCATGCAGACGAGGCTCAGGCAAGCCGCAGGTTATCAGAAAACACTGCGGCCACCCCGTCGCCGCCTTAAGTCGCCCCCGGCCGAACGCTCTTACCGGCCGAATTTCGTGCGCAAAGCCGCGCACACCGTGTCGGGCGCGTAGCGGCTGACGTCGCCGCCGTGGCTGGCAATTTCGCGCACCAACGAGGCGCTGATGAAGCCGTAGTTCGTGCGCGTCGGCAGGAAAACCGTGTCGATTTCCGGCCGCAGGTCGGCGTTGGCGTGCGCAATCTGCAGCTCGTATTCGAAGTCGGTGCCGGCGCGCAGCCCACGCACGACCACGCGCGCGCCCACGCGCTTGCCGTAGTCGACCAGCAAGCCTTCGAACGACTCGACGCGCACGTTCGAGTACGGCACGCAAATCTGCTGCATCAGCGCCAGCCGCTGCTCGACCGTGAACAGCGCCGCGCGCGTGCGGTTGATGCCGATGGCCACGATGACTTGCGGAAACAACTTGGAGGCGCGCTCGACCAAATCCAAATGGCCGAACGTGGGCGGATCGAAGCTACCGGCGTAAATCGCCAGTTGCGTCTGGCTCACGGCTTGGCTCCCTTGGGGGGCGCCCCCGCTTTGCCGCCGAGCGCAGGCGCTTTGCCGGGCGCTTTGCCGGGCTTTCCGGGCGCCGGCTCGTCTTCCTTGTCCAGCTCTTCGTAGGCACCGTCGTCGGGCGGCACGTCGGTGGTCCAGTCGATGGGCGCCTGGTTCAACGCCTCGCGCGGCAGATCTTCCAGCCACATGGTGCGGCCGCCGTCGACCAACGTGACGCGGAAGCTGGCGAACAGACCCGAGCCCACGAGGCCGTCCAGCTCGATGCCCAGGCCGTCTTCACGCTCTTTCACCGGCTCGTTGCCGGCAAGGCCGGGCACGCTCGGCACGTCGAACGCGCCCAAGCGCAACAGCGGCACCACGCCCTGGCGCAGCGTGCCCTGGTTCGGCACCGCGCGCAGGCTAGACAGCGGCACGCCCGCCTTTTTCCAGCCGCCGTCGTCGAGCGCGACCGGGAACGGAATGGAGGTGTCGATCAACAACGACGCCGGCGTTTGCGCGGCCGTCGAGCCCACCGCGCCCCGCAGCAGCATGCCGCCGCCGCGCACGTAGTTCAGCTTCACCGCGGTTGCTTCGGGTGGTGGGGGCGCCTCGAAATTGCGCACCACGAATTGACCGCCCATGAAATCGAAAGTCGGGTGCAGGTGCCGCAGCAAGTTCACGCCCAGAAGCGCGCGGATCGGCGCGTTCACTTGGCGCGAAATGCCCGACAGATCTTTGGACAAAGCGGGCACGTCGTGCACCTCGATCTTGTCGCCGAAGCGCATCGACACCCAGCTCGGCTCCGCGCCCTTGGCGCTCGAATCCAGCACCACTTCGGCGGTGCCGGTGGCGATCAAGCCGAGCGCGGGCTCGCCGGAGATTTCCAGGGGCACGATCAGGGCGGCGGTGCCGACGCGGGGCATCTCGGAGACCGCCACCATGCCGCCCGTCATCGAAAACGGCTTCCGCCCGATGCCCCGGCGCGAAAGCTTGGCGATGTCGGTCGCCCAAGGATCGTGCACGTCCGGATCCGCCACGAGCCGTTCCAGCTCGTCGGCCGCGAGCTCGACCTCGCCCGAGTACCACAGCGCGCGGCCGCGAATCGAGCTGGCCTCGGTGCCTTCCACGCCCTTGAGCAGGGTCGCCACCTTGGCGTACTCCAGCCGCGACAGCGCAATGCGCGCCGCCAGCAGGTGAATCTCGGGACGATGCGGGTCGGCGTGCAACGCGCTCTCGACGGCCGTCTCGGCGTCTTCGACGTCGCCCGTGCGGAAGCTGGCGTCGGCGCGGTCGAACCACTTCTTGGCGAGCGGAGGCCACTCTGCCTCGCCCGGACCCGCCGCAGCGCAGCCGCCGCTGAGCGCCGCAAGCAATGCCAGCGAGATGAGTCGGTTCTTCGAGCGAGTCGGCGAGACGGGTCGGTGACGGGTGCGGGGCATCGTTTCGGGTCGGACTCTGGCTCAGGATTCGGGGCGAGGCGACGGGATTGTTTCAAAACCCCCCTCCGGCCCCGCTCCGCTCCCACGCGGACCCCTGATTCATCGATAGATCCTGAAGGTTTTCCCCAACCGCCTCCAGGCGAGCTAGATTGATCTTTCGTGGAGTCCACGGGCAGCGAGGCCTCGGTAACACCCGCCCAGCGGGATGTTCTGAGCCTGCCCGTCTTGCTGCTCAACCGACACTTCGCGCCCGTCACCGTCGCGACGGCCAAGCGAGCGCTCTGTTTGCTGTACGGAGGCTCCGCGCGGGCCGTCGATCAAGAAGGCGATACCTACGACTTCAGCGACTGGCTCAGTCTGCCGGTGCGCGAGGCCGACGACGGCTTGCCCATCATCGGGCGCGAGATCCGCGTGCCGCGTGTGCTGCACCTCTTGCGCTACGAGCGCACGCCGCGCGCGGTGGTGCGGCTCACCCGCAAGAACCTGATGCTGCGCGATCAGTTCCAATGCCAGTACTGCGGCAAGCGACCCAGTCAACGTGATCTCAACGTGGACCACGTGATGCCGCGCTCCCGGGGTGGCCAAGATTCGTGGGAGAACTTGGTCGTGTCGTGTCGCTTCTGCAACCTGAAGAAGGGTCGGCGCACGCCGCAAGAGGCGAGCATGACCCTGCTCCGCCCGCCGCTCCGCCCCCGCTGGTCAACCGCCACGCAAATCCTGCTCGTTGCGCGGACTCCCTACGAGGAATGGGATCCGTTCTTGAAAGCCGGCTGAGCGCGCGCCCGAAGCAGACAGGCCGGAAGCCGCCGACTCACGCCGAGCCGGCACACGGCGCTTGTGCATCGCTTGGCTCGGGTGTTTAGTCATGGGCCATGAAGCGCGCGTTTGCTTTGGCGGCGATCACTTTGTTGGCGGTTGGTTGTGGCGGCGACGCCGCCAGCGCGGGGCCGGCTAAAACGCCGGACGACGCCGCGGCACCTGCTGCCGACGCGATGGCGCCTGCGGCCGCGTCGGAGACGCCCGCGGCCGACAAACCCGCGGCCGATAAGCCCGCCGCCGGCGCCGACGAAGGCGCCTGGGCCGGCGAAGCCGAAGCCAAAAACAGCAAAGCGCCGGACGGCAGCGGCAAGACCGAAACGCGCACGATGGAAGTCATCGCCCAGGTCATCAAAGAGAACCGGAAGCCGGTGCGCGACTGCTTCGCCAAAGCGAAGAAAGATT
>JBEQSW010000409.1:0-39786 GCA_040348565.1 Myxococcales bacterium | reverse complement strand
GACCAAGAAGCCCACGCTCGGCTTGTTCGAGCTCCAGCGTGCGGAGCTCGCCTCGGCGGCTTTGCGCCGCCCCGGCAAGCAGCTGTTCGTGTGCGTGATCGCGGCCAAGGCCGACGCTCCGGATCAAGACGTTCGCGACGCGACCTCGGCGATGGTGACCGCGCTTGGCTCGAAGCTCGCTGCTTGCGCGTGCGTTATCGAAGGCACCGGCTTTCGTGCTGCCATCACCCGTACCGTGCTCACCGGCATGCTGCTGGTGGTCCGAACGCCGATGCCCTTCACTTTCGTCGACAGCGTGCCCCAGGCTTGCTCGTGGCTGGGCAGCTACACGCGCAAAGACGAGCTGAGCGGTCTGCCGGACGCGCTGCAAGCGATCAGGTAGCATGAACACCGAAGAGCTGGACCAAGCCCTGCGCGCCACGTTGGAAGACGGCCGACTTTCGCGAGCCGAGCGGCAAGCGCTATCGGAAGTGCTGCGCGAAACCCCGCTCGACGGCGCGCGGCTTTCGCAGCTGCGCGCGCGTGCCTTCGCGCTAGCGCGAGAGCGAACGGCAGTGCCGGGCGGGGTCGAGCTGCTCGGCTGGCTCGAAGAGCTGATGAAGTTGCTGGCCCACCTAGAGCTGCCCAGCGCCGCCGGCTCTTCTCGCGCTTACTTCAGTCCCGGCGACGCTTGTCTCTCGGCCATCTTGGGGCACCTCGGCAAGGCGCGCGCCACGCTGGACATCTGCGTCTTCACCATCACCGACGACCGCATCGCCCGCGCCATCCTGGAAGCGCACGCCCGCGGCGTTCGGGTGCGCGTCATCACCGACAACGACAAGCAGTACGACGGCGGCTCCGACATCGAGCGGCTGCGTGGCGCCGGCATCGCCCTCGAGGTGGACGAGACCGAGCACCACATGCACCACAAGTTCGCGCTGGTAGACGGCACCACGCTGCTCAACGGCAGCTACAACTGGACCCGCAGCGCCGGCTCCTTCAACGAAGAGAACCTCGTCGTCAGCAGCGAGCCCGCCCTCGTCCAAGCCTTTGCGCGTCAATTCGCGGCGCTGTGGGACGCGCTAGCGCGCACGCCGTAGGGACCAGAAGCTCGGCGGGGGGCGCTTCCGCAGCTCAAAAAATGGCGACCAGGCCGCCCGTGACGCCGTAAGAGGAAGCTTTGATGTCTTGGGTGAAGCTTGAGCCCGAGACCTCGGAGGTGCCGCTCAAGCCGATGTCGAGGGCAACCCCGAGCGCGATGCCCACGTGCGGCACCGGTGAGATCACCAACTGCGGATCCAAGGCCAAATCCACGAGCGTGTTGGTCGAGGTGACGCTGCCGGTCAGCGCCGCTCCTGTCTGAGGGTCGAACGTGGGCGAGTCGGTGGACACGGAGATGCGGGTGATTCCGCCGCGCAACCAGACCCCGACCTTCGGCGACGCAGGAATCATCACTCCGATGCGTGGCGCTAGGATGAAGACGCTGCTGGTCGGCTCATCCATGCTGTTCTTGATGGCGCCGGTCGTCGACTCGTTCTTGCCGCTGGCAACGATGTAGCTGAGCGAGCCGCCCAGGGTCAGCCCGCTGTTGAACATGCCGTCGAGGGCGATGCGCGGCACCCCAAACGCATTTCGGGTGACTCCACCGGAGCCGAGGAAGGAAACGTCGGTCCCGGAGCGCTCAAAGCTCGAGCCGCTGGTCGAGGACCAGCTGAGCACGCTGGACATACGCTCGGCGCTGAGCAACACGTGCGAGCCCATCAGATGCCATCTCTTTCCCGGCGGCGTGACCGGTGGCGAAGGAGCTTGGCTTTCTTCTTCTTCTCGTTCGGCCGCGGCCTCGAGCTCGCGTTGTCGCCGGCGCTTGCGCTTCTTGCGTGCCGCCTCGCGCTCGGCTTCCTCCTCCTCGTCTTCAGCGCTGTCAGGTTGGGCTGCAGATGCCGCGGGAGGTGTGGGCACCGCTTCTGGCGCGCCGTTCACCCCGTCGACGGTGGGAGGAGGAGCCTCGGCTGGCGGTGCCAGAGCCGAGGACGAAGCGCTGGGAGTCGGCGTCGGCGTCGTGCCCGCCGCGCTGCCAGTCGGCGTTGTCGCCGGCGCGCTGCCAGCCGGCGTCGCTCCGGCGCCCGCCGCACCGTTTGCCGTTTGCGCTCCACTCTTCGGCGCAGCCGGCGTCGCCGCCGCCGCCAACATCATCGCCGCGCCCCACGCCAATCCCACTTTTTTCACGAAGGCACTCCCTTGCTTAGGTTGCGGCTTAAAGCATGCCTCTCCCGGAAGAAGCAAGGCGCCTCGCGCCGCGCCCGTCGCTGAAGGACGGTCTTCGGTCGGACATTTCCTGTCCGCGCTCACCCTCGCGCGCCTCGCGACCGTGGAATCCGCGAAGGCTCGGTGATAGATACGGATCCGTGTCGTCACCGAGCAATTTCGAGCTTGCGCAGTCGGACGCGGTCGCGTTTCTGCGCACGCTGCCGTCCGAATCGGTCGACATCGTCGTGACCGATCCGGCGTACGAGTCGCTCGAGAAGCACCGCGCGGTCGGCACCACGACGCGCCTGAAGGTGAGCGCGGGCTCCAGCAACACCTGGTTCTCGATTTTCCCGAACGTGCGCTTCGCCGAGCTGTTCGAAGAGGTGTACCGCGTGCTCAAGCGCGACACGCACTTCTACTTGATGTGCGATCCGGAAACGGCGTTCATCGCCAAGCCGGTGGCGGAGCAAGCCGGTTTCAAGTTTTGGAAGCCATTGGTGTGGGACAAATGCTCAATCGGCATGGGGTACCACTACCGGGCGCGCTATGAGTTCGTGCTCTTCTTCGAAAAGGGCAAGCGTCGCCTGGCCGATCTCGGCATCGCGGACGTGTTGCCGGTCCCGCGCATTCGCGGCGGTTACCCCGCGGAAAAGCCCAGCGCCTTGAGCGAGATTTTGCTGCGCCAAAGCAGCGTGCCGGGAGACTTGCTGGTCGATCCGTTCATGGGCTCGGGCTCGAGCGGCGTCGCGGCGCTCACGCTGGGCCGGCGTTTTGCCGGCAACGACGTCTCGAGCGACTCGCTCAAGCTGGCGCGCGAGCGGTTGCTGTTGGCCGGCGGCGTCGAGGGCCCGGTCATCGTACGACCCGAGCACCCCGAGCCGGTACAACAACGCTTGGCGTTGGGGTAAGTGCCATGGCGCTCAGCGGCAAAGAGTACGCAGACCTCGTCGCTTCCTACATTCTGAAGAACTTCGGCGCGCGCGGCCTGAAGGTGTACCGCGAGGTCTCGATGGGCAAGACCATCATCGGCAAGAATCGCCACCTCGACATCTTGGTTTTGCGCGAAGCCACGTCCACGGTGTTGGCTATCGAGTGCAAGTACCAAGACACGCTCGGCACGGTGGACGAGAAGATCCCCTACGCCATTCAGGACATGCAAGCGATGGGCGTGCCGGTGTGCTTGGCGTACGCGGGCTCCGGCTTTTCTTCGGGTATTTTGCACATGCTGGCGGCTTGCCCCATCGCCGCGCAGTGCCTGCCGGGCCCCGGGCTCGAGCCAACGCGCGAGACGCGCGAGATGGACATCGCGCTGGCCATGGCCTTCAGCTTTTGGGACCTGGTGGTGGCGCACAAAAAGCCGTTCGCGCTGCCGCAAACCGTGCCGGTGGTGCCGCCGCAAGCCGCCGTGCCCGAAGCTACGCTTGCGCAAGCCGCGCCGCTGGCGCTGCCGCCGGGTGAGCCCGCGCCGAAGCAGCTGGCGGAGGTCGTCTCCATCGGCCCGCTCTTCGGCGCGCGCGAAAAGTAACGCTCGCGAAATACCTCATCGGGGGCTGCCAATCCGCAGCCTGAATCGCAGAAGCTTTCGTAGCGCCGCCGGGCCACCTTGGGCGATCGAGATTTTTTTACAGGGAGGACGGGAGGGGGAGACAGAGGCGAGACTTTGGGGTACGCGCTGCCGCCAGCGAGTCTGCAGCGCCGTCGCGGGCTCAGCGCTCCAGCTTTCTCTCAAGGGAAATATTTTTGGTTTTGGTCCTCCAAAAACAAAAAATGCGTTCCCGCTTCTTCGGCCCTCCCGTCCTCCCGTCCTCCCTGTGAAATCAGGGTCTCGACACACGCGGTCAGAACGTTAGCAGCCCGAAGCGCTCGTGCAGGGTGGCCTTGCGACGCCACGGGAGTTTCTGCAAGGGATCTGCGGCGCGGCAGCCCAAGATGTGATGAATCCTTAGGAGCTGCGGCGCGGCAGCCCACCCAGAGCTCAGCTCAGGTGTTTGCCGATGAGCTGGCTGGTGAGAAACAGAGCCACGCCAAAAAATCCGCACAAGCCGAAGTAGCGCACCGCCCAGGTCTTGCGGTCCTCTGCCGTGACCAGCTCCAAATCGCTGTTGTCGCGCCTGAACGCGCTCATGCCGGCCATGGCGGTGATGAGCAAGAGCGAAGGGGAGCCGCCGGTGAGGCACAGCACGCCCATGATCACCGCGCCGATGATGGTGGCTTTGCGTGACAGCACGCGCGCGATGCGCCCGCCGTCCAGAAAACCGAACGGCGTCATGTTGAACAGGTTCAGCATGAAGCCCATGTACGCGAGCATCAAAAAGAAATGGCTGTGCTGCCAGAGCCCGATGGCGGCGCAGGCCAACGCCGCCGCCGTACCGGCGAGCGGACCACCGTAGGCGATGTCCGCCTCCACGCGCGGGTGATTGGGGCGGCCCTTCATCGCGATCATCGCGCCAAAGAACGGGATGAAGACGGGCCAGCCGGCTTCCACGCCCGCGCGCTTCATCGCAACCCCGTGACCCATCTCGTGGATGAAAATCATCGTAACCAGGCCGATGGCGAACGGGAGCCCACCGCGCCAGGCGTACAGCGCCACCGTGACGGCCATGCTGCCGCCGGTGAGCAGCAGCTTGGCGAACGGCAAGGCCTTGAGCATGACCAAGAGGCCCTTGCCCTTGGCCAAGATTCCGAGCAGCACCGCGCCGATGCCACCCTTCAGCGCTCCGCCCGAGCTGCGCTGCGGCGCGCCGTTGGCGGTGGCTAACGCCGGTTCGCCCGGCAGTCTCGGTGCGTAAGGGTCGCGCTCAGACGGTGGCATCTTTCTTCTTTTTGAACAGCGATTTGATGGCTGCTCCGGCCGCTACGGCTGCTGCAACAATGGCCTTCTTGCCAGCGATGAGCAAGGCGATGAGCCCTTTGCCGAATTTGGCGAGCAGCCCAATCTTCACCGCCTTGGCCAGGCCCAGGCCGGCGCCGCCCAGCACCAGCCCGGCCAGCCCATACTCGGCGACCTTGTCCGTCGACGCATTGAAGTCTTCGTAGCGCTTGCCGGGCTCGAAGGCCGTCTTGGACAGCAACAGCGAGCCGGCCGGCTTGTACTCGGCCAAGTGCTGCTTGTCGGTCAGCAGGTTGAGCGAAACGAAGCCCGTGCGACCCAAGATGCGCGTGTTGTAGTTGATGGAACCGCCGTCCGAAGACTCGACCAACAGGCCCCAGATCAACTGGTGCTTCTGCTTGTCGTAGTGCGGCTGCTCGTCCCAGCCGGCGGCGTGAATTGGGTTGAAGCCGAGCTTCTTGCGCTCGGCGTTGTACTCTTCTTCGCCTTCGCGAATCGAGTCGAGCAATTCTTTGCTGTCGAGCGACTCGTCGTCTTTGATGTGGCCGGAGTCTTCGAAGTCGATGGTGACGATGTACTCGTCCTTGTCGCTCTGCGACACGACCAAGCCGAGCATGTCCTCGTTGTGGAGGTTGCCCATCTTTTCCATCAGCTTGCCCGCGTCGGGCTGGGCCAAAAACGCGAAACCATCCGGCAAATCGAGCTTGATGCCGTGGCCGAGGTCGACGGGCTTGGGCCCCGGTTGCCAGGGCAACCGCTGTTCGGGAGCGGCCGAGCCTGCCGGCGCCGCGTCCTGGGGCGAGCCTTGCGCGGCGTCGTCCTCTGCTTGCGCGTGCGCCAACGGCACAGCTCCGAAACTCAACGCGCACGCAACCCCAAGCACCCACACCGACTTTGCCATGCCCTGACAAATCTCACGGATTGGGCGCCGCTGCAACCGGAACACCGAGCTCCGCCAGCAGACCCTGCGCGTGCTCGACTTCTTGCAGCAGGAAAAGCACGTAGCGCAGATCGACGTGGATGCTGCGGGTGCTGCTACTGAAAACCCAATCAGAGGCCACCGACTCGTAGGTGCCGTCGAAGGCCAAGCCCACCAGCTCACCGCGTGCATTCAACGTGGCCGAGCCGGAGTTGCCGTTCGTGATGTGCACGTCGCTCAAAAAATCGACCGGCACGTCGTGAATCGATGGCTCCGCGAAGCGCGAGCTGGGGCCGAGCTTGGCCGCCGCGAGCAAGCTCGGCGGCGTATCGAAAGGCTCTTTACCCGTCGTTTTAGCGGCCACTTGGGCCAAGCTGGTGAACGCTCCGAGGTCACTGCCGGGGGCGCCGGGGGGCGCTTTCTTCACGGTGCCGTAGGCAACTCGCAACGTGCCGTTCGCATCAGGCGCCACCGCGCCGCCCTTGAACGCCAACAGCGCCTCCAGGTAGCGCGGCTCCAGCAACAGCAGCTTGCCCTCCATGCGCTTGCGCCGCTCGTCGACCGCGCGCAGCTGTGGATAGAGCTTGGTCATCAGCTGCACGATCGGATCGGGGTGCGCGGCCAACGTCTTCGGGGTCGCCTTGTCGAACAGCTCGAGCCGGAGCTGCTCGTCGGCGAGCTTGGTCTTGTCGTACAGCTTGGCGATGGCGGCGGTGATGGCGGCATCCGTCGGCGCTTTGCCGGCGATCAGCTCGAGCGCCGGCGTACGGTGCGCGGCGTCGCGCGCGCGGTCGCGCTCCAACGCCAACTTCAAGAACGCGCGGTCGAGCTTGGGATTGAAGCTAGTCGGCAGCGATTTCAGCTCGTCCTTCAGGCGCGGGACGTTGCGCTCTTGGTAGCCAGGGTCGCGCTCCGCGTCCGGCTTCTGGCGCTCGTCGGCCATGCGCGCGATGCGATAGGCCGCGAACACCAGCCGCGGCAGCAGCATTTCGCGCTCGAGAGCCGTATCGGCTTCGCGCGTCTTTTCTTGCTCGGCGAGCGCGGCGTCGATGTCCGCAAGGACGCTGCCGAAGCGCTTGCTGCGCTCGGGGTCGGCGGCGATGAAGGCCGCGAGCGCTTGCTCTTCGCTCAGCTTCTTTTGCAGCAGCCCGGCGCGTTGCATGCCTTCCAGCTCGCCCAGATGCTTGGTGCGGATGTTGTCGAAGCCACGGCGCCGGCCGGTGGCTTTGATCGCGACCTCAGGATCGTCTTTGCTCACGTCGGCGATCAGCTTCAGGTAGGCGTCGGACATCGCCAGCTGCTCGGGGTAGACGACGCTTTGAATCTGGCGCATCTCGGCCGCCGGAGTCAGCAACGACGTGTGACCCGGGTAACCGGTGACGAGCACCAGATCGCCCTCGCGGAGTGGCTGCGACGCCAGCTTCAAGAACGCGGGCGGTTGGTACGGCACGTTGTCCGGCGAAAAGTCGGCGGGCATGCCGTCCTTGCCGACGTACGCGCGAAAAAAGGCCACGTCGCCGCACTGCCGCGGCCAGCGCCAATTGTCGATTTCACCGCCGAAATTGCCGATGCTCTCCGCCGGCGCGTACACGATGCGAATGTCGCGTAACTCCAGCGTTTCCACCGCGAAATAGCGCAACCCCTCGTACAAGCTCACGAACCCGCAGCGCACGCCCGGCCGCCCCTGCTCGCAGCCGGCGACGATCTCTTTTTGCAGCCGCTCCAACGTCGACGTGCGCGAACGATCGTCGGTCACCTTCAACAGCTCCGGCCGCACGCGCTCGGTCACCTCGGTCATCTTCGACAACACGCTCAAGCGCGACGAAGGACCGCTCGAACGTTCCTCGGTCCGCGTCTTGGCCAACATGCCGGTCTTGAGCAAGTTTTCGCTCGGCGTCGAATTCTTCTGCAACGCCCCCGTCGCGCAATGATGGTTGGTCACCACCAGCCCATCCTTCGACACGAACGAAGCCGAGCAGCCGTTCAAATTCACGATCGACCCCAGTAGGCTCGATTTCGGATCGGAGAGCAGCCCGGGATCGATAGCGAGCCCGAGCTGTTTCAACTCGTCCGCCTTCAACGGCACCTGCGCCGGCAACCACATCCCGCCGTGATTCTCGAACGCCGGCTTGGCGGCGATCGGCGTGCTCGCGGTCGTGCTCGCCGCCGCGCTGGGCGCGGTTTGAGGCGTCATCACCACCGGCGCGGGCGCGCCACAGCCGCTGGCGACCAGGGTCAGCAGAAAGGGCGAAAGGCATCGAAACACGCTCATGGCTCGGCAATATAGCCGCGCGCACGGGCTGCCAACCCGCAGCTCGAATCGCAGAAGCTTTCGTGTCGGAACCAGGCAAATCCGTCCGCGCCCTCCCGCGGCGTCTCTGGTGGGGCTAGCGCCAGCGGCCTCCACACGCGATCAAAGTTTGACCGCATCTGCTTCCTCCGGCAGCGAAGCCGCTCGAGAACAGTGTGGTGCCTTGGCCGTCGCTGGTAGGCGATCCCGCGCCCTTCGCTCGCGACGGAATGACTTCGCATGCGAAGTCATCTCCGCTTTCACTGGCATCGAACCTTCAACTGTTCGTATTTACTGGTGAACGCCAGCTAGGGATCAAGCTCATCGCGATGACTTCGCATGCGAAGTCATTCCGAGACGCTGCGAGGGACAAAAGGTGAAGGCGCTGCAGGCACGACAAAGGGGCGATAGAAGGCCCGGAGGGCAGAAACCCCAAAATCTCGCCTCCCGATCCTCCCGTCCTCCCTGTGAAAAAATCTCGATCGCCCAAGGTGGCCTTGCGCCGCCACGGAAGCTTCTGCGATTCGGGCTGCGTTGTGGCAGCCCCCGGGATGACATGAATCGCAACGAGCTGCGGCGCGAACCCTGGATGCGATCAGCCTTTGACGGAGCCGCGCGGCGGCGCTGCGTGGTCGCTACGTCGCGATGCGGCCGAGGCGCGTCATCGTAAGGCGGGCGGCGCGCACGATTAGCGAGCGGGGTAGCACTTTGGAGGCGAAGGTTTGCACGCTGTTGACGAGGCCCGGCGTTTTGAGGACGACGCGGTGGGCGTAGGCGTCGAGGGCGCGCTCGACGACGGTGTGGGCGTCGAGGCTAGCGAACGAGACCACGGCGCCTTGTGGCACGTTGGCGGCGGCTTGAAAGCCGGTGGGAACTGGGCCGGGGCACAGCACCAGCGCGTGCACGCCGCTGCCGCGTAGTTCTTCGGCGAGCGCGAGCGTGAAGCTGAGCACGAAGGCTTTGCTGGCACCGTAGGTGGACATGAACGGCGTCGGTTGGTGGCCGGAGGTGCTGGCGACGTTGAGGATGCCGCCGCGTTTGCGATCGAGCATGCCGCGCAAGAGCGCGCGGCTCAGCACGACTACGCTTTCGCAGTTGACGCGCACCATGCGCGCTTCGCGCTCGACGTCCAAGCCTTCGAAGCGGCCGGCGGTGCCGAAGCCGGCGTTGTTGATCAAATGGTCGACGGCGATGCCGCGCGCTTTCAGCTCTTTGGCCAGCGCCAAGGCGCCGTCGGGCTCCGACAGATCTTGCACGATGACTTGCGCCGAAACGCCGTTCACGCGCGACAGATCGGCGGCCAGGCGCTCGAGCTTGTCTTTGGAGCGCGCCGTCAACACCACGTTCGCGTGGCGCCGCGCCAACTCACGCGCGAACTCTTCGCCCAAGCCGGAAGATGCGCCGGTGACGAGCGCGGTGGTGCCGCTGAAGACGTCCTTTTTGGCCAAAGGTCAGCCGCCCCAATCGCCGCGCTGCCCGCGCTGCCGCAGGTAGTGGTCGGCCAGCACGATCGCGACCATGGCCTCGCCGATCGGCACGAAGCGCGGCAACAGGCAGGGGTCGTGACGACCCTTGGTGCGAATGGTCGTGGCATCACCCTCTTGGGTGATGGTGCTCTGCTCTAGCGGCAGGCTGCTGGTGGGCTTGACGGCGGCGCGCACCACGATCGGCATGCCGCTGGAGATGCCGCCCAGCATGCCGCCGTGGCGGTTGGTCAGCGTGCTGACCCGCGTCGCGCCGGCGGACTTTTCGGCGGTAAATAGGTCGTTGTGCTGGCTGCCGCGCATGGCGGCGACGCGAAAGCCGGCGCCGTATTCGACGCCCACTACCGCCGGGATGCTGAAAAGCGCCTTGGCCAAGTCGGCCTTCAGCTTGTCGAACACCGGCTCCCCGAGGCCCGCCGGTACGCCGCTGGCCACGATTTCGCTGACGCCACCGACCGAGTCTTGAGCTTTGCGCATCTCTTCGATCAGCTGGACCATCTCGGCCGCGCGCTCCGGCACGGGGCAACGCACGATGTTGGGCGATCCGTCCGGCAACGTTTCGACCTGCCGCAAGGTGACGGCTCCCGGCTCTGCCACGTCGGCCACGATGCTGCCGACTTGCGACACGTAGCCGATCACGGTGCCGCCGAACGCCTGCGCGATGAGCTTCTTGGCGACCACGCCCGCGGCCACCCGCGACACCGTTTCGCGTGCGCTCGAACGGCCACCGCCGCGGTAGTCGCGAAAGCCGTACTTCTGGTCGTAGGTATAGTCGGCGTGACCGGGGCGGTACTTGTCCTTGATGTCCGCGTAGTCTTTGCTCTTCTGGTCTTCGTTGCGCACCAAGATGGCGATGCTGGTGCCGGTGGTACGCCCCTCGAAGACGCCCGCCAAAATCTCCGGCTCGTCGGCCTCTTTGCGCTGCGTGACGATGTGGCTCTGGCCTGGCTTGCGCCGCGCGAGATCGACGCGCAGGTCGTCGATGGTGAGCGCGATGCCGGGCGGGCAGCCGTCGATGATGACGACGTTGCCCGGACCGTGCGATTCGCCGGCGGTGGTGATACGGAAGGCTTGACCGAAGCTATTGCCCGACATGAGCGGCGCGGAGCTTACTACCTAAAAGCCGTCACGCACTCCCACCACGAAGCGGATCGAATCCAGGTGCGCGCCGCTCTCCAGGGTTTCGGTGCCAAACCCGAGCAGAGCCTGGAAGATGTTGTCGCGGGAGCCGCTGGTCTCGAGGCCGAGCGCGGTCGAGAAGCGGGCGCGGCCGGGCCGAATACCCTCGAAATGGGGGCCGAAGACGTTGCCCACGCCGGCTTGGAGCGACCCCCGGAAAGCCAGCCAGATGGGCCACGTGTAGCGCAGGTCGACCACGGCGGAGCTGCGGTCGTAGAGCCGCCCGAAGCGCAAGCCGGGCATGGTGCGGCCGCCGCCCAAATCGGCGAGTTGCGTGAAGGGCACGGCGCGCTGGCCGATGGGATCGACCATCACGGCGGTGGCGGAGACGCCGAGCATCCGTCCTCCCTGCATCAAGTCGACGAAGCCGCCCAGGGTGCCGCCGTAGCGCAGCCAGCCGGAGCTGGGGCGGTTGGCGAGATCGACGCTCTCTTCCGCCGACACGTCGAGACGGGCGCCGTTCTTCATGTTCGAGCCGCCGCGCGAGTCGAGCAATAGCCGCACCGCGGCGAAGGCGGCGCGGTAGCCGTCGCGAAAGCCGGCCGGCTCCGGCAATTTGCCGGCCGCTACCGCTTCGTCGAGTGAGGCTTCGTAGCCCGGCTGGCCGCGGTGCTCGACGTCGTAGTCGCTGTGACCGTAAGAGGCTCCGCGGTAACCGGCGGTGGTCTCGAGCAAGTTGCGCTCGCTGAACACGACGCTGGTTTGAAAATGCGCGTAGGCAGTCTTGCCTCCATAGCGCACCAAATCGGACTCACGCGTGTCGGGACCGATTCCATAGAAGGTGTAGTCCGGGCGCTTGGTCAGCTTGGCCTTGAGCGAGATTTCGAAGTGCCTGAATTCGAAGCGTTCCTTCAGCGTGCCCGACAGCCAATGCGGGCCCCAGGTCGAGCCGCGAAAGCGCAGCACATGCCCCTTGAAACCGGCGTCGTCCCAATAGGCGTAGAGACCGGCGCTCGGCTCGAAGCCGAAGTCGACCAGCATGAAGGGCACGACTCCGATCGGGTGCACCTCGTTCAGCGCCAGAAAATCGGAGATGGCGGCCGGCCAGCTCGCTCTCTCCGCGTAGGTGATGCCCGCGGCGAGCGGGCGTCGCACCACGTACTCACTGACGAGGTAAGCGGGGAACAAGAGCACCCGCGGGAGCCACAACGCTTTGCGAGCCGGCGACTCGGGGGGGCCGCCGCGACCGTCGTAATCTGGCACGGGGCGCTTCTGCGCAGGCGGGTCAGCGGCAGCGGCAGCGCGCGTGGTCAACAGCAGGCCCGCGGCCACTGCCAGTCGCGCAAAACCCGAAACCAAGCTCACGGGAGCCGGAGCCTAACCTCGGCCGACCCGAGTTGGAATGCGATGGGCGTAGATTGGGAGCAGTCGTGTCGCGGGGCTGTGGCGGCGCATTTGCCTCGCTGAGCGCTTGCAACACACTTACCGCTTGGCCGCGCCGGCGCGTCGGCTCGCCGTCTTGTCGTTGCCCGGCCGCGAAAAATCAGGCTGCTAGAGCCGCAACCGTCGGTGATTCTGGCGGTTTGTTCGAGTCGGCATGCTCGGTGCAGATGGCCCGCGCATGCACTATCGAACCGCGCTTGTTGGGACGGGGCTCTTCCTCGTGGGTTTGACCTCTTCTGCGGCCGCGCAGCCGAAGCCGGAACCTGGCATGCCGCAGGTCGACCCGCACTCGGCCGCCGGCATATTCGGTGAGCACGGACAGCTCGCCATCATGGGCGAAGCGGGAGCCTTGTTCACTCACACGTCGGTGAGCGGGCGCGGCTCGTCGACCACGTTTCTGTTTCGACCGGCCGTCGACTACTTCGTGATCGACCATTTGTCGCTCGGCGCGTTCACCGGTATCGAATACAGCTCGGCGCCTGGAGGCAGCACCACGACGTACGGCATTGGCCCGCGCGTGGGCTACGACATCCCGCTCAGTGAGCGCTTCTCGATCTGGCCGAAGGCCGGGCTTTCGTTCAACAGCACGACCGCCAAGCTGGATGCCGTCACCGTCGCCGGCTCCACCTCGCCCGAGTCGTCCGCGACCAACACCGCGCTGGCATTCAATCTGTATGTGCCCCTGATGTTTCATTCGCACAACTACTTCGCCGGCTTTGGCCCGAGCGTGGACGCCGACCTCACGGGAAGCCCTAAATCCACCGTCGTGGCGGCGCGCCTCGTGGTCGGTGGTTGGGTGTTTTAGGCCTTCCGCCGCATGCCCCGCGGGTCAGGCGCTGGCCCGCGTCGCGGCTTCGTCGTCTCGCCGCGCCAACATCACCAGCGTCTCTTCGATCATCTGGGAAATCAGCACGGGCTGACGGGTCGTGAGTGCGTGGCAGATAGCTTCGTCGCTCATCCGCGAGAGGCAGCGACGCACTTTGCCGTAGGTGGCGGCGACGCCGTGTTGTTGCAAGTACTGGACGCTGCCGTTCGAGAAGAACGCAAGATCGTGGGCGTCTTGCAGAAGCCGGGTGCTGCCCAGCTGCCCCGGCGAAAGTGAACCGCTCAAGCGCACTGCCCAACGCCACGTGTCGTGAGCGTGACTGGCCTCAGCTGCGTCACCAGCTGCCCCGGGCGGGCTCGGCGCCTTGAAGCGGACGCCGAGCGCGTGCGCGCGCAGCTTGGAAACCGGCAACAACCGTTGATAACGGTTCAGCAATTCGACGGCCGATTGCGCCCCGGCGAGCCAGTCACGGGCGGTGAGCGTCAACCGAAAGTCTCCGCGTTTCCTGACCGACTCGAACAATCGGTCGAAGCCTTCCAGGGATGCGCGCGGGTGGCTCCAGGTGGCAAGGTCGATCTTGAGCTCCTGCAGCTCTCCTATCGCGCGCGGGCGCATCTTGACCCCGAACTGTCGCTCGAGATAGCGCGCGGCCTCGCGCAAGAAGTTTTGCTCCTGCGCCACCGGCAGCCCTAGCAACACCACTTCACGAATCGTTCCGTTGTGCAAAGTCTTCTTGGAGAGGCTTCCTAAGCAGAGAGCGTGCCAGCCCATACGTTCTGGGCGCAGGGGTGCGGGCCCAGGTCGATTGCTCCCGCGGCTGACGTTCCGAAAACCACCGGCTCGTGACGAGAGACACTTTGGCGCCAACGAGCGCCATCGCGCGCAGCAACGCGGTCACGTCGTCGTCAGTGGCGGAATCTACGCGCCGCAAGCGCAACGGCACGTGTCTTGCTGAAGGGCGGGATCTCGCAATCAAGCGAGCTCTCTCTAGGAGATCCCATGAGCCTTCGCCTCGGCGCGTTGCTTTGCCTTTCCGGCTTAGCCGCGTGCTCGCACAACTCCACCGACCCCGTCAAAGATCCCTCGTACGACTCGACTTCAACGTCAGCGTCGACGGACCCTTCGATGCAGCCGGCATCGCTCGAGAACAACGGCAGCTCTTCGTCGCCCAGTCACGTGGACGCCGACGCTCGCGCGCCTTTGGTCGCCGACACCAACGGCACCCACCCCAGCCAGGCTCCGGTAACGAACCCGCCCGCGAGCCCGCCGCCCGCCGCCGCCGCGAACCCGCCCAAGCCCGTCGAGCCGGCTCCCGGCGCCGCGCCGGACAACACCAAGGTGAACAAGCGCGACACGAACAGCGCCGCGCTCACCCCCATGGATCAGAACAACAACCAGACCGATCTGAAGATCACTCAGCAGATTCGCCAAGCGGTGATGGCCGACGGCTCATTGTCGTTCACGGCTAAGAACGTGAAGATCATCACTCAGAACGGCAAGGTCACGTTGCGGGGCCCCGTCAACAGCGCCCAAGAACGCGACGCCATCGACGCGGCCGCGCGCAAAGTCGCGGGAGCATCCCAAGTGGACAACCAACTCGAAGTGAAAAAGTGAGGAAACTGTGAGCAAAAACAAAGTCGTAATCGGCATCGTCGACGCCGAAATTCAAGCGGAAAACCTGGTCCAACACCTGGGGAAGGACGGCTTTTCGACGTCCGACATCTCCGCCATCTTTGCTGACAAGCATGGCAGCAAAGATTTTGCGCACGAGCACAACACGAAGGCTCCCGAAGGCGCCGTCGTGGGCGTCACCAGCGGCGGCGTGTTGGGCGGTACGCTCGGCCTCCTAGCGGGCATCGGCGCGCTGGCCATTCCCGGCCTCGGACCGTTCATCGCGGCGGGCCCGTTGATGGCCGCGCTCAGCGGAGCGGCCGCGGGTGCCGCGGTCGGCGGCGTCGCGGGCGCGCTGGTCGGCCTCGGCATTCCCGAGATTGAAGCCAAGAAGTACGAGGGCAAGTTGCGCGGTGGCAACATTTTGGTCGCGGCGCACGTCGACAACGCGGACGAAGAGAAGCGCGCCAAAGAAATCTTCCGTCTGGAAGGCGCGCACGACATTTCGTCCACGAGCGAAGCCTCCGTCCCGACGCCCAAAGACGTTCGCCCCCACGCCTAGTCACGGCTCTGCTGCAAACGCTCGCCCCGGCGACGCCAGGGCGGGCACGCAGCCGAGTTGCGCGCCTGAAAAAAGGGTCGAGCCATGCCAACCGTAGCCAAGTGAAGTCACTGTTCGTCCACCTGCGGTTGCACTATCAGCTCGTGTTTTTGTCGCCGCTTTTCGCCTGGGGCTTTGCCTTGGGCGGGGGCGTATTCTCGTGGCGCGCGGTCCTCGGTTTCGTTGCGTTTCACGTGTTCTTGTACGGCGGCATCACCGCTTACAATTCCTATTACGACAGGGACGAAGGCCCCGTGGGCGGCCTGCGAAAGCCACCGCCCGTCACGCCGGCCCTGCTCGGCTTCTCCGTCGGGATGCAACTGATTGGGTTGGCGTTGTCAGTGGTCGTCGCTTGGCAGCTGGCGCTGCTCTATGGCGTCGTGATGCTGCTGTCGATCGCGTACTCGCACCCTGCGTTTCGCTGGAAGGCCCGACCCTTGTTGTCGGTCGCGGTCGTGGCCTTCGGGCAGGGCGGGATAGGGTTTGGCGCTGGCTGGTTGTGCGCGGCCACGCCCGTGGCGCCGCTGTGGAGCTCGCTCGACGGCGGCCTGGGTTTGTTGGCCGCCATTTTGCTCACCACCGGCTTTTATCCGCTCAGCCAGCTCTACCAGCTCGACGAGGATCGGAGGCGCGGTGACTTCACGTTCTCCGTCGTGTTCGGTCCGAAAGTCGCGTTTCGTTTTGCGCTCGCGTGTCTCGTCAGCGGCGGCGCCTGCATCGTCTTGGTGGCTCTTCGGCTTTTCGGCGCGCGCGACGCCCTGTTGGCCGGGGGCGCGCAGCTCGGCTTGTGGTGGGCGGTGCTACGCTGGCAACGCCATTTCCGCGACCAGGTCATGACCAATTTCATGACCTTGCATCGGTTGCAGCTGGCCGTGTCGGCCGGCACCCTGGGCTACATCAGCTTGCGGCTGTTGGTGCGGTAGCGAGGGCGGGGGCTCGCTGCGCGTAGCCGGTGTAAGCGAGCAGCGTCGACTTGCTGAAGCGGAAACGAAAGTCGACTGGCACCACCCGCGTGAGCAACATGCGCCAAAACGCCCAGGAAAACACCACGGGCTCAGAGCCGTGAAGCTCAGTGACTTGCAAGCCGTTGGCGTGGCACATGGCCGCAAGCTCTTGCGGCTTGATGAACAAACGCAGCACGTGCATGTGCCGGGGCGTATTTTTGACGAACCACTCGACGCCTTTGATGATGACCAGCCAGGCCAGCGGGTTGCGGTTGAAGGTATGGAAGAAGAAGGATCCGCCCGGCTTGAGCACCCGAGCCATCTCGGCTACGGCCTTGGCCGGCTCTTCCACGTGCTCCAAAAAGTCCATCGCGCAAACGACGTCGAAAGAGGCGTCGGCAAAGGGCAGCCGCAATGCGTCGCCTAGCAGGTAGTGGGCGCGGCCCGTCAGGTCGTGGCGGGCCGCTACTTCGATGCTGTCCTGCGAAGCGTCGAGCCCGGTGACGTCGAAACCTTCGCGCGCCAAGTGATTGCTCAAGAATCCGGCGCCGCAGCCCACGTCCAGCACGCGCGCCGAAGACCCGTGGGCTTTGGCAATTCGCTGCGCTACCCATGGGTTTCGGAGGCGGGATTCGGCGCGCAAGAGCGCCACGGGGTCGTCATTGGCGGCGTACCAACGTTCGCCGAGCTCGTCGTAGATGCTGTTGTTGACGGGGATCGAGATAGCTTTTTCCATGGCACGTTCCAGTACAGAGCTTGATAAGAGCCGAATGCAGCGGTGAGGCCCGCCGAAAGCCAGAGCAGCGTGCGCTCGTGGCCGAGCCACAAAAGCGCGCCTGCGCCGAGCACGATGGGATGCAGAACGAACAGCAGCGCGTGCAGCCATTGCTCGCGCGGTTCGCAAAGCCGGGCGTGAACCAGCTCGTCCTTCGTCACGAGCAGGCACGAGACCACCGCCGCCGCGACGTAAAACGGTAGGTTGCTTTGCCTAGGTGCCAGGCTCAGGGCCAACACGTAGCAACCGAGCACGCTCAGCGTGTCGAGCGGGTGCCCGATCCTTTCCCACTTGGGCAGGCCGCGGGCGCGATGAAAATGCAGCTCGTCGACCAGCATGCACAAGGCCTGCAAACCGAGGGGAATGCCGAGCCAGATCACGCCGCGGCCACCTTGCGCAGCACGGCCCCGGACAGGGTGAGCCCCGGGCCGAAGGCCAGGCTCACCACCAACTCACCGGTGGCGACGGCGGCCGAACGCAGGACGGCTTGCCAAATGTGCGGCAACGTCGCCGAAGACATGTTGCCGCGTTCGCGCAGCACGCGGCGGCTCAGCTCGACCTGCGGTTCACGCAGCTTCAGCGCCGCCGCAATCTGATCGACGATTTTCGGCCCTCCAGGGTGGATGGCGAAGACTGCGCTTTCGGTGGCGGCGCTGGTTTGCCCCGCTTGGTGCAGCAAGCCAGCGACGAAGGACGAAAGCGAGCGCGCGATCTTCTCCGGCACGTCACGCGCCAGCACCATCTCCATGCCGAAGTCGGAGCAAAACCAAGCCATCGAGTCCGCGGAGTCCGGGACGATCCATTCGTCTTGCGACAGCACGGCCAGGGCGGGGTCCCGGCCGCGCGCGCTACCCTCGGGGAAGAGGGAGTAGGCGATACAGCCGTCGGCAAACAGGCTTTGAATCACCAGCTGCTCGGGGTCGTGGCGCAGGGGTTGAAAATGCAGCGAGCACAACTCGGTGTGGACGATGTCCACGCGCGCTTCGGCGCCCAAAGCTCCGCTCGCCGTGGGTTCGAGGGCGGCATAGCCTGACGCCATGCGCAGCGCCGGCAAAGCCGCGTAGCAGCCCATATGATAGGCATGGCTGACGCGGGTCCGTGACCCCCAGCCCTTGGCCGCCACCAGCAATTGCGCCGCGCTGGGGCTTTCATAGCCGGTGCAAGTGACGTGAATCAGCTGCCGCGGCGGTGACTCTACCTCCGCGAACAGCCGGGTAAGAGCGGCGCTCGCAATGCGTCCGAAGGCCTTGGTGCGTGCGCGCGTTCCTGCACCCGCGCCGCGCTCCGACAGCCGATACACTTCCATTTCCGCCCAGCGCACGTGCGAACAGTCGTCACTCTCGTGTCCACGTGTGGCGATCTTGTCGTCGCTGCAGCCGAAGCGTCGCAGGCGACGCCTGATCGACTCGAGGAAGGTGGTTTCGTCGAAAGCACGGCTTTCTTCCAACGCAAGCTGCGCTTCAGCGCGCGTGTGCGCTTGCGCCAGCCACTCGAGCGTCTGGGCCTGGGTGGGCAGATGCTTGGGAAGGAGCGCGCGAAAGTCGCCGAGCAAGAACATCTGTGCGACTGAGCGCAAGTTCCGCGCCAGCGCTCGCTGCCGAGCGCGCGGACGGCTCGGAGTCGCGAGCCCCGCGACCGCGCACGGTTCTTGCGAGTGCGGGGCATGAACTTAGACAGACCCGACGTTGGCGAAAAGCTCGGCATCCTGGCGGGGGCTTGGCTCGCGCCGATCACGGCGGCGCTCAGCGCGACACGCCAAGCGCGGATGTTTCACCCCGACGGCTTGGTATTGCGGGCCACGGTCGAGCCGTGCGCCGCGCAGCCCGACCTAACCGCGCTGGCAGAGCGCCTGGCTGGCGGTGCGCTCGTCCGTTTCTCGAGCGCGCTCTGGCGCGGTCGACACGAATGGCCCGACGTGTTGGGCGCCGCGATTCGTTTCGGCTGGAGCGGGGCCGGTTCGAATGCGGGCGCCGAGCAAGACTTGTTGCTGGCGACGATTCGCTTTCCCTGGACGATGCCGTTCGCACCGTTGGCCACGAACTTTCGGAGCTACCTGTGGAATCACTACCACGCGGTTTCACCGTTCCAAGTAGCAGGCGTCGGCCGCGTGAAGCTCCGTCTCCGGTCCCCGCGCCTCGGCAACGGTGGCTCGCGCTCACGCGCGCGGCACTTGCTCGAAGCAGTTGACGAGCATCGAGCCGGCTTCGAGCTGCAGCTTCGTCGGCTCGCAGCTCCGCGCTTGGCGCGGAAGTGGGAGCCGGTGGCGCGGTTGCAGCTGGAAGCGCCGCTCAACGTCGATCAAGCCGCGCTGCGCTTCTCGCCGTTTCGCGCAGGCGCCGGCATCGAGCCCGTGGGCTTCGTCCACGCCCTGCGCATCGCGGCTTACGCCGCTAGCCAGGAGGCTCGGCCCACGCACGAAGCGAGAGCACCGGGCGTGTAGCTTGCCAGTGTCGGGGTTATCGGATTGACTGGTCCGTCGAGGAGACTCCGTGACCCCACTCACCCGCATTTCCGAAGACGAACGGCTGTTTTTCGATACGGTGCTCGACTTCGCCAAGCAGCGAATCTTGCCCAAGGTTCCGGAGATGGACGAGCGCGCGGAGCTGGATCCGAGCTTGCTTCCGGCGCTGTTCGAGCTGGGTGTGATGGGCGTCGAAATACCGGAACAGTATGGTGGCTCCGGCTCCAGCTTCTTCAACGCCATTTTGGCGGTCGAAGCGCTGGCGCGGGTCGATCCCAGCGTGTCGGTGTTGGTCGACGTGCAGAACACGCTCGTCATCAACGCGCTGTTGCGGTGGGCGAACGAGGAGCAGAAACAGCGCTACCTGCCCAAAATGGCCAGCGAGTGGGTCGGCTCGTACGCGCTCAGCGAGGCGTCGTCCGGCTCGGACGCGTTCGCGCTCAAGCTGCGCGCCGAAAAACGCGGCGACCGCTACGTGCTGAACGGCCGCAAGCTGTGGATCACCAACGCCGCCGAGAGCTCGCTGTTCGTGGTGTTCGCCAACGTCGATCCGTCCCTCGGCTACAAAGGCATCACCGCTTTCTTGGTCGAAAAGAGCTTCGGAGGCTTTGCCGTCGGCAAGCGCGAGCACAAGTTGGGCATCCGCGCGTCCAGCACCTGCGAGCTGATGTTCGACAACGTCGAGGTGCCGGTCGAGAACGTGCTGGGCGAGGTCGGGCGCGGCTATAAGATCGCCATCGAAGCGCTGAACGAGGGCCGCATCGGCATCGGCGCTCAAATGCTGGGTTTGGCTCAAGGTGCCTTCGATGGCGCGCTGCCGTACATGCGTGAACGAGTGCAATTCGGTAAGCCCATCGCCGAGTTTCAAGGCATGCAGTTCTTGTACGCACGCGTGGCCATGGAAATCGAAGCTGCGCGCTTGATGGTGTACAACGCCGCGCGCTTGAAGGACGCGCAGCAACCGTTCGTCAAGGAAGCGGCCATGGCCAAGCTGTTCGCCTCCGAGGTCGCCGAGCGCACCGCCAGCCAATGCGTCGAGTTTTACGGCGGCGTCGGCTTCACCAAAGAATTTCCGGCCGAAAAGTTCTACCGCGACGCCAAGATTGGCAAAATCTACGAGGGCACCAGCAACATGCAGCTCGTCACGATCGCCAAGCTGCTGTAGCGCCGGTCGCACGCTTCAGCGCTCGAAAGGCCTCGGCGACGACGACGCTGGGCTGTGAAGTCAGAACCCACCCTGGACGGACAGCCCCGAGCCCTGGCAGAGCGTCTCGGACCACGACCCCGTTGTCAGTACCCGACGGAGTCTCTCAGCTGCTTGCGGCGTTGCGCCAGCGCCCACTCGAGCACGACGACGAGCTCGTCGGGCCGACCCGGCTTGGTCAGCACGGCGTGTGCGAGCTCTTGGGCTCGTTCGGGGGTGAGCGACTCAACGTGAGACGAGTGGATCACTCGCATCACGTTCGGGTGTTCCGTCTTGAGCCGGCCCAGCAGAGCAACCCCATCGAGAACCGGCATGTGCAGATCCGTGACTACAGCGTCGTAGGTCTTGGACTCCAGCAGCGACAGCGCTGCCTCGCCGCTCTCCGCCATGTCGATTTCCCATCCGGGACGGGCACCTAGCAGTAGCCGGCGCAGGGCCCGCAGCACGACGGGATCGTCATCGACGAGCAGGATGCGGGGCAGCCGAACGGTGGGGCCGGAGTTGGGAGGAGCGCTGAATGCCATGCCGAACGGGTCTCTCAGCAAGAGTCCTGCCAGGACCCGCGGGAGGCAAAAACCCGTATAGGTGCCTCTCCTACATCAGCATGGGCCGAAACCGGCCTCGGGGCCAGTGCTCGGTGCTTGCCTCGGCGTCGAGCGCGGCTATCGTGGCGACCCCATGGTCGAACCCGGGCTCGTCACGCTAGCCAAAATCGTCGGAACCCTCCTGCTGGCGATGGGAATCATTCCCTTCTTGTTCCTGCTCTCCCCGGGTGGCGACAAGTCGGAGCCGAAAGATAATTTCGACGACGTGTAGCGTTCGTCGCGTGCTGCCCGTCTTGGCCAGGCGCAACTTGCGCGAGCGTTGAAACCGATCGCCGGCAGATCCGTACAGCCGTCGAGTTCGTAACGCCGCCAGCCGCGGCCATCGAGGGAGAACGTGATGCAACGGATGTGGACGATGCTGGTGTGTGCGTCAGCGCTGGGCGCGACGCTGGGTTGTAGCAAAGAGAAGCCGGCCGAGCAGAAGCTGGCGCCTACGGCGTCGGCGCTGGAGGCGGCCATGCCGAAGGCGCCCAGCGCGTCACCGTTCGAAGTCGACGCGGCCAGCAGTAGCTTCACCTTCTTGATGGATTCGCCGCTCGAAAAGATCGACGGCGACGCGCCCAAGTCGCTGCAGGGCCAGCTGTACATCGATCCCAGCGATCTGACGAAGTCGACGGCGCTGGTGAAGGCCGATTTGAAGCTGCTCACGCTCTACCAACAGAAGCGCGGCGACGAAAAAACCGCCTACGGCGAGCGCAAGAAGAGCGATCTGCAGAACGAGCACGCCCGCGGCTGGTTACAGCTCGACGTCAAAGACGGCGAAGTCACGCCCGAGCAAGCCGAGACGAATCGCTGGGCCGAGATCAAGATCTTGAAGCTCGAAAACCTGAGCGCCACCGACGTGACCAAGCTGAGTGGACCCGAGCGCAAAGTCACCGCCGACGTGAGCGGTGAATTTCGGCTGCACGGGCGCAAGGCGAACAAGAGCGCCAAAATCGAGCTCGACTTCAAGTACAGCGGCGACAAGCTGGACGCGGTCGAGGTGAAGACGCTCGAGCCGTTCGTGGTCCCGCTCGAGGAGTTCGAAGTCCACCCGCGCGACGCCGCCGGCAAGCTCGTCAAGAAGCTGAGCGAGGCTCTCTCCAGCAACTTGAAGGGCAAAGTGGCTAGCACGGCGCCCGTCAACGTTACGTTCGTCGCCAAGCCGAAGTGAGTCGCGGCGTCGTTGCGGACGCGCGGGCCGCGTTTTGCGCCGGCCTGCGTTGGCGAGGCTATGTCTCGCGATCTTCGAGCTCGCGAAGCTTGGCCTCGAGCTCGGAACGACGAGCGCGTTCACGCTCGGCTTCGGCCTTGCTTTGCTCGGCTTCGGCCTTGCTTTGCTCGGCTTCGGCCTTGCTTCGCTCGGCTTCGGCTTTGCTCTGCTGGGCCTCGGCTTTGCTTTGCTCGGCCTCGGTCTTGGCTTGCGCTGCTGCCATGTCTTCGCGCGTCGGCCAGGGCCGCTGGCCCGCGCGATCGTCGGCGATGACCAGCTTGCGACCGTCGACGAGGAACCAAGCCTCCAACACTTGGCTGTACACCGGCCCAGCGCCGAAATAGACGCGCTCGAACACGCCCGTCACGTCGCGCCGCCACAACTGCAGCGGTACCGGGCCGAGCGACTTGGGACCGAGCAGCAACGGGTCGAAAACCAAGAGCTCGAGCGCGCCCATCTCCGCGTAGCCGTCGTGCACCCAGCTGTAGTCTTTGTAGGGGTGGCCCGAGCTGACGACCTCGACGGCCAGGACCGGCGGTGGCCGCCCCGGCTCCCACACCCGGTAGGACGTCAAATCGTCGAAATCCGTGGGGCCGGGCAGCAGCACCGCGACGTCTGGATCGATGCCGGTGCGCGGATGCTCGGGCAGCCAGCGCACGGCAAGGTTGCGCGCGACGCGCGCGCCGTTGGCGGTGCGAGCCGCCCAGGCTCGTAACAAAGAGCAGATGCGCTCGAGCGCTGCATCGTGCGCGGTCGATTCTGGCACGGGCCCCTCCGGAAGCTCCCATGCCTCCGGGCTCCTACCGACGCGGTAGCGAAGCGAGACGACCGGCTGCGAAACCATCGTGCTCGTGAGTATAGCCTGCATGGGTGGCGACCGGCACTGCAGCGCTCGTGCCGCGCCGGCAGCCGCCGGAAATCAGCGGCGAGGCGCGTGGCGCGGCTGGCCGCCAGTCGGCGCGATGGCCGCCAGCCATCGTCAGGCGTGCGTTGGCGACGACAACGGTTTTCTCCGTTACTTGCGGACGGCTTCGCGCATGACCGAAAGTCTTTGAACGCTGCCACCGCGGTTCACGGAGACGATGACGTCGCTCTGCAAGGCGCCGCTCAAGCGCGCGCGCGCGTCGTGCATGCTGGAGGGCTTGGCGTCGTTGACGGCTGCGATCACGTCGCCGGGCAACATGCCGGCGCGCTCGGCTTCGCTGTTCTCGGCCACGCTGACGACCACGACCTCGAGCGCGTTGCCGGCGCCGCGCTCGCCCAACGTGACGGCCACGCCACCGGGCGCGAACGGATCTTGCTCGCTGCCGCTGGCCCGCAGCGTGATGCGCAGGCCCGACTGCGTGCGATTACTCTGCACGTCCACGCGCGCGGAGCCCCGGCCTCGATCGGGCGAGAAAACGTCGAGCGTGGTCGCGCCGCTGGCCAAACCTTGCAGGCTGAAGGCGCCGTTCGCGTCGGTCACGGCCACGCCGCGCGGCAGCGGGCCCGCCGGCAAATAGCTAGGCGCGCGCCCTACCGCGACTCGCGCGCCAGCCACCGCGTCGCCTCGCTCATCGACGACTTCGCCCTCCACCGCGCCGGGCTCTTCCAAATCGATGGTGGGTAGCTCGAAGGCGCGATCGCGCCGACCGGGGTTGTCGACTACCGCCGAAAGCTCGCCCTCCGCAAAATCGGGATGGCTCACGTGCACCTTGACCGGGCCGAGCGCCACGTCGGCGATGCGGTAGTCGCCGTCGGCGTTGCTGGTCGCCGTTTTGCGCAAACCCTGGAAGCTGAGCGTCACCAACGCGCCCTCGACGCCCCGGCGGCCTCGCAACGCGGTGACGCGACCTTGCACGAGCGCGCCGCGCAACAGCTTGAGCTCGAGCGCGGCTTTGGCGTCCTTGGCCGCAACCACCAACACTTGCCGGGCAAACCCCGGCGCTTGCACCGAAATGCGCAATTCCAGGCCGCGCGCGTCGGAAAGCTCTACTTGTCCGCGCGCGTCGCTGAAGGCGGTGGTGCGCAGCGGAGAAGTCGGATCGAGCGACAGCACGTTGACCTCGGCAAGCTCGAGCGGGTTGCCTTCGTCGTCGAGCACGGTCACCTGAACGGGCTCGCGCAGCGCGGGCAGCGTGATGTCGAGCGTCTCTTTCTTCTCTTCCTCGATGGTCAGCGCGATGCGCTTGGCGACCCGCGACGGGTTCTCGGCGCGCCGCACGTTGACCACCACCTCGCGCGGCAGTGCGCTGAAGGCGAAGGAGCCGTCACTGGCGGTCACGGTGGCCCGTTGGAAAGTGCCGTGCTCCGCCACGACCTCGATCTCGGCGCCTTCGATCGGATTGTCGCGCTCGTCCTTCAGGCGGCCCTCCAGCGAGCCGCCGTGCAATAGCGTCACCTTCACGCTCGCTTCGCCGCCCGGCGTGAGCGTGACGGCGCTGCTGACGGCTTCGACGAAGTCGGGGTGGCGTACGAGCGCACGCACCAAGCCGGGGGTGACCGGCGTTGCGCGAAACCGTCCGGCGGACGAGGTGATCCAGGGCGCTAGCTCTTCGTCGGCGTCGAGCGGCTGCGTCGTCGAGTCGAGCGCCGCCGCCGACAACGCGGCGTTGCTGCCCGGAATGGGCGGAATGGGGCCGGGCATGACGCCCAGCTCGCCGGCCGCGATCATGGCGGGGGGGCCGGCCAGGGCCCAGCTGAAGTGCGAGCGTCGAAAGCGCAAGAGCTGCGGCGTTTCCGAGATGGGGAGACCCGAGCCGTCGGTGCCTACGATTTCGATGGAGGCGCCGTCGATGGGAAAGCCGCGCGCGTCGCTCACCTCGCCGAGCAGCGTGCCGCCGCGCAACAGGGCTAGCCGCACCGGCTCCGTGAGCACGTCCGGCACGGCCACGATCGCGCTACCGATGAACTCGGGCGCCCGGCCCGACAACGTCGCGGCGCCGTTCGAGATCGGTCCGAGCGTCACCTTGCCGTCGTTGCCGCTGCGACCGCGTAGCGGAAACGTGCTGAGCCCTTCCTCGGCCAGCACCACGTCGGCGTTCGGCACCAAATGCGGATTCGGTCCGGCGCCGTCGGTGACTAGCGCCGTGACGAACCGCCCGGGCTCGAGCGTGAGCGTGACTTCCTGATCGTGCCCTCGGTCCAGCAGAAAGCCCATCAGCACGTGCGAAACCAGCTGCTCCTTGTTGGCCCGCAGATCGTAAGACCCCGCCAAAAGCCCGCCGATTTTGCAGTTTCCCTCGGCGTCGGCAGCCGCGCTGCGCGCTGGCCACAGCGTGGCGCCGCCGATCTCCACCGTAGCCAGCGCCGCCGGCTTGCCGTCGGGCAACTTGACGTGCACCAAGATGGACCCCAACCGCCGCAGCGCGATTTCTACCGCACCCGAGACGCCGCTGCGCGTGACCGACTCGTAGCCGGGCGCCGACGCCTTCACGGTGAAGGGCGGCGCCCCGAGCCGCAGCAGCCGGGCGTTGCCTTGGGCGTCGCTCAACGCGCCGAACGGCAACGGGTCGGCAGTGGTGACGAGCACGGTGGCGTTGGCCAGCGGCGCATGCGCTTCGTCCGTGACCTTCACGGTCAAGGGCGTTGCCAGCGGCAGCACCAGCTTCACGTCGTGCGAGCCGCCTTCCACGACCAGCTGCGTCGACGCCCGCGCGTGCCCCTCGGCGTCGGCCAGGACCCAGACCGGTCCGCGCGGCACGCGCCGCAGCGTGACTTGGCCTTGGCCATCAGTCACCCCCTGACCGGCGTCGAAGTATTGCTGCCCGCGCTCCCAGAGCAGCCGCACCTGTGCCCCGCCCAGCGGACCCGCGTCGCCTCCCACCACCAGTACCCGGAGCGCGCCGTCGCGCTCGGTCTCGGCTACTTCTGCCGCGGGCGCGACCGGTGACGACGTTGGCGCCGCCGGCCGCGGTCGTGAGTCGGCAGAAATTCCCAACAGCCAGCCGATCACGACCATCGTCCCCACCAGCACCAACAAGCCGTCGAATCCGCCGAGCAGGCGCGCGGTCAGCGAATCCCGGCTTGGGACGGGCGAAGGGCGAGAAGCGCGATGCACGGCCGAACCATAACGCGGAAGCCCCCTCGGCTCCTTTCCGCTATCTTTTACCGATGCGTGTTTGGCCGGCCCTGGTCCTTGCGCTCGCGGCGCAAGCCGTGCCGCTAGCGTGCGGCAGCAACCGGGCGCCGTACCTGGTGGACCCGGGCCCACGCGACGCGGGCAGCGGTGGCGAAGACTCGGGCCTGATGCTGGGCGACGCGGCCGAGGTGCCTACCGGTCCGTGTGGTTCGCAAAGCATTCCGGCCGTCAGCAATCCGCCAAACCTGAGCTTCATCATCGACCACTCGGCCAGCATGGGCGACGATTTCGCCGACAGCGGGATCAGCAAGTACGAAAACGCGCGCATCGCGCTGTCGCACGTGCTGCAAGCCATCGGCCACCGCGTCAACTACGGCGCGACCATCTTTCCCGGGCTCGCGGGCGTGACCGGTTGTGAAGCGGGCGACGAGCTGATGCCCGTCGCCCCGGGAGATCCGCCCAGCTTTGCCCAAGAGCACAAGCTAGGACCGCGCCTGAAAGATCTGTTGGGACGCCTGTCGATTGCCGACGTCGACGGCGGCACGCCGGCGGCCGCGACGCTGGCCAAGTCGCTGACGACGCTATCCGCGCTCGAGGGCCAGACCTACGTGATTCTGGTGACGGACGGCGCGCCCAACTGCAACGAAGAATTGTCGTGCAAAGCCAGCGCGTGCATCCCGAACATCGAAGGGCTGACCGCCGGCGGGCTCGATTGCTCGACCGGCGTCAACTGCTGTGCGCCCACGACCCAGAATCCCTCCGCCAACCTGTCGTGCGTGGACGAAGACGCAAGTATTCGCGCGGTGCAAGCCCTCAGCGAAGCCGGAATCAAGACCTTCGTCGTCGGCATGCCGGGCAGCGAGCCATACGAAAACCTGCTCGATGCCATGGCCGACGCGGGCGGCACCGCGCGCACCGGCACTACGAAATATTACTCAGTCAGCGATACCGAAGCGCTCGAGCAGGCCCTCAAGGCCATCGCTGCCTCGGTGGCCATCAGCTGCGAAATTTCGCTGGATTACGAGCCGCCGGACCCTGACTTCCTCAACGTCTATTTCGATGGCAAGGTCGTGCCCTACGATCCCGAGGCGGGTTGGGAGTGGACGGACGACGGTCGCGTCGCTATTCGTGGCGCGGCTTGTGAGCAGCTCAGCGCCGGTGACGTGCTGGAAGTACAAATCCTGGCGGGGTGCAAGACGGTGGTGAAGTGATGCCAAATACTCATTTGTGTGTAGGATGCGGTTCGTGACGTCCAAGCTCGAGCTCGATGGGCTCCGCCGCGGTATCGATGCGGTGGACCAAAAGATTCTCCAGCTACTGCACGAGCGCGTCGGCTTGGTCTTGCAGGTGGGCCAGTACAAACGCGAGCACGACGTCAAGATCTACGACCCTGACCGTGAACGCGACGTCATCGCACGCCTGCGCGCCGGGGCCACGCGGCAACTCAACGCCGACGCCATTCAGCGCATCTTCGAGCGCATCATCGACGAGATGCGCCGCATCGAACAGCACCATACCGAGCCCGAGCCGCCCGAGCCGCCCGAGCCCACCTGAAGTCGCGGCAGCACAATCAATGCAGCGTGTGCCAGGTGCCGTCGTGCTCGACTTTGGGCACTTCGATTTCCGGCAGGCGATGCATGGCGGCGGGCGGGATGGTGGGCGGCGCGTCGTCTTGTTGCGAGCGAGCGAGCACGATGTGCACGCGGGGCGGCGGAGGAGCCGGGTCGGCGCGCAGAGCGAGGTTGCGGCGGGCTTGGTCCTCGGCAGCTTCCTCACGCTCCCAGCGGGCGAGGGTAGCGGCGGCCTTGCGGCGGCGCTTGCGCCAGCCGAGCGCGAACAAGCCCAAGGTACCGGCCCAAATTACCGTGCCCGAAGTGAGAACCGGCCAGAACGTGTACTTTTTGGCGACGTCTTCGCGCCATTCGCTCTCGAGCGTCGACGTTTCTTCGCCGTACGAGTTGAGCAGCGCGGTGTCCATGGTTTCGCCGTCGCGCAGGCGCGAGACCAGACCGCGGAAGCGGTGCTGATCTTCGCGCCGCACCAAGAAGCGCACCACGTCGGCGGCCTCGGCGTAGGCGATGTCGGCTTCGTTCTCGTTCGACGGGAAGGTGCGCTCGAGCTGAGCCAGCGAGAGCAAGTTGTCGGACAAGGTCGCCGTCCACAGCGTGTGCATGCGCACGAATGACGTCTCGCCGGAGGCCATGACCGCGAAGCCTTCGTTGAACCAACGCGGAATCGGTCGGCCGCTCACCGCGTCTTCGAGCGCGACGTGAGCGAGCTCGTGTCGGAAGACCTCACCCAAGTCGTGCGCCGAGTTGGGGTGCACGGGCCGGGTGGTGAGCAATACCAAGCCAATTTCCGGGTAAGCGACGCCGGCGGCGTAGTCCGGGTAGGGCGCGTTGGGGGGAGCCAACGTTGCCATTTCGCTAGGCGAGCGAGCGACGACGACCCGCACCTCCGACAACACCGGTTGCCCTACCCACTCCGTGAGCATGGTGCGCGCGGCGCCCGCGTCGGCGATCAGCGGTTGGACGCGCTCCCGGATGGAGGGGTGGTAGACGAACTTGATCCAGCCGCCGTCGTACACGTTGAAGCCGGCCGGTATGCCCGGCAGTCGCAACGTCCCCGCGTGGCTGCGCGGTGCATCGGACGGTGCCTCGCGGCGGCTCTCGACCGGCCCCGGGGCGTCGGGGTCGTGAACTTCGGTGGTGCCGGTGCGGACGCCAGGCTCCTCACCCGCGGGTGCTGACCAAGCCGCTTGCGGCCACAGTGCCGCGAGCCCAACCAGGACCAAACCCGAGAGGCGCATCCTGACCAAATATGATGCGCTCAGGAGCCGACGCCAAGCCAGGACAACGGCGCGAACGAGACCGGCGCCTGGGTAGTCAATGACCTCACCAGCGGTGGGCTTTTGAGGGAGACCACGGCGCAGGCGAGCAGGAGCACCCAGAGACCGATCGCCACCGCCAGCCGGGGACGCCCCGGCGAACCGGGCCATTTGACGAGGCCGGTTGCCACGCTGGCGACGGTCAGCGCCAGAAAATCGACCAGGCTGGGTCGGGTCGCCCGCGCGCTGCCGAGCAAGAGAGCGCAAGCCAGCGACAATCCACAGCCAAGGGTGAAAAGGTTTTGCCACGGGGATTTCACCGCGCCGCGGCTCAATCCCCCCAAAAACCGGAAAGACAGCCCGATGCACAGTGCCAGAGCACACAGCGCCGCTACCGCGAAGGTCGCGCCGCCAAGAGGACGATGGTGAGTCGTCGATTTGAGCACGCCCCCGAAAAGCGCAAGGGGTAACGCCGACAAAGCCGTGCCGGCCAGCACGGCCCGGTCAGCCGCCGGCATGCCAACCGCCCGCGCGCGCCGCACCCACACGCCCACCGGCACGACCACCAACGACGCGGCGCCCCATAACGCGAACGTTGCTGCGACGCCGTTGACACCTGCCGAGCCGGCCCACACGCGCAGCAGCGCCGGCACGACCGCCGGCAGCGAGCACACCAGGCCGCACACGAGCGCTCCCGACACGACGCCGGGCGGGCGCTCCGTCGTCAAACCGGCCGCAGCTCCAAGCGCACGCGGCTGGCGGCCTGCTCGGAGACGTAACCGTTGTCCAAAAACCAGCGCACGGCGCGTGCCAGCGCTTCGCGAGCGCTGCGGTGGGTGTAGCCGAGCTGGGTCTCGGCTTTTTCGCTCGTCACCCAAACGTTGTGGCCCACGTAGTCGCGCGCGATGCGGCTCGTGAGGATGGGCTCGCCGCCGCGCAGGCCCGCCCACATCTCCATCAAGCTGCCAGCCAAGCGCGCCAAGCCGGGGCTGCTGGGGCTGGCGGGCTCGGCCAAGCCGGTGATGTCCGCCAGCGTCTCGAAGATCTGCGAGAACGTGAGGTTGTCTCCGCCCAAGATGTATTGCTCGCCGACTGCGCCCTTCTCCATCGCCAAGATGTGACCGAGCGCAACGTCTTCGACGTCGACGATGTTGAGGCCGCCGGGCGTGACCGGGAAGTGCCACGAGGGCGAAAACTTGAGGTAGCGCAGCAGCATCTGCCCGTTGGGCGTCGGCTTGCGATCTCCGGGGCCAGCCATGGTGCCCGGCAACACGCTCACGATCGGCGCGCCCTCGTCGACGGCGTCGGCGACGACGTCGGCGGCCTTCAGCTTGGCCTGCACGTAAGCTTCGGGGTCGCTCAAGTTCAGCTCGTGCGACTCGTCCATCTCGTCACCCTGAGTGGTGCCGAGCACGGCCACGCTGCTGGTGACCACGATCTTTTCGACTCCGCGCGCTTTGCAGGCGCCGAGCACGTGCCGGGTGCCGACCTCGGCCGGGCCGATGATGGTCTGCGGGTTCTTGTCCCACAGCTTGAAGTTTGCGGCAGTGTGGTAGACGCGATTCACGTTGGTCAGGGCGCGGTACACGCTGCCCTCGGCCATGATGTTGCCGACCGACACCAGCATGCGGTCTTCGGGCAAGCCCTTCAGCGAGCTCAAGTCCGTTTCGGGCCGCACGAACGCCTTCACGCGCTCGCCGCGCTCGATCAGCTTCCGCACCAGCGTGGCGCCCAAAAAGCCATTCGCTCCAGTGACCAAACTGTACGGTTGCTGCTGCTTCATGAGTCGCCCTCCTTACCACTAACTCGCTCGGGCATGCCAGATGGCAGAGGCGGCCGGGCCGGTATTGGCTAGACTGCGGCCGTGGCTGTGTTTTCGCTTCGCAAGGCGTCGGTTCAGGCTCTGATTTTGGGGGCGCTCTGCACGGTTACGGGCGTCGCTGCGGCGGAGCAGGCGCTCCCTGCGAGCGCGCCTGCCGGCAGTGGTCAACAGGCGCTCAGCGTGTTCGCCGCCCAGGGCGAGGTGATGGCGGCGGCCTGTGCGGCGGCGCCGTGCAGCGCGGGCGCGGTGGCGTTGGGCGTGCCCGCCGAGCTGCGCGCCAAGCCGGCGCGCGCCGACGTCGTCTCGCTGGGCGCGGGGCGACGCGCCATCGTGGTCACGGTGACGGACGGCGTGCGCACTTTCCAAGCCGTCGTGGCCGCGCCGTTGGCGACCGGCGCGCCCAAGGTTTTGTTCGCCGGGTTGGTCGGCTTGCTGAACGGTCAGGACGGCACGCGCTCGGGGCCGATGGTGCAAGTCTCCGAAGCCGAGTCGGACGGGTCGAGACGCGTGCTGGTCGGTGAGCAGAACGAAGGCGTTTCGCTGTGCGGCCGCCCGACGATTTTGGCGCCCCGCCTGCTCACACCGCAAGACTTGGAGCTGCACGCGGCCAAGGTGCAACGGCTCAGCGTGGCCGAGCGCGATCGCGCTCGCCAGGTCAAAGCCACTTTGCAAACCGGGCCCAGCAACGCCGCGCCCTCGGTGTTGTCGGCGCTGGCCGCGTCGAGCGCGATCGGCGCGCCGCAAGCCTTGACCGACGGCAATCCGGAAACCACTTGGTCCGAAGACGTGGGCGGCTCCGGTCGGGGCGAGTTCGTGGTCATGCACGCGCCGCCGGACCTGCCGATCTCGGGTCTGGAGCTGGCGATTCGGCCGAAGCAGGCGAGCGTGCCCGACGGAGCCGCGCCGGAGCGGCTGTTCATCGTCGGGCCGCGTGAGGTCGTGGAAGTGACGCTTCCGGAAGACGCCTGGAAAACCCCCGGCGCGACCTACCACGTCGCGCTCGATCCACCGCTTCAGTCGAGCTGCTTGTCGCTCGTGTTGGATACGGCATTCGACCAAAGCAAGACGGCCAAAGTCACGATCGCCGAGCTCTCGGTGGTCGGAGACATCGAACCGGGTGCGCTGCCAGCGTTGGTGGCCAGGTTGGCCGGCGGCGGTCAACGCGCGCAAGCGGCCAAAGCGCTGTTGGTGGCGGGAGGCCCGGCGGCGGCCACGGCCATCGCCCAAGCCTTCGGTAGCTTGGACGAAGGTGGCAAGCGCGTCGCGCTCGAGATCTTGGACCAAGCGCCCTGCGAGATCAGCGCGCCCGTGTACGTCGACGCCCTGATGGGCAAGATCGAAGCGCAGACGTTGCACGCGCAGGGGCGCCTGTCGCGCTGCGGTAAGAACGGCGGCGAGGCCTTGGCGCAAGCGCTGAGCAAGGTCGACAAAACCGACAAGCGCCTCATGCCACTGCTCGTCAACCAGCTGACGATTACGGATCCAGCGCGCGCGGTTCTGGCGTTCATGCCGTTGATGGACGAAAAGACGGTCGCGCGCCGGCGCTTGCTGCGCACCGCGCTCGCGCAAGCCGCCCGCACCGAAGCCGCAACCCCGACGGTGCGCGCGGTGCTCGCGGAGCCAGCCGCGCCTCCCACCGCCCTCATCGATTTGCTGCGCGCGCTCGGAGACTCGGCCCCCCGTTATCAACCGGAAGCCGGCGTGGCGCTGGCGCGCATAACCGCAGCTGAGCCCAGCTTTCGCTCGCGCTACCTGCTGCTCGGCCCGACCTCGGTGCTGAGCCGCGTGAGCCCCGAAGCCGAAGGCGTCTTCCGCACGGCGTTGTCCAGCGATCCGGATCCGCACGTGCGTGCGGCTGCGCTCTCGCTCGTGCGCGAGCCCCAGCGCTTCCAGCGCGAGCTGCTGGCCGCGCTTTCCGACCGCGAAGTGCGCGTGCGTGAAGCCACGGTGCACGCACTATCCGCTCCTGACGCCAGCTTCGCCGGCCAAGCTTTGGCCGAGCGCTTGGAAAAAGACGAGTGGCCCTTGGTGCGCGCAGCAGCTGCCGACGCCCTGTCGCACTATCCAGCCGGCGCCGCGCTGGACAAGCCTTTGACCCAAGCCTTGAACGACGATTCGCCGCTGGTACGCGCGCGCAGCATCCGTGCCCTTGGCGAGCGTCGCGTCAGCGGGGTCGCGTCACGCGTTCGCGATCGCTTGATCGACGCCGAAGAATGGCCCGAGGTGCGCGCCGAGGCCGCTCGTACCCTGGGCGCGTTGTGCGACGTCGACTCCACTGACGAGCTCGTCGCCTTCGCGCAAAAGCTGGCCGATCCGATGGCGAGCCCCGACGCGCAGCTGATCGCGACCGCCGCCGTCATGGCGCTGGGGCGCTTGGCGCCACCCAACTTGGCACAGCAGTTGGCACCTCTCGCCGGCAAAAAGGCGACACCCCAGGCGCGTCGCGCCGCCGCCAACGCGCTGGCCACGCAGTCGACCTGTCGCGCTGCCCGGAAGCCCTGATCCGCATTTCAGAACCGCGGCCGTCGTGGGATGGTCGCGACATGGTTCGGGCTCGTTGGGCAGCGTCGGGATGCTGGGCGTTGGCGTTGTGCGCCAGCGCTCCCGCGAAGGCCGAAGTTGTGCCCGCCGCGCCACCGCCAACCTACGCTCTGTCCTGGGTGCGGGCCGAAGGCGCAGAAGAGTGCCCGACCGGGCGCGCGCTGGCGACCGAGGTGGAGCGGCGGCTCGGGCGAGCCGTGTTCGACGCCACCGCCGAGCGCTCGTTCGAGGTCGAGGTGACGCGCCTCGGCAAGCGCTACCGCAGCGACGTGTACGTGCGCGACGTGGCGGGGCACACCATCGGTCATCGCTCGCTCGAGAGCGACGAGCCGGGCTGCAGCGCGCTCGTGAACGCCACTGCGCTGGCCATCGCGCTCGTGATCGATCCCGAAGCCGCCGCCCGCGAGCCTGCGCCGAGCCAGAGCGTCGCCGCTTTCGAGCCGGCCGTCGCCGAGGCCAAAGTGGAGGCTCCGCCCGCGGCGCCCTCGGCCGTACCGCTTCCGCCTTCGCCGTCCGCGCCGGCTCGGGTCGAGCTGCGCCTGCCCACGCCTGCGCCGGCAACCGTCGTCACGGCGTCGGCGCGCGCGCAAATCACCGGCGGCCTAGTCGCCGGGACGTCGCCCGGCTTGGAGCTGTCGTTCAGTGCCCGGCCGAGTGAGCGCTGGGGCGTCGCGGTCGCGGGCTCGTACACGCTTTCGCAGACGGCCACGCGCGGCATCGGCTCCCTCGAGCTCAGCCTCACGCGCGTGAGCGCGCTGGCCACGTTCGACGCCGGCCGCTCCGAACGGGTGCGGGTCGTCTTAGGCGCCGGCCCCACTGTCGGCGCATTTCACGTCGCGGTACGACGGCCCTCACCGGTCACCTCGCCTGGCGACTACTGGTTCGTCGCCGGGCAATTGTTGGCTGATGTGCAACTGTCGATAACCAAAAGCTTTTTTGTAGAGCTGGGCGCGAGTGGTTTGGTGCCGTTTGGTCGCCAAACCTTTGCGGTGCGGGGCCAAGCCGAGCCCGTCTTTAGTCAACCGCCGGTCTCCGGATTGGGCTTTTTCGGAGTCGGGGCACAGTTTCCATGAAGGCGCCGGGTGCGACGGGGGACTCACCGGCAGTGGAGTTTGCTGCGAGTGGTCCCCTGATGTTGCGCGCCCTGGCCAGGGACGACGCCCGAGAGCTCGGGGCCGAGCAGGTCTACGAAGAGCACGCCGACTTCGTGTGGCGCACGTTGCAGCACCTGGGCGTGCGCGACGCCGATCTCGAAGACTTGGGACAAGAGGTGTTCGTCACCGTGCATCGTCGGCTGTCGAGCTTCGACGGCCGCAGCAAGCTGACGACATGGCTGTTCGGCATCTGTCTACACTTGGTGCAGCGGCACCGGCGTCGCGCCTACTTCCGCTGGGAATCTCCAGCAGCCGAGCCACCCGAGCGCGTGGACCCAAACACGCCCGAAGACCGCTACGCCGGCGAACAGACGCGTCTCCGGCTCGAACGCCTGCTCGACAAGCTCAGCCCCGAGCGTCGCGCGACGTTTCTCTTGTTCGAAGTCGAGGGCGTCGACTGCGAACAAATCGCCGAGCTCACGGCGGTCCCGGTCGGTACCGTGTATTCGCGCCTGCATTCGGCGCGCAAACAGGTCGCCGCCGCGGCCGCGCGCCTGCGACGCTCGGGCAAATGGGAGGGCTTGCCATGAGCGCTCCGCGTCGCTGGCTCGACGATCCGGAGACGGACGAAGCGCTGCGTGAGGTGCTGCGCGCAACGCCCCGCGCCCGTTCCCTCGACACCGTCACGCGCCACCGACTGCGCGCTCGGGTGGCGCGGGCGTCGGTGTTGCCGGCGGCGGCCGCGGGCTGGCTCTTCGTCAAGTCGGCAGCGGCGGCGTTGGGAGTGGTGCTGGGCACCGGCGCGTTGGCAGTGGCGACCGGCGTCGTGGACTGGTCGCCGCGACCCGTGGCCAGCGGCGCGCTGGCGGTGCCACACGTGACGCCGCCGCCATCGTCTCAGCCCGTGCAAGCTCCTCCGCCCAGCCAAGAACCGCTGCCCGTGGTCGCAGCACCACCGCCGCAATCGAATCCAGCACCGGCGTTGCCGGTGGCTTCGCCGTCGGGCTCGAGCGCCGGCACGTTGGCGGCCGAAGCTGCATTGCTCGAGCAGGCGCGGCGCGAAATGCGCGCGGCCCCGAGCGTGGCGCTTTCGGTCGCGGCCGAGCACGCCCAGCGTTTCCCGCGCGGCCAGCTCACGTCGGAGCGCACGTTGATCCAGATCGAAGCCTTGCATCGGCTGCAGCGCGACGGCGAAGCGCGCGCTCTCGCACGCCGTCTGCTGGGTGGGTCAGGCTCGGGAATGTACGCCGAGCGTGTGCACCAGCTGCTCGGAGAAAATCTCGAGCCTTGAGTCTTTTGCTTGAAGGTTCGACGGCGGCCAGAGGACGTATGGGTATGCAGAATTCGTACGGCCCCGCGTTAGCCGGTGGAGGGTAAAATGCGTCGCTATCTGTTTGGTTGGAGCGTGCTGTTGCCGTTGTTCTTGGGGTGCTCGGCGGAAAATATCGTGGCAGGGGAAGAGAAGACTCAGGCGGAGCAGCTTGCTTCCGAGCTGCCCGCGTGGTGCGGCAAGGTCTGCGCGCGCCTGCGCGCGTGTCCCGAGAACACCGGCTGCGATTGCAACGGTGACGTGTGCGATTGCGTCGGGGTCGACGACACCTGCGAACAGCAGTGTCCGATCTCCTTCGCTCGCTTTACGGGCAACGAAGCGTGCGCGGCCATCGGCCAGCGCATCAAGAGCTGCCTCGATCGTGTGGCCTGCGACAAGCTGGATGGCAGTGACCCTTGCCCGGCCACCGCCGCCGAACGCGAGCTGTGTCCGAACCCGAACGACGCCGATGTCCCCCCCGACAGCACCGGGCCGAGCGCCGGTACGACCGTCGGCCCGACCGTCCAGGCGGTGACCTGTACCGACTCTTCGGCGGCGGGCGGTGGCATGCCCGAGAACGGCGGCGCGCAGGTCACTTGCGAAGAGAATCGCGGCGCCTGCAGCGACGGCCACGTCTACAGCTGGATCTGTTCCCAAGACTCGGAAGGCGAGCGGGCGTGCGCTTGCCTCGTGGATGCGCAGGCCAAGGCGAGCTTCGTGCCCATTTCGTCCGACTGCCCTGCGCTGTCGCACGTGAACGCCGGCTGCGGGTGGGCGCTGACCCGGTGAGCCCGAGCAGACGAGATTGACCTTCCCGGTGCGTGGGCGCCGGTTTTGGGTTGGGTGGGGGGTGAAAAATAGCTGTGACCGGGCCGCTCAGCACGCCGGGCCGCGACGACTAACTCTCGAGGTCGCGTGGACAAGGCAATGGTCGGGTGGGGGGGGATCTTATTTACCTGCGCGCAAGCGCAGGGCGGTCGTGTGGCAACGACGCTGCCGTTGCCGCCGCCGCCGTAGCGGTCGCTCGCGGCTCTACTGCCGCGCGTCAATCCGAGTAGGCTCGCTCGGTCATGTTGTCGTCGCTCACCGTTCGGCCCGGCTCTGCTCCGACTTGGGTGGAGGGCGACGCCGAAGTGCGACGGCCCCAAGCCGGCGAGCGACTGTGGGTCGACGTCGTGTCGCCCAGCTCCGCGGAGCTGGAGCTGCTGCGCGAGCGCTTCGATCTGCACCCGGTGGCCATCGAGTCGTGCTTGCGCGTCGACACGCGACCCAAAGTCGAAGAATACCGCGAGCAGCTGTTCATGGTCTTGCACAAGCTGGTCGTGCCCCAAGGCGAAAGCGCGCCGCTCGGCAGCGTGGAGTTCCATGCCTTCCTGGGTGACGGCTACCTGATCACCATCCAAGACGCCCCGCTGCCGGAGGTGGCCGAGGTGAAACAGCGGCTATTGACCGAGCCCAGCCTGTTGGAAAGAAGCTTCGTCTACAGCTACTACCTGGTGTGCGAGCGCCTTTCGCACGCGAATTTCGACGCGCTCGACGTCTTGTTCGAAACCGTCGAAGGCATCGAAGATTCGGTGCTGAAGCAGGAAGACGACGACGTGCTGCCCGAGCTGTTCGTGGCCAAGCGCCGCCTGGCCGCCGCGCGCCGGCTCATCGTTCCGCAACGCGAGGTGCTGACGCTCATCCTCGATTCGGGACCGGCCTACGTCGACGAGCGCTCGCGGCTCTACTTCCGGCGCGTGCTGGACATGTTGATGCGCATGTCGGAAGCCATCGACACCCAGCGCGAAATTCTGAGCAACGTGCTCGACGCCCATCTGTCGCTGGTTTCCAACCGCACCAACGAGATCATGAAGAGCCTCACCTTGCTGAGCGCCATCTTCATGCCGCTGGGTTTCGTAACCGGGTTTTTTGGCCAGAATTTCGTGCACCTGCCGTTCGGCAGCGTGGCTTTGATGTGGACCGGGCTCGGCCTGTGCGTGCTGCTACCGGCCAGCATGCTGATGTGGTTCAAGAGTCGTAAGTGGTTGTGACGCCAAGGAGCGCGCGCCAGAGCTTCTGTTTCTGGTCGTCGCGCCTGCCGGGCCGGACCGTGCGTCGCCGGGTCGGCACGCTTGCGGCTGGCACCAACCTCACGTACTTTGCGCCGACGCAGTGGGCGTAACCGGGAGGCTCGATTGTCTGGATTTGGATTGCGTAAGGCGTTGGTGGTGTCGTTGGGCGTCGCGGTGGCGGCCATTGCTTGCAGTGACGACGGCGGAACTCTCACGCCGGGCGAGTCGGGCGCGGGCACTGCCGGCGCGGCCGGTGCAGGTGTTGCCGGGAAAGCGGGCGCGGGCAGCATCGCCACCGCCGGCTCCGCGCCAACGGCTGGCACCAGCGGCATGACCACGGGCGGTAATGTCGCCACCGCCGGCACCGCCCCGACGGGCGGCACCAGCTCCGGCACGGGCGGTATTTTGGGCGGCGGCGGCAAGCCGCACGGCGGCGATGGCAATGGTGGCGCTGGGGGTGCCGGTGAAGGCGGCGGCGGCAACGGCGGCGTAGGACCCGAAGCACCGGGCGGCGCCGGCGCGGGCGGACAACCTGACGACGTCACTGGCGGTGCCGGCGGCGAAGGTGGCCAACCGAACGTCTGCCCGGCGGCGACCTACGGGGACGTCGCTCCCACCGCCAGCCTCGCTACTTATGACAGCAGCGAAAGCTTGATGGTTCTGAACCTCCACCTTCAAGATGGCATCCCGCGCGACGAGATCGAGATCTCCATGTACGACGGCCTCGGCACCTTCTCCGATGGCATCGCGGAGGGCAGCTACGAGATCAAGGGTGACGACCTCGACTTCAAGTACTGCACGCTCTGCGTCATCCTCTACGACCAGGTGACCCAGTTTGGCGGCAATCGCGGTTGGTACATGGCTACCGGCGGCACCCTGACCCTCACCTCCGTCTCGGGCAATCTGACCGGCACCCTCAGCAACGCCACGTTCCGCCACGTGTACGAAGACAATGGCGGCCACTCCGTTCCGTGGGAAGACGGGTGCACCAGCGCCGTGTCCAAGCTCGACTTCGATGCGGAAATTACGGAGCTTTAACGCGCGCAATCCTTGAGCAGCAGCTGCGCCTGGCGTTCGATGCGGCCGCCGGCGCGACGGTGGGTGAGCGACCGAGCGAGCGCGCAGGCTTGCTCGGGCTCACCGTGCGCCATCAGCAGCTGCGCTCGCCCCAAGTCGGCTTTGTCGCGGGTGCTGGGGTCGTCGCTGTCGGCAAGCTCGCTCAGCGCCGACAGCGCTTCCGCCGAATCCCCGCGCGCCAAAGCTTGCCCAACCCGGCCCCAATTCGTAACGGGGCCGGCCGGTTTGGTTTGCGCCGCTGAAGCGAGCCCGGCTTCCGCGGGCGCCGTGGGTCGCGCTGCCGTCGGTGCTCCCTCCGCCTTTTTCGAAGCCGCCGCCGTTCGCACCGTCGCCGCTGCCTGCACAGCAGCCGCGGTTTGCGATCCGTCCGCCCCGGCCACGGTCGCATGCGCGTCGTCACGGTGATCGAGCAACAGTGCGCCGCCCAGTCGCTGGACGGAGCTCGCGCGCGCCACCTCTTCGGCTCGTGTCG
>JBEQSW010000400.1:0-37057 GCA_040348565.1 Myxococcales bacterium | reverse complement strand
GACCGCGGGATCCGCTTCTTCGGCGCAGACGCTCTGAGCGCTGCCGGGCGGGCAAGGCTCGAAATTGCCCAGATTGCGCAGCAGCTTGTACATCAAGTAGCTGCCGCCTGGATTGTGCGGGTCCACCAGCGCCATGCGCACGCCGAAGCGCGGCCCGCTCTCCGTCGGCACGCCGCCAGACTCGTCGCCCGTCTCCGTCTCGCGCGCAATTCGATCGAGGGCGGTCAGCTCGAAATGGCGCGCGTCGTCGAGCCACAAGCCGTACGGCGCGTCGCCCACCGCGACTCCACCCACGGTGTTGTCGCCTTGCTGGTGACACGCCGCGCCGGTGCAGCTGCTGAAGACCGACGAGCCCGTGCCCAAGATATCGGCGCAGCTGGGCGCCGGCACGGTGGGCATGTCGACGCCCTGATTGCTGGTCAAAAAGCTGCCGCGCAGCGGAATGTCGGCTTCGGCCAGCGGCGCGCCGTCGAAAGCGCGAATGCCGAAGTCGTCCGGGCCTTCCGGAACCACCAGCTCGAGGTGGTAGAGCACGTTGGGAACCAGCGCGTAGCCCGCGGGTGTGCGGTACTCCACCACGCGCTCGATCGGGTCGGAGCTGACCTCGAACGGCGGCCCTCCGATCGCCACTTCCGGCGCGCCCGTGTACAGACGGATGGCCTGGCGGTTGACGGTCGCAGGATTGAGGAATCGGTCGAAACGGAACGTCAGCGTGACGTTCGTCGGCACCGTGCAGTCAGGGCTATCGCCAACCCCGCAACCGTCCTGGGGGAAAATGCCCAGCAGATGCACCGGTGGACCCGTGCCGCTTTTCGGCTCGGGCTTTGCGACGTCGCACCCCCCGAGCAAGAGCGCGAGGGGTAGCGCGGCCGCTGCGCTCAGCTTTCGGAATAGGTCGAGAGCTGATCGCGGATGTTCTGCTCGCTGACGCCGGTGCGGATGTGGTCCTTGAGGACGTCCGCCAGGGTGATCAACAGGTCGTCGACCCCCTTCTCCTCGATGATTTTGGAGAGGAGTTGTCGCGCCTCGCGACTGTCGTCTTCGCGGAGGAAATCCCTCACCTTGTCGACAGAGATGTCCCCTTGAAAGTCGAAGTACAGATTCTCGAACAGGTAGCGGACGAGCTCCTTCACGGAGGGCCTCCTCGAAGCATGAGCAAACGTAGCCCTTGCCGCTATACCCGCCAGCAGAAGCCCTCGGCAAGCGCTTTGGCAGCTGTTTGTCATTTAGGGCGCAAATCACCGACATCTTTGCAGATCCTGGTCGTTTGGCAGATGACAGGTGAGGCACGGGCGCGCGTTCTGGCGTAGGGCCTGCTGACAGCGCCCGCTGAAGCCGGCGGGGTGAGGATTGACTCCCTGACCTGGGCCGCCACCGATATTGGGCCCACGGCCCCCCACGCCCCGCGTGGAGTGGCACAGCGTGCAGTCCCGCTCCTGGTGGCAACTGACGCAGGCGTTGAGATTTCGCTCGGCCTCCCAGGCGTGGTGGGAGGACGAGCGGGGCCCGTCGGTCCAGACCGACTTGGGCGGGTGAAAGCGGCCGCGGCCGGCGAAGTTACCAATCGGCCCGGACATGGCCACCCCCGCCCGCTGGTGGCACGTCAGGCAAAAGGACTGCTGCTGGTGACAGCTGGTGCAGCGCGGGTTGTCCTGGCGCGCGGCCATGGGGTGCTGACTCAAGAAGTCGTTCGGATGAATGCGGCGCGGTCTGACGTTGCCGTCGTGACAACCGACGCAGAAGCGCTCCTGGTGGCAGTTGGCACAGAAACGGCTGTCGTCACCGGCAATCAGCTTGTGGCGCTCGATGAAGTCGGAGCCGTGGCCTGCGTCGTGGAGCCAGGGCGGGGGCAACAGCTTGCCACTCTTGAAGGCCGTCGTGAGCATGCCGTTCGGTTCGCTCAGGTGACAGGTCGTGCACGCGCCGGAAGCCTTGGCGGGGGGCGCGCCGGGCGCGACCTTTGCGCCGAGCGACGTCGACGCGCGCTGTCCGCCGCTGCCGTCACCCGAGCCCAGCACGTGGCAGGTCACGCACTCTTTCATGCGCGGCAACTGGTCGCGCGTTGCCAGCCCCAGCTCTTCCACTTTGCCGTGGCAGCGGGCGCAGGCCATGCGCTGCCCGGTCACGTGCTTTTGGTGATTGAAGCGCAGATTGGGCTTGGGCACGAGCACGCGAGCGACGACGTTCGACTTTTTCGGATCGTAGCCGACGTGGCAATAGCTACATTGGCCGAGCGCGCGCGGCTCGTCGCTCGTCACGGCCGACAGGTTGCGGTGATTGGTGCCGTGACAGCCGTCGCAGCGGGTAGCCGGCGGCAGCAGCGAGTCGGCAGCTTTTTGGCTGGTCTTGGCGGTGGCGTGGCAGGTGGTGCAGGTCATGCCCAGCTGCTTGACGTGCTTCTGATGACCGAAACGCAGTGGCAGCATCTGCTCGGGAAACACCACCGGGCTCGGGCCGTCGTCGTTCGGCACGGCGCCGGGCGGGCGCAGCGCGTCCGGTACGTCGTCGACCAAGCTCGTTCGCGACGCCGCGCTGGCCACCGGCAGCGCTTTGCTGCCGGCGAGCGCCGGCCCACCGCTGCACCAAGCGACGAAGGCCGATAGCAGCGTCATCAGCAGCAAAAGCTCGGGACGACTCTTCATTTGAGCACCGTCAGGTCCAGCGTGAGCAGCGCCCGAAAGCGCTGACCGACGAGGCGGTTCATCTCGTGCTCCAGCTCCAGGCCGAAACGCGAGCGCGCGAAAAAATTGGGGCCCGGCGTGACGCCCGCACCCAGCACGTAGCCAAAGCTGGTGGCGTCGCGATCGGGTCGAAGCGCGTCCGACCAATCCCACAGCGACAGCAGGCACATGCCGTCGTAGCGGGCGCTGAAACGGCGCCGGCTGCTGATGTCTCCGCCCAGGCGATGTCCGCGCTTGCCCGTCTCTCCGCCGGCCCGCAACGAAACGCTGTCGCGGCCGTCGTCGTAGCGCGCGCCACCATCGAGCGAAAGGTCGAAAAGGCGGCCGGTTTTATCGAGATCGGGATTGCTGGCGTAGTCGTGGCTCGAGCCTTCGGTTTCGAACCAGCGCACGCCGCCCGACAAATTCGCCGACAGACGCCGCGAAAAACGCACGTCCCCGCGCGCGAGCGCGCTGGTAATGGGCGAATGCGAAAACCAATTGAAAATCGAGTCGCCGTCGAACGTGGGCGTGTAGCGATCGAAGCTCAGGCCGGCGGTGACTCGCGAGCTCAGGTAAGCATTGGCGCTGAGCGCGTATTGGCTGACGATCTGGTTGTAGAAGTCGTAAACCACGGAGCCGTTGAGCGCGCCCAGCTTGGCCGAATCCGCGCGCAGCGAGTAGCCGATGCGCTCACTCGAGGTGCGGTTGCCCTTGACGTAAAACTGCCCGTTGCCCAGATCGAGGAACGGCGACACGTTCACTTCGTCGCGGTTGATGACCTTGCGGTAGCTCAGCCGCGAGTGCAAAACCCCGAACCCGCTCGCCTCCAGCGCCAAGCCTGCGGCCGGGGCCACCTTCGATTCGTCGAGGAACAGCGGGTAGTAAGCGGCGTCGAAGCCGCTGCGGTCGCCGCGGTAAACTCCCTGTGCTTCGAAGCGGCGCGTGCCGAAGGTGGGCAGACCGCCTCCGCGCTGCTCGAGGCCCGCGTAAGCTTCGAACAGCAGATTGGCCGGCGTATTCAGCGTGACCAGGCCACCGTCGAACGACCAGAAGCCGAGCGTGTCGAACACGTATTGGCGTCCGAGCCGGAAGCCCAACAGGCCGCCCCAGTAGCGCTGGCCCTCTAAATACGCGTACATCAAGTCGAGCGGCGCCTGCTGCAAGCCGGGAATGAACTGCGGGTTACCGACGGAGCGCTCGGCAGAGCTTTGTCCGAAGTCGGCGTCCAGCCGCAACCGCGATTGGAAGCTCAAGCGCGGCCCGCGCGGATCGTCCTCGCCCTGAATGTTCCAAACCGCCAGGCCGAGCGTCTCCGTGTAGCGTCGACGCCGCACCTCCGGATCGCCCCAGGGGCTGGACAGCACGTAGTATTGAGACGCGATTGAAGCATCCACCTCGGTCTCGTACGCTCGCGCTTGCCGCGCGAAGCCGACGCAGCCGGCAACCCCAGCTAGCAACCAAAGCTTTGCAGCGCGCCCACTCATGAAGTCGCGGCCCGAAGCTACCACGGGCTCCCCGGCGCCTGTCGACCTGAAGGCCGGTTCGCGTTCGCCGATTGAAGTCGAGAGGCGCGACTGTTAGTAGGCGAATGGACTGCTTCAATTCGGGTTCTGCCCGAACGAGGCTCCGGGGTGCACGAGTCCGATCGAGGGATGAAGCGCGACGCGCGGGATGGCGCAAGCCCAGCAAACCAAGGCGCAGGACAGGTGCACCCGGAGCTTCATCGAGGTCGCCCGGAGGGTGGTGGCAGTCGTTGAAGGGAATCGAGGAGATCAAACATGCGTATTTCGACTAGTTTTCTGGCATTGGGCGTAGTGGCGGGGCTGGCCGGTTGCTCGAGCAGCGGAACGAGCGGTCAAAAGGAAGCCGACGACGGTCTGGGCGTGGCGTCGATGTCGGTCGTCAAGGCGCCCGCTGACGGTACCTGCTTGCAGGTCACGGTCGTCGGCAGCCGCATCATCAAGCGCAGCTTCGATCTGGTCCCGGATCAGACCACCGTGCTCACGCTGCGCGGCCTCCCGCTCGGCACCGACACGTTCACGGAGCTAGCCTTCGCCGGCAGCTGTAGCGCGGTGACACCCGCCAGCGTCGCGACCTGGGCCAGCGAGCCGACCACCGCAACCCTCGATGCAGGCTCGGTCGCCGAGGTGTCGATCGTGCTGCACCGCAACGGGCAAGCGAACATCACGTCCGACTTCGTCGACGACGCCGCTTGTCTGCCCGCCGGCGATGCCTGCGGCACCAACGCGGAGTGCTGCGCCGGCACCCTCTGCATCGCCGGCGTCTGCAGCACGGACACGACGCCGCCGGTGGTGTGCGATCCGCTGACCGAGGTCTCGTTCGGGGGCCATTGCTACTACTTGGACGGCTCTCAGGGCGTCTGCGACCCGGGCTACACTCTGGCCAGCCAGAGCGTCCTTTCGACCATTGCCCCCAGCTTCGCGGGCAAGGACTACAAGCACACGGTTTCCGGCAACTGCTGCGTGTTCAACGCCGACCCGGACGAAGATTGGGGTATGGGCGATCACTGCAACGCCCCCGGGCCCTTCACCGCGAATGATCCGTCGCTCGGCGCCGTCGGTTGCACCGACGCCACGAACCTGTTCGCGCAACAGCTCACCCTGTGCGTGAGCCAGTAAGCCGTCGTTGAGCACGAAGAAACGCCGGGCAGCTTGACGGCTGGCCCGGCGTTTTTCGTCGGCGTCTGGGCGCCGTGCGTTCAGCGACCGAGAGCTTCGGCGCGGTTCACGATCCGTGGCGTCAGGAAGATCACGAGCTCCCCGCGCGTGTCGCTGGCGCGGCGGCGCTGGAACAGCAAGCCAATCAGCGGAATGTCACCGAAGAACGGGACCTGGTCGAGGTTGCGGCCGGTGTTGCGGGTGAAGATGCCGCCGATCACCGCGGTATGGCCGTCGAGCACCAGCAAGTCGGTCTCGGCCTCGCGCTTCAGGATGGTTGGGTCACCGCGCGCGGACGTTTGGTTGAAGTCCGGCTCGTCGCGGTTGATCTTCACGTGCATGGCCACGCTGCCGTCGGCGGTCACGTGCGGCCGAACCAAGAGCTGCAGCTTGGCTTCTTGGAAGGTGGTCTGCACGCCTTGCGCGCTGACCTGCGAAAACGGAATCAACGTGCCTTGGGAGATGCGCGCCTCGCGATTGTCCAGCGTCAGAATGCGCGGGCTCGACAGGATGCGCAGCATACCGTTCGACTCGGCCGCCGACAGGCGCACGGCCAGGTTGATGGTGTTGTCGATGGACCCGAAGGTCAGACCGAGCGCGCCACCGCGACCGGTACCGACCGCGGCCGGCAGGTTGACGGCGAAGTTCGGGTTGGCGACGGTGTTGCTGAAGGGGCTCAAGCCGGCCGTAGGCGTGCTGCCATCGCTGGCGCCGCCGGCCACGCCTACCGCGTTCGGAAACGCCAGTCCCGTGGGGTTGCCGGTGGCGGCGGAGAATGTGGCGTCACCACCCCACTGAATGCCGACGTCGCGCACGTAGGTGCTGGTGGCTTCCACGATGCGCGCCTCGACCAACACCTGCGGTGTCTGGGTATCGAGCGAGCGCGTCAGCTCTTCGATTTGGTTCAGGTTCCCGGCGATGTCGCGAACGATCATCACGTTGGTGCGGTCGTCGACGGCGATAGAGCCGCGCTCGGACAAGAGCGGGCGCGCGCGGTCTTGCAGGTCGGCGGCTTGCGCATAGCTGACCGGAATCAACCGGGTCTCGATCGGGGCCAGCTTCACTTCCTGCTGGCGCCGCGCGATTTGCATCTCGCGCTCTTTTTCCAGATCGGCCAGGGGCGCGACGCGAATCATGTTCGCTTGCCGCACCATGCCCAGGCTCTTCGACTGGAGCACGATGTCCAGCGCCTGATCCCAGGGCACGTTGCGCATGCGAATCGTCACCGAGCCGGTCACGTTGTCGGCGGTCACGATGTTGACCTGCCCGACGTCCGCCAGCAGGCGCAGCACGTTGTGCACGTCGGCGTCTTTGAGATCGAGATCGATACGGCGCCCGGTGAAGGCTCGGCGCGTCTCTTGCGCGGCTTGCCCCAAGACGTTGGGCCCGAAGGCGCCTGCTTGCGCGCCATCGCTGCGGGTCTCGACCGCCTCCGGCTCGAAGCCGGAGACGACGTCTTGCACGCCGGTGACGGCTTGCTCGACGTACACGGTGCGAGTGCGACGGGCGGTGCCGCCGTCGGCGCCGATGCCGGTAACGGTGGACGGCTCGCGGGCGCCCTTCTTGACGAAGGTCCAAACCAAGCTCGAGCCGCGGCGCGACACGCGGGTGTCGACGTCGTCGGCGCGGGTGTCCACGTCGATGACGACGCCCTTGTCGTCCTGCCGCGAGTAGCTGGAGACGTTGCTGACCTTGCCGCCGAAGGCCGAGACGTCGAGCGTGCGCGACAGCTCGTCGCTCAGCTTGCTGCAGCCCAGGGTGAGTGTGCGCCTGCCGTTGCCGCGCGACGCTTCTTTGTATTCGCCGAGCTGGCTGAGGTCGACCACGACTTCGTCGTGGCTGTCGGCGTGTTGGAAGCGCACGTCCAGCACGCGACATGGCTCGTTGGCGGCCGGAGCCGGCTTTTCCACGACTGCCTTCGGCACCGCCTCGATGTTGCCGTCCTTGCCCGGAGCCACCGCGACCACCAAGTCGTTGCCGTCGACGGCGACCGAGAAATGCGACGCCTCCAGCAGGGTGAGCAACAGGCGCGTCGTCCGGCCTCCGTTGGCCGCGAACGACTGAACCATCACGCCACCGACGACCCCCACCTTGTCGAGCAAGGCGGTCGGGATGTCCTTCAGCGAGGACGAGGGCACGTCGACGACGAGCCGGGTAGCGCCGCGCTCGAGCCGAGCGGTGAAGGTGGGCGGCGCGCTGAAGGTCATGCGCAGCCGGGCAGCCCCCGCCTGGGCGGCCGCTTTCAGCTCCAGGTGGGTGGCCACGCGCTCGGGAGCCGCCGCCTGGGCAAGACTGGAAAGGGCCGTGAGCGACAAAGCCAGCGAGCAGGCCCTGCCGAAGCGAGTCGAAAGCGAGCTCATGCTAGGGCTCCGAAGGTCGAGATTTTCGAAAAGTCAGGCAAATTCGGCCTCATTCAGCGTGCGTCCAAACAGCGTAGCGGCCTTTTCACGACACGAACAAATTTGCTGGTACTGCGAGTCCCCAGATTTCTTTCACAGGGAGGACGGGAGGACGGGAGGGTCCGCGAGGCGAGAATTTTTGGGGTTCGAGACGTGCGGCGCTGAAAGAAGCCTGCGCAGTCTTGGTGCAGCGCCTCAGGGCTCGAGCAACAAAAACCTCGCGGACCTCCCGTCCTCCCGTCCTCCCTGTGAAAAATCTCGAGCCGTACGGCTATCTACTTGCCCTCGACGTCGGTACCTTCGGGACGCAGCGGGATGACGCGCGTGGCGGAGGGGACGTCGGGGTTGGACGGGTCTTCGCGGATCAAGACGATGTCGCCGTCGCGGATGCGATCGACTCGCCAGTTGATCTCGTAGCTGGCGCCAGTGCGACCGGCGGCTTGAACGATGTCGGGCTTGCCCACGAATTGGCCGCGCTGCACCACGTGCCCGGTGCCGCGCGGGTCCACCAACATGGCTTTGGCCGGCTCTGCCCGCGTCACGATGCCGATCAGCTTCAGCTCGTCGATGCCGAACTGCGACAGCACCACCTCGCGCTGGGACTTGGCGACGCCTTTGCTTTCTTCCTTGAAGATCGACAAAAACGAACGGAAGGGATCGCGGCTGCGCTCGCTCTCGGTGAACTCCGCCTCCACGATCTCGAACTTGGGCGGCGGGGGCATGTCCTTGGCAACTGGCGCGGCCGGCGCGGGACTCGCGGGGGTGGGCGTCGCGGGCGTCGTTCCAGCGGCGCCACCGACTGCCGCGGAGGTGACGGGCGGGTCATCGCCGCACGCCGACAGGGTCAGCGCCGCGACCAGCGTGAAAGGCAACGCGCTTTTCACGGTCCCACCTTCGCGCCGCGTTTGTCGGCGGGCGTCGAGGCTTGGGCGTCGGGTTTGGCGCGGAACGCCGTCGCCAGCGCGTCGACCTTCACTACGATGTCTTCGCCGTCGGGCTTCGGGTCGGTGAGCGAGATGTTCTCCATGTTGATGACCCGATCGAGCTGGCCGACCCCGTGAAAGAACTTCGCGATTTGATGGTAGCGGCCAGTCAGCGAAAGCTTCATCGGCACGCGCGAGTAGAACTGGTCGGGCACCTCGGGCATCGGCGACCAGGCGGTGAGCGCGATGCCGGACACGTTGGCCACGTTCTGCACCGAGCTCAAGAACTGAGGGTATTCGGTGTCGGTAGGCAGAATCTTCACCAGCTCGCGCTGGCGCTGCTGGCGGTCGCTCAGCTCGGCCAGGTCCTTCTGATAGGAAAACTCGGCTTGACGTGCCGTCGAAAGCTCACCGCGCAGCCGCGTTTCTTTGCTCTGTTCGGCGGTGATGGAGCTGGCCAAATCTCCGTAGAAGACCACGAAATAGGCCACGCCAATCAGCACCACGAACAGGGCACCGATGCCCACCTTGGCCAGCACCGGCAGCTTGGCCAGCACCGAATCGCCGCGAGCCACTAGCGAACCTCCCGCGATTGGCCAATGTCTGTGTATCGCGCGCGCGGCACTAGTACCTCACCTTGGTTTCGATCGAGAATTTGACGAAGTCATTTTCACGCGTGGCCGGCAGCAGCTTCACGTCGTAAAAGTAGCTGGAGAGGTTGAGGCGGCGCGCCAGCTCACTGACGTCCTCGCCATCGCGCGCCTTGCCGTCGAGCCTGAGCTTGCGCTGCGCTTCGGTGTACCCGGTGATCCACAGCCGTCGTGAGTCCCAGTTCGGGTTGAACACCGACAGTGGGTTGTCGCGGCGCAGCTGGGCCAGGCGATCCGGATCGACGCTGGGTCCGCGCCCGGGCGTGAGGATGCGGGCAAGCTCCATCAAAATCGCGGTCGGGCCCGAGCGGGCGCTTTGCAGCTTTTGGATGGCGTCTTCGCGCATCCGCAACAGCGCCAGATCGGCCTTCACTTGCTCGTGATTGGCGACGTTCTTCTTGGCTTGCTCGATCTGCGACGTCAGCTCGGCGTTCTTGCGCTGCTGCTGCGTCAGCTCCTCGGCCTTGAAGCCGTGCAGCACGAAAAGCGCCGCCACCTCCGACAGCACCACCACCATCACGACCGCCAGCCAAACTTGGCTGCCGTCGGAGCGCTCGGCCCGCTTCTTCTGGGCGAGTAGGTTGATGCGGATCATGCGCGCACCTCGCGCTCCTTGCGCAGCGACAGGCCCAACGCCACCGGCAACTGGGCGGCGCGCTGCTGCAAGAGCTGCGGGTTGACCTCTTTGGCTTCAATCGACAGGCGCTCGGTCGGCGGCCAGGTCTCGACCGACACGCGCGCGCGCCGCTCGATCGACTGCGCCAACGACACCAGGTTGGCGGAGCCACCGGTAACGTAAATCTTGGCGATCTCGCCCTCGCCGCTGGTAGCCATGAAAAAGTCCAGGCTACGCTGGATTTCCGCGGCGATCGAGTCGGTGACGGCTTCAATCACCTGCACCACCTGGTGCGGCACCATGCCGGGGCGGCTGGGGTCGGAGGGGTCGGCGGCGCCACCGCACTTGTAGGCCTCGGCCTGATCGTGGGGCACGCCCAGCTGCTTCTGGATTTCTTCGGTGATGACGTTGCCGCCGTTGGCGATCTCGCGCGTGAAGGCGCTGACGCCGTTGGCGATGATGTTCAGGGACGACAAGCTGGCGCCCACGTTGATGACCGCGATGGTCTGGTCCTGCGGCAGCCCGCGCGAGTATTCGAACAGGTTTTGCACGGTGAAGGCGTCGATGTCGCAGACGATCGGCTTCAGCTTGGCGTTTCGCGCGAGGTTCGCGTACTCCTCGATTTGGTCCTTTTTGGCCGCTACCAGCAAGAGATCCATCTGGCTGGCCTCGGGGCGTCGCCGCAGCACCTGGTAGTCGACGCGCACGTCCTTGATGTCGAAGGGGATGTGCTGCTCGGCTTCCCACTGAATCTGCTCGGCCAGCTCCGCCTCGGTCATCATCGGCACCGAGATCTTGCGGATGATGACGCTTTGGCCCGAGACGGACAGCGCGCACTCCTTCTGCTTGATCTTGGCGTCGTGAAAGACCTTGGCCAAGGTCTCCGTCACCGCGCCCGCGTCCATGACCTGCCCGTCGACGATCACCGAAGGCGCGAGCGGGGCGTACCCGATGCGCAAAAGGCCGATGCCTTTCTTGGTGTCTTTGACTTGGCAGACCTTGATCGAAGCCGAGCCAATATCGACTCCGACCAGGTTCTTTCCTTCGCCCATGGCTGCTCTCGCGGAACTTTCGTCGTGGCGCGTGTGTCGCGCCGACAAACTCTCGCACCCCGTCTGATGGACAGCCAAAAAACCGGCTTTGCTTCAGAGCAGGCCGGCTGCCCCAGACGGCTCGCCGCGGGACACGGTTCTCATGTCGGTATCTATGCGAGACACGGGAGGGGTCAGGACGCACCCTCCCGCAAAACGATGTTAAATCATTGTATTTATTGAATAAACTTTGAAATCGCGGATCTTATGGGTCCGGCGTGACCCCCTGGGGTCCCGTCTCACTCCGGCACGTATCTTCGTCAAATCGTTGGCATCAGGGGTGGCAACGGCTTGCCGAAATTAAGACTCCGGGTCTGCGATGACCCCCCTTTAGAGGGCCTTAACTCGCGAAACCCCGCAAATTCAGCCGTTTTCGCTGCTGGCACGACCGCTGCACTAGCTCCCCCCGCACCCCAACGGAGATTGCCCCCATGGACGCCACCGCAGCTCAATTCGCCGAATTCACGGATCTCGAGCTCGAGCTCGCCACCGCCGCCGAGCCCGTGACCCGCAAGGGCAAGAAGAGCGCGGCCGCCGCAGCTCGACCCAGCATGGCGCCGCGCCCTGCTCGCCGCCACGAGGCCCGTGCGGTTCACCAAGCACGCCGACCGGCCTCTATTCTGCCGGCCGCTCTGGTGCCCAGCAAGGCGCCGCGCATGTCGAAGGAGAAGCGGGCCCGCATGGAGGCGCGCCGCGCCCAGCGCCTGCTCGAAGAGTTCACGCCCTTGGTACGCAAGATTGCCGGTGGATTCCAGCGCAAGTTGCCCCGCAACGTGCTGCGAGAAGACCTGATCGCGGCTGGTATGAGCGGCTTGTGGGATGCGATTCGTCGTCACCCCGACGGTGGCGACGACAGCTTCGAGTGGTACGTCCGGGTGCGCATCCGCGGCGCGATCTTGGACGAGCTGCGCGCGCAAGACTGGCTGCCGCGCCGCGCCCGCGCCGCTGCCGAAGCCAACGCCGGCACCGACGCCTACGTTCCCCCACCTTCGGTCGTGCGCATCGACGACGTCAGTGAGTGGGAGCAAAATCGCTGCTTGGCCGACGCCTCGAGCAGCGAATCCGCCGTCGCCGCCAAGTTCACCCAGGAGACGCTGGCCAAAGCCGTGGAGCTCTTGCCCGAACGCGAGCGGCACATCGTTTCGTCTCACTACTTCCGCGGCGTGAAGTTCAAGGACCTGGGCGCCGAGCTAGGCGTCTCCGAGCCTCGCATCTCGCAGCTCCACTCGCGCGCCATCGCCCGCCTGAAAGAGCTGATGGCCAGCGCGGCCTAAGATTCCGTTACCTCATCTCGTTACTCCTCGTCACTTCGCAGTTACCCTCCAAACCCCGAAACGCCCGGTCCCCAGCCGGGCGTTTCACTTTTGTGGGTCGCGCGCGCCTCGCCCCGACGGGCGGCGGCGTATGGAACGCAACGAGGCCTTCCTCAACCAGCAGCGGGAGGCGGCGGCGTCGAGCGGATGTTCGAACGAAGCAACGCTTTCACCAGCGACTTGACCACCGTTTGCGCTTGCTCGGCGGTGGGCTCGACGTGAGCAACGAGGGGAACGCCCGAGAGCGATTGCCATTCTTCGGCCAGGGCGGGCCCACCGAAGACCGCGCTCGGGATGCGCAGCTTGAGCGGCGACAGCACCTTCGAAAGGCGTTCCACCGCGGTGCTGGAGAAGTGATTGCCGGCGGCAAAGTCGTCGGTGAGAACGAGCGCGTCCAAGGCCGGCACCAGCTCCTCGAGCGCCCGGCCCTCGGCGTCGCTCGACCAGGGATCGGCGGCGAACAGCTGGAAGACGAAGCGCGACCGGTAACCAGCCACCGCTCCGAGCTCGAGCTCGCCGTTCGTCAGCTTCAAGGCCTCGACGAAGCGTTCTCCCACGCCGCCGATGACGGCGATACGAAACACGACCTCGTGCTGTTCGGGATCTACGGCAGCCATGGTCCTCGCATACTACTCGGCGTCGAGCAGCTTCCGCAGCGTACTCAGCAAATCGACTGGCAAAAAGGGCTTTTGCAGAAACGACGCCCTCGGCTCGCGGACGCTCTCTTCTTGCGCCGAGTCCTCCGTATAGCCAGAAATGTACAGCACCCGAAGCCCGGGCCAACGCGAACGCAGCCGCTTGCCCAACTGCCAACCGTTCATGCCCGGCATGACGATGTCGGTGACCAGTAGCTCGAAACGACCGTCGCGATCCGTGAGCTCCAGGGCCTCCTCGGCGCTGGTCGCCACCACGACTTGGTAGCCGGCGCGCACGAGCGTGCGTTCGACGATGGCGCGCACCACGGCTTCGTCCTCGACGAGCAGCACGCGCTGGCTAGCGGTGGCGCCGGGGGCCGGGCGGATCGAATCGCGGGAGTCGGTCGCGGCGGCTTCGACCCGCGGCAGGTAGACGGAGAAGGTGGCGCCCTGCCCCGGCTCGCTCTGCACCGCGATGTGACCGCCACTCTGTTTGACGATGCCGTAGCAAGTAGCCAAGCCCAAGCCGGTGCCGCCTCGGCGCGTCGTGAAAAATGGCTCGAAGATTTGCGGCAGCTGCTGCGCCGGGATGCCGTCACCATCGTCGGTGACGGTGACGACCACGTAGGGCCCTGGCGCCAGCTCGGGAAAGCGGGCGATGTCGGCTGGCTCGAGCCGCACATCTTTGGTCTCGAGCTCGACTCGTCCGCCTTGCGGGAGGCTGTCTCTCGCGTTGGTGATCAAGTTGAGCACCACCTGCTCGAGCTGACTGGGGTCGACCCGCACGTTGCCGACGCTGCGCAGGCTCACCGTCAAGGTGCTGCGCTCGCCGACCAACCGCCGCAGCAGCCCCTCTACGCGCGCCACGAGCGCGCTGGGCGAGAGCACTTTCGGCTCGATCAGCTGGCGCCGCGCGAACGCCAACAGCTGCGCCGTGAGCGCGGCGCTGCGCTCGGCGGTCAAGCGAATTTCTTCCAGCAGTGGGCGGACTTCGTCGAGCGACGTCACGTGCTCGGCAAAGTCGATGTTGCCGAGGATGGCGGTGAGCATGTTGTTGAAATCGTGGGCCACGCCGCCCGCCAGCCGCCCGATGCTCTCGAGCTTTTGTGCCTCTTGTAGGCGCGCCTCCAGCTCGCGACGCTCGGTGACGTCACGCATGCTGCCGACGATGCGCGTCACCTCTCCGCGATGGTTGCGAATGGCGACGCCGGAAGCGGACGACCAGCGCACCTCGCCGTTCGGGCGCAGCAAGCGATGCTCGATCGGTCCGTAGCGGCCCGTCTCCATGGCCTCCATCAGCTTCTGTTTGACCAGCGCGCGATCGTCCGGATGAATCAGAGCCTCGATACGCTCCATGCTGGGCGCCGCCGCATCGTCGGGCACGCCGAATATGCGGCGGGACGTCTCGTCCCACGAGCCTTCACCGGTGGCAGGATCGAAGGTCCAGATGCCGAGCTCGGTCGCGTCGAGAGCGACCTGCAACAGGGTGCGACTCTCTTCCAGCGGAGTGACGTCGGTGGCGATCATCACCAGCGACGTCGCCCTGCCGTTTTCGAAGACGGGGCTGACGCGGGTCAGGTAGTGGCCGACCTGTTCGGTGCTGGTTTGCCCAATGGTCCTGTACTCTTGCACCTTGCCGGTCTCGCACGCGGCGCGCATGGCATCGTGCGCCAGGGCGCGGAACTCCGGGGCCACGTAGGCGTCGACCGAGGTGCCGAGCACGTCCTTCATCTCGAAACCGGGAGCCACTCGGTTCAGGTACAGAAACTTACCGTCGACGGTGATGCGCGTGATGAAGTCGGGCGCGCTCTGGAGCATCAGCGTGAGGCGGCGCACCTCTTCTTCGAGCGCACGAATTCGGTCGTCCGGCGAGTCGGCTGCCATCGCGGTCCTGAGAGACCTACGACGTTAGCGTGAGCCGAGCTAACGTACTAGGCTCTTACAGCCGAGCTCGACGCGCAGGCCCGTCGCGCTGGCATCGGCGCGTTCGCACGAAGATTTGCACATGTCCAGGCGGCTCGGGGCGCCTTTGGCGGGCTCGACGTCGTAGTACCAACCGCCAACGGCGGTGCAGCTCGTAGGGCCTGCCACGCGGGGCAGCGTGACACGGTCGTCGCCCACGTCGAGCACGACGTTCACGGCGTCGTAGTCCAGGCGCTCGCCGGCAGGCGGCTCCGGGATCGCCAAGTCGCAGGCCACTTCGCGAGCGGCGGCGTCACCCAGCGCAGCCCCGAGCTGACGGGCAAAGTCCGCGCGCGGATCGATCACCAGCGGACGGCCGGTGCCGCCTGCGGCCGCGATGCGCTCGAAGCCCGACAGATCCGTCAGGTCGAGCGAGCGTGATGCAACGACGACGGTGCGCACGTGTGCGGGACCTTCGAGCGCCGCCTTGGCCAGTTGAGCCAAGGCCGCGGTATCGGTCGGGGCGCAGGCGGTGGGCAAGCCGTCGGTCGCCAGCACGACCACCACCGAGCGATCGACGTGCGAAAGCGCGTAGGTCGAGGCCAAATCCAGCGCGGCGGTGAGCGCGGGCGCAGTCGGGGTCTGGCCCTGCGGCGGCAACGCATCGAGCCGCGCCAACACGCCGTCCATCAGTTGAGAAACGTCGCCAATCGGCAGCGCCTGGTCGCGATAGTAACCGGAGTCGCACGACGAGGTGGCGGAGCCGGGCACCGGAAACAACGACAACCCGAAGCCCATGCCGCTCGGCGCGTGCTCGAGGAAGTCGTGGAACGCCATCCTGGTCGCGTACCACTTGGAAACGCCGGTCAGCGTGGCATCGCCCATCGAGCCCGAGCGGTCCACGACCGCGAACAAGTCGACCGGCAAAGGCTCCGCCGGCACCTCGATGCCGACGCACGCCGACGGATCGACACCACCGCCGATGTCGAGCGAGTCATCGCTGGCGGCCGTCGGCGCCGCCGCGGGGGGCGCCGGATGATTGGGGGCCTGACCGCAAGCGGCAGCACCGAAGAGGAGCGCAACCAGCGCTAGTTGACGAGGCCCGCGATGCACACTCGAACAAACGGCCGAGCGGGCAGCGGACTTAAAACCAACTATCGAGTTGGCGTCGAAATTTCGCCGTTGTGGCTAGAATTACGGGAAAATCTCGCGTTCTTCGTACACCTTTTTCAGGCGCTCGAGTGCGACACCGTAGCAGGCGATGCGATAGTCACACTTGTGCAGCTCGGCGAATTGCTGCATGCGGTCGTAGGCTTCGATCATGGCGCGCTCGAGGCGCTCGTCCACTTCTTCCAGCGTCCACGTTTCGCTGCGCTTGTTCTGGACCCACTCGTAGTAGCTAACGGTGACACCGCCGGCGTTGGCCAACACGTCGGGCAAGACCTCGATGTTGCGACGCCGCAGGATGGCTTCGCCTTCGGGTGAGCAGGGGCCGTTGGCGCCCTCGGCCACCAGCGTGACCTGCAGCGCTTCGGCTTCACCGGGACCGACCTGATTCTCGAGCGCGGCGGGGATGAAGATGTCGGCGGCGGTGCCGAAGAATTGCTCGCGCGTGATGGCGGTGCCGTTGGCGTAGCCGGCGATGGACCCGTTTTTGGCCACGTACTGCTGCAAGCGGTGCGCGTTGAACCCTTCGGGGTTGGTGAGATACCCGGTGTGATCGCCCACCGCGACCAGTGACACGCCGAGATGGCTGAGCAGCACTGCCGCGTTCGAGCCGACGTTGCCGAAGCCCTGGACCATCAGCTTTTTCCCCTTCAAATCGAAGCGGTGGTGCTTGGCCCATTGGATGACGCAGTGGACGAGGCCCTGACCGGTGGCCTTTTCGCGGCCGACGGTGCCGCCGCTGGCGATGGGCTTGCCGGTGACGACGCCCTGCACGTCCTGCTTGCTGACGATACCGACCGTGTTCATGTACGTGTCGACCGCCCAAGCCATGACTTGAGCGTTGGTGCCGACGTCGGGCGCCGGGATGTCGTAGTCGGGGCCGATGTTGTTGCCGAGCGCGTGGAAGAAGCGCCGGGTGATGCGGCTCAGCTCTTTGCGCGATACGTCGCGCGGGTTGAACTTGATGCCGCCCTTGGCGCCGCCATAAGGCAGGTTCATCAGCGAGCACTTCCACGTCATCATGGCGGCTAGCGCCTTGAAGTCGTCGAGCCCGGCAGACTCGTGGTAGCGCATGCCGCCCTTGTAGGGGCCGAGGATGTTGGAGTGCTGGATGCGGTAACCCTTGAAGACGCGGTACTCACCGTTGTCCATCAACACCGGAAAGTTGACGATGATCTCGTTCTTGGGTTGCGCAAGGATTGCGCGCACGTGCTCGGGCAGATCGACCAGCTTGGCGGCTTGATCGAGATAGCCCTGGATCACTTTGAAAAATTCGTACTTTTCAGGCGCGGGAACCAGGCTCCGTCGCGACTCGCTCGGGGTGCTCGGGGGAGCGGAATGCATGCCGTCCATCATCCCAGGTACGACCTCTGGCGGCAAAAAGTAACGCAGCGGAAACACCCACCATCACCGACACTGGCGCCGCGTGAGTCCAGTATTGGGGGTTGTGGGCGGCCCCGCCCAGTAGCGGGACGACCAATGTAATACCAGCGTAGCAGCCGAGCGCCAGCAGCGGCGCCGCACGGCTCGCGTCGCGACGGCCCCGGCTCGACAGCCAAAATCGAATCGTCAGACATAGTGCGAGCAAACCCCCGAGGTAGACGACCACCCCGAGCAAGCGGTGAACACTTTGAAACGTAAGTCCCGTCACGCGCGCCGCCAAGTGCGCCACCGCCACCGAAAGCGAGATGCGGAACGCGTTCACCAACAGCGTCGAAAGGTAAGCCAGCGCTAGCGACGCGGCGCACCATGAGCCTTTCTGACGGGACGACTCGAAACAGCCGCCAAAGCCCAGCACCAGCGACAATAGCGCCACGACCAGAAAGTTGATGCCCGCGCACGCCGGCGAGACGAGCACCGACTGCTCACGGTTCAAATAGCCTTCACCGACGCGAAACTCGAATCCGCCCGAGGTAAACAGCGACGTGAGCCAGCTCGTGGGGGCGAGGATCCAACGCAGCTCGTCGGCGGAAGCGCGGCTGTAGTGGTACTTCAAGCCGACCGCGACCGCGCAGGCGACGAGCGTGAATGCATGACGTTCCGCCGCGCCGACGAGCTTACGAAGCTGGCCCGTCATTGCAAGAGCTCCGAACGACGCGGCGCCGCGGCACGCCCCGCCAGCACCAATGCGGCGAGCCCCAAGAGCAACCACAGCTCGGGTTCGTCGGCGCCGTCGCCACTGGGACCGACGGCGCTGTTGGCAACGCCGTCGGGCAGGGCCAACGGCTGGTCGACGTTCTGCGCGGCGCCGCCGGGGTTGACGACTTTGCGCGCCACCGCCACGAAGGACGTGTAGTCGGTCAGCAAATTGTACTTCAAGCCGAGCGCGGTGATTTCGTTCTTGGCCAGGGCCGACGGCTCCGCAAAACGAAAGTCACCTAACGACGCGATGCGGCTGCGCGCCCACAAGAACGAGAGTGCCCGCTGCTCGGGTCGCGACTTCACCTGGCTCACGTCGAAGCGCTGGTTGAAAGCACCTTTGCCGGTCAACCCGCTCAGGTTGACGAACCCCTTGGCTTCGCCGCGGTATTTGCCCTGAATGACGACGGGGCGCTCGCTCAACACGTCGGGAAAGCTCTTGGGCTCCACGTCGTAAGCGTCGAAGCCTTCGTAGCCCACCTTCACGTCCGTCAACACCGGCGACTTCACGTACTCGCGCAGCCGTTCCGCGGTCGCATTGGCTTGACCGGGATCGGTAACGACGAACGGCTCACCCGCGCCCGCCTTGGCGATGCCCTCGATCAAGAAGCGATTCACGCTGCTACCAATGCCGAACGCGAACACGTTCGCATCCGACAGCTTGTTGCGCACCAGCTCGATCGCCCCGCGATCTTGGCCGATGTACCCGTCGGTCACGACCACGAAGCTGCGCGACAAGCCGTCGCTCTTCGATAGCGCGAAGGCTTGCTCGAGCGCGGGCAAGAGCTCGGTGCCGCCCCCGCCGTTCTGGTCGTCGATGAAGCGTGCGCCGAGCGCGATGTTGGCGGGCGTGGCGGGCAGCGAATGCTCGGCCAAGAGCGCGCTGTTGCCGGAAAACAAGAGCACGTTGAAGGTGTCGGTCGGGCGCAACCCGCCGATCAGCTCACGCAACAGCTTTTTGGCGGTCTCCAGGGGAAAGCCGCTCATGCTGCCGGAGACGTCGACGATGAACACGTATTCGCGCGGCGGAATCAGCTCGTTCGGCACCCGCGCGGGTGGCTCGACCTGGAGCAGGAAGAACTTCTCGCCCCCGGAATCGAACAGTGAAAGCCCGGACTGAATGGCGTCACCGGCCAGCCGGTAGCGCAGAATGAAGTCGCGGTTACCGCCGGCGCGCTCGCTGGCAGCCACTTGAAAGTGGCGCAAGCCCGGGTTGTCGATGCTGCTCACGATGCTGTGCGAAGGGCTCTCCAGCGTCTGCAGCGGAATTGGCGTCGACACGCTGCCACTGAGCTCGAAAGTGTAGCTGGGCGCGGTGCCGGCCGGCGTGTAGGGGCTGGCGATGAAGCCGTCTTGCGGCTTGGCCGAGGCCGCAGGCTGATTCGAGTAGCGAGGTCCGACTACGGTCGGATAGTCGAGCTCGTACACGCCGCTGGTTGGCACCAAGAGCTCGCTGTAGCGCAAGCTCGCCTCGAGATGATCGCCCGGCATCACGTTGGCAACCTTCATGGTGAAGACGTTCGGACGCTCTTGCTCGAGCAAGCTCGCGCTCTTGCCCGATTTCTTGGCCGCTTCGAAGATCTGGGCGGCTTGCTGCTTCTCCTTGATGATGGCTTCGATGATTTGATCGCGCACCTGCATGCGCATGCCGTGCACGGCCGCGCGCGTGGATGCGGGGAACACGTACTGGGCGTTGATCGGCTTTTTGCCCGCGTTCTTGTACGCTTGCGTCACCGTCACCTCGGCGATGACCCCCGTCACTTGCACGTCGACCTTCGTCGACTCGAGCGGCAAGGCTTCCACGTTCGGGTCGGCGCCTTCGACCACGAAATAGGGGGACAAGGTCTTGTCCGTCGCCGACGCGTCGGCGGCTGCCCGTGCCGCCCCGGGCCTCGACAAGCCGCCGACCAACGCCAAGAGCCCGACCCCGAGCTTTGCCCAACCAACCGCGCGAACTCGATGCTTCATGATTGTCCTTGCCGTCCGGTTTGCAACCGCCGTGCACGGGTCCGAGTCCGCGTTTTTCCGGGCAAAGTCGCGGCATTCGTCGCGAGCAGCCGTGTCCGCGCCACCACGCCGCGCGTCCCGCCGGACACCGCGTGTGGTAATTTCAGGCGCTCATGCGTCGCCCTCCCCGCTCGGTGGCTCAAGCGTTCTTGGTCACGCTGGCAAGCGCGCTCGGGCCGGTCTGGGCCTGCTCGAGCGACGACAGCGCCACGCCCCCCGCAGGCGCCAGCGGCAGCGCCGGCAAGGCGACGACGGGCGGCCAAGGCCAGGCCGGTGAGAACGGCGCACCGGGCGGCAACGAAACGGGTGGCACCGAGACGATGGGGGGCGCCCCCGCCAACGAAGGCGGCACCCCGAACAACGGCGGAGCTACCGCCGGCGCGCCCAGCGCAGGTGACGGTGGGGCCGCGGTTCACTCGCTGGGCGGTGCGGGCGGCGGCGAGGGCACCGACCCGGGGCCGCCCGATCTGGTCACGGCGAGTGGTGGCCCCTGGCCCGATAGCTTGACCGGTGCTTGCGCCAGCTCCACCCAGGTCATCGTCTGCCCGCAACGGGGTGACGCGTTCTACGGCCAGGACGGCACGTATCGGCTCAACGTGCCCAGTTACAGCGCGACCGCTTCCACCTTGAAGGACTCGGTGACGGGCCTCGTGTGGCAGCTGACTCCCGAGGCCACCACGAAGACGCAGGGTGAAGCGGTGGTTTATTGCGAAGCCTTGGAGCTTGCGGGCCAAAGCGATTGGCGCTTACCGACCCGGCTCGAGTACGTGTCGGTGCTCGATGAAGGCATGGGCAGCGGGTACGGCATGCCGGCCGCGGTCTCCATCGACACCGTGGGTGCTCAATGGACCGCATCGGCCACCGGCACCGCCGCTGACCAGTTCTTCATCGTGGACGATCAACTCGGCAGCTGGACGGTCGGCGACGAGACGACGCCGCTCGGCGCTCGCTGCGTGCGTGGCCCGGTGAGCGGCGGCTCTCTCCAGGTGGACGCCGACACGGTCACCGACAACGCGACCAGGCTCGTCTGGCAACTGAGCGCGCTCGATGAAACGCCGCGCACTTGGCAAGAAGCGCTGGCGTACTGCGAGGCCCTGAGCCACGCCGGCAAAGACGACTGGCGCTTGCCCAGTATCAAAGAGCTTGCCACCCTGGTCGACGAATCGGCCACCGTCGCACCCGCCCTCCACGCCGAATACGGCACCAGCGCGGCCGCACGCTATTGGTCGTCTACCCCCGCTCGCAGCTTCGGCGCCACCGGCTTTGCCCTCGCGCTGGAAACGAGCGTCGGCTATTCACCGAGCCAGCAGATGAGCGAAAGCGCCGCCGCGCGCTGCGTTCGCAGCCAAGACTGAAGCGCCAGCAGAGAGCTATCGGCGTGCCGCAAGCGCCGTAGTATGTTGCTTGGCATGCTAGGCAAACCCTCGCCTTGGTTCATCCTCGCGTTGCTCGCGCTCGCCTCGACCGCCTGCTCTTCGGACGACGGCAAGCAGGGCGGCGGCGGTAACAGCCCTATTCCGATGGGCACGCCGACCACCGGCGGCGACACCTTCGGCGAGGCGCACGCGGGCGTCTACCACTTGGGCCCCGTCGACTTTGCCGAGACCCAGTGGCACAACGCCTGCGCGCCCGGCACGAAATACCGGAAAGAGCTGCAAGACAGCGTGGGCCTTTCCGGGGAGTACCTAGCCGGCGTCTCCAACGCTTTCAGCGGGGGCGGCTCAGTGTGCGACGCCTGCATCTTGATCGAGACCGGCATGGGTGAATCGATCATTGCCAGGGTCGTCACGTTCGGAGAGGAGCAAGCCGACGGCGACATCGACGTCAGCCCCAACGTGTTCGAGGCCATTCACAAGAACGAGTTTCCGCGCAGCCAAACTTGGCACTTTGCGCGCTGCCCCGAGGCGGGGCCGCTACAGTACGAGTTCCAAACGGCGTCCAACCCGTACTGGACCAGCCTGTGGGTGCGCAACCCGCGAGTGCCGTTGACGAAAGCGGAGGTGAAGACCGCGTCCGCCAAGGCTTTCGTGGAGCTCGAGCGCGCCGACGACGGTACCTTGACCGACGCTTCCGGCTTCGGTGAAGGACCGTTCACCCTCCGGCTCACGGCCATGGACGGCCAAGTCATCACCGACGATCTGCCCGGCTTCAAGGCGGGGGCCCTCGTCGAGTCGGCGCAGCAGTTCGAGTAACTTCGACCGCGGTGACCTGAGTTGCTACGAGGTCGTTACCAGCTACCGAAGCAAGCCGCTGTACGACGCGTACAGGTAGACGATAGGGGAGACGACGATCAAAGCGTCGATGCGGTCGAGCATGCCACCGTGGCCGGGCACGATGCCGCCCGAGTCTTTGATGCCCGTCGAGCGCTTCAGCAGCGACTCGACCAAATCGCCCATTTGGCCAGCGGCGCCGGCGAACAAGCCGAGCGGTAGCGCGTGCGAAAGCGGCAACGCCGGCAAGTACCACAGGCTAGCCAGTGCGGCCCCCGCACCGGCGCCGACCAACGCGCCCACGAAACCGGCGCGGGTCTTCTTCGGGCTGACGGCTTCGTACAGCTTGGTCTTGCCCAGGAAGCGACCGAAGAAGTAGCCGCCGGTGTCAGCCAACCACGAGAACGTGAGTGACATGAACACCAGCTTGCCACCGTCGTCGCCGCCTTCACGCCGCAACAGCGCCAGCATTGCCAGCAACGAGCCGATGTAGAACGGACCCGCGACGCCGGCCGCGGTTCGCAGCGCCGCGCTCTGCATGTCGCCCAGGCGCCAGAGCGGCGTGAGCAACCCGAGGACGGTGACGACCGCCACCATCGTCAACAGCGCGCGAGGATCGTTGGAAAATTGGTAAGTCGCCGCACACGCGCCCAGCGAGGTGAGCACGCCGACGCCACGCGCCACGGCGTCGTCCGGGTGCGTCATGCGGAACAGCTCCGACGCCGCCACCGCCGTCGCCACCATCACCAACGCGAAGAAACCCCAGGCCGGACCCTTGAACAGCAGCCCGAGCAGCGGCGGAACCACCACGGCGGCTGTCAAAAGGCGAATGGCCAGGTTGCTTTTCACGCGCGGCCGTGACCTATCAAGGGACCCCACGACGCACAAGCATTTCCGGAATTTCTCGCTGGTGGCGGCCCGCTCGGCCCGACCGCTCGAGACTTGCGCCCATGCCCGCCCAAAGGTACGCGGAAGGGGCCGTGCCGCTTCCTTCCGCCCGCGCGCTGCCGAATCTTCGGCGTTTCTTGAAGAGCCGCGCGGCGCTGCTGGGCGTTGCCTTGAGCTTGGCCTGCGTGTCGCGCTGCGCGGCGCCGCCCCCACCTGAAAAATCTCTGCTGGGGTTGGCGACGGCGCTGGGCCACGAGACCGGGGGGGTCGTCGACGAGCACGACATCGCTTGGGAACAGAGCCCCGGCTTCTGGACGGAAACGTTCGTCGGCCGGCAGCTGCTGTTTTTGTCGCGCAAGGCCGAGGGCGCTCCCCGCGACGTGTACCGCGCGCGAGTGCGCGTAAGCCAAGCCGGACAGATCATCGAGGTGCGCGAAGTCTGCAACCTCACCGATACCCCAGAGGGTGATGACGTCGGCCTGGAGGCGCGCGGCGACCGGGCCAGCTTCGCCACCCTCGCCTACGGCAAGATCCAGGGCATCAGCGTGTTGGAGCTGCCCGGCATCCGCCGCCAGGACTGGCCGGAGTCGCTGGTCGATCGAGCGCTGTTGGTGCTGACGTCGTTGCAGCAAACCGGCTCGTGGCGTGGCATCGGTCGCACCGACATCGTGCTCGACGTGCCCGCCGATCACGCGCGGCTGTCGCTGGAGCCCGAAGTGCTGAAGGTCGACGTCGGCGGCGCCGGGCGGGGACTCAGCTTCGACCTGGCTTCGCGCAAGCTCTCGGCGCTGGAGGGGGGCGAGCCGTACGCCGCGCGCGCGGTGCCGCAGGTGTACGGCGGCAAGCCGCTCGTGCCTTGGTTGGTCGACGTGGTGCGGGCCGAGGTCGGGCCGGGGCCCATTGCCTGGCTCGAGAACGTGGTGTTCGGCGCCAAGGACGACGTGAAGCGCGCCGCGTACACGTTGTTCGCCAGCAAAGCGGGCAGCGAGCTGAAGGCCGACGCCGACAAGGGCGTCGTGGCCCGCGTGCTCGACGCCTCGGCGTTCACGGACGCCGCCGACAATTGGCCGCCGCCCAACGTGCCCTCGATCTGGAAAGATTCGAAGCCGACCGAAGGCGTGTGGAAGCCGGTGACTTACGGCTTCTTGAAGCCGATGCAGGGCTTGCCAGCCGGCACCGAGAAACCGCCGCCCTATTTTTATCGCACCAACATTCGCCCGGATCCGAAGCGCCCGTACTCGGAGGTGCTGCTGATCGCACTCGACATGCGGCAGTTGGAGCTCGGCATGCAGGCCGGCTTCGAAGACCCGAAGCCGACCATCGGTCCGCCCGGCGACGGCCGTTTGCCCGATGACCCGGGCAAGTACCGCCGCATCGTCGCGACGTTCAACGGCGCGTTCAAGACCACGCACGGCGCCTACGGCATGATGGTCAATCGTCGGGTGTTGCTGCCGCCGGTCAAAGGTGGCGCCAGCGTGGTCGTGACCGACACCGGCGAGGTCGGGCTCGGCAGCTGGCCCAACACCTTCGAGATCCCGAAGAACATCGTTTCGTTCCGGCAGAACTTGGACCCGCTGGTCGAAGACGGCGTGGCCAATCCGACCGGCCGCAACCTCTGGGGTTGGCAGCTCGAGGGCGAGAGCGTGATGACGCACCGCTCCGCCATCTGCGTCACGTCGGCCGGGCACCTGTACTACGCCTGGGGTGACGAGATTGACGGCGCCACGCTCGGCAAAGCCTTACGCCAAGCCGGCTGCTCCTACGGCATTCATCTCGACATGAACCCGGCTCACACCGGCTTCGTCTTCATGGACGTGCTCAACCCCTTCAAGCAGAAGGCGGAGCTGCGCATCGCCGACTCGGGCATGAAGATCGCCGTCGACAAGTACGTGCGCGGCGCGCCCAAAGACTTTTTCTACGTCATGGTGCGCGACGCGGCGCCACCAAAACAGGCGGGCATCGACTGGACGCCGGACGCGGGCGCGCAGCCGCCGCCGGCGTGGATGACGGGTATTTTCGGGGCCAAGCTCTCGATCGGCAGCGTGGACGTGCAGCTCACCCGCTTCGAAAAAGGGCACGTCGCACTGCGGGTGCGGGCGGGCTCGAAGGAGCCGGGCGCGTGGGGCGGCAAAGGCGTGAAGCTTTCGCTGGACGAGAAAGAGGCGCACGAAGTCTTGGCCGCGGTCGGGCTCGGTCACACCACCGACTCGACCCGCTACGGGTTGCAGTTCGGCGGCGCGGCGACGATTCAACTGCGCACGACCTACGCGACCCTGATCACCAACCCACGCGGAGAGCTGCGGCTGGTGAGCGGCGGTACGCCCGAGCTAGCGGCCGACGAAGACGCCGTTCAGCTGCCGTTGTTGCTGAACGACGGCGCGGTAGAGCCGCGGGCCCACGAGCGCGGAGAGCTACGCCAACGCGGCGCGCTGTGCGTTGCACCGGACGGCGCGGTGGTGGTCGCAGTCACGCGCCACGATTCGAGCGACGCTTTGGCCACCGCGCTCGAGCGCGCCGGCTGCCGCGACGTGGTCGAGCTGGATCGCGGCTCCCATCATCCCGCTTTCGTGCATCGTGCCGGCGGCGCTACGCCCCCGATGGCCAGCTACGAAACCAGCGTGCTCTATGCGCTCGGCCGCCCGATGCTGCCGCGCGCATTCCGTTGGAAACCCGAAGGCTCCGCCCCGTCGACCAAAGTCACCAGCTACGACGTGGGCCACCCTCCGCCCGACGACGAACAGAGCCGTAAAAAGCGCAAGAAAGAACGCGAAGAGCGCGAGCGCGCGAAAGCCGCCGCCAGCGACGATGGCGGCGAGAAGCGCTCCGGCACCGAACGCGCCGCCGCCAGCGAGCCCACTCAGCGGTAGGATCTTCGGACTCAACCGGCCGAGCGGGCTTCTTCCTGGCGCCGCTCGATGACGGAAACCAAGTCACCGACGACCTTGAGCCGCAGAAGATCGGAATTTTCGAAGCGGATGCCCAACGCCGCTTCCATACGCACGACCATACGCAAGTGGTTGGACGAATCCCAGCTTTCTATTTCTTCGAACCGGGTGCGCTCGGCGAACGACAGCTCGTCTTCGTCGAGCACGTCGCGTGCTACGTCCAGCAGGGTATTGAGGATTTCGGTGCGGGTCATGGGGGCCTGAGGATTAACGTATTTCGCCGCAGGCAAGGGCCCGCGCGAGCGCTTGCCGATCGATCTTGCCGCTCGCGTTTACTGGAAACGTGGGAACGAAGCAGTAGCGACGTGGCCGCATGTAGCTAGGCAGTAGCGTTTCGAGCGCCCTGCGCAGCGCCTTCTTGCGTGATTCCTGGCTCGAGGGGAGTACCGCGCACAGCTCTTCGAGACCATCCCGTTCGGCGACGAGGGCCACGGCCTCGGCCGATGCGCTGACGCAGCGGAGCGCATGTTCGACCTCGCCCAGCTCCACGCGATAGCCCATGATCTTCACTTGGAGATCTTCGCGCCCGAAGAATGTCAGGCTGCCTTCGGGGGAGGCCCTCCCGCGGTCACCCGTGCGATAGAAAAGCTTTCCTTCGCGTAAGACGAAGCGCTCGGCGGTGAGGGCGGGCTCGTTCAAGTAGCCCGCGCTGAGTTGATCGCCGCACAGCCAAAGCGCGCCAATTTCGCCCACGTCTGCCGGTGAGTCGTCGTCCCGGCGAATTTCGGCGCCCTGCCCTGGAAACGGTCGACCGATGGGGATGACGCCTTGTGGCGCCGCCGTCTCGGGCAGGTCGGGCGGCACCTCGAAATGCGTGATCGCGATGGTCGTTTCCGTTGGTCCGTAGAGGTTGACGATCTGACTATTGGGCGCGACTTTGCGCCAGAGCTTCCAGGCGTTGAACGAAAATTTCTCGCCGCAGAAAAAACTCAAACGTACGTTCGGTAGACCGATGTCGTCGAGCTTCCGGCTGCTCTCCAAATATGCAATCGCCGACGGTACCGAAAACCAAACGCTGACTCTTGCCTGCCGCGTGTGCTCGAGGGGAGAGCCGAGGGCGGCGGCCGGGTACACCACCAGCGTGGCTCGGGACGCCCAACACACGAATTGGTCGTGCACGCTCAAGTCGAACGTGAGGTCGAAGGTCTGCGTCAAACGATCCTCGGGAACGATTGGGTACAGGCTCAGGAAGCTTTCGACGTAGCGCTGAACATTGGCATGCGTGACGACCACGCCCTTGGGGGAGCCCGTACTGCCCGAGGTGAACATGACATAGGCGGGGGTGTCGGAGGAGACGCGGGCGGGCTCGGGCGGAGCGGCGACCCTCGCATCGACCGTTTGGAATCGAGCAAGCTGGAGGAGTGAAGACAGGCCGCTAGGCTCGTGACCCCTCAGCACGATGACTCTCAGCTGCTTCTGGACTAGCGGCAATAGCTCGGCCAGAGCCGCTGCGGCTTCCGCGCCGACGACCACAGTCGAGACGCCCGCCTTTTCGAGTATCGCAAGATTGCGGGCGACCGGGAACGACGGGTTGAGCGGTACGTAAGCGTGGCCGGCGGCCAAGACCCCGAGGACGCCTGCGTAGGCGACCGCGCTGCGCGAAGCCAAAATCGCCGTGCGCTCGTGCGCGCCGAGCTCGAGCGCGCTGGAAATGGCCGCCGCTCGCCGAGCGAGCTCGCCGTAGGAGACGGTTTCGTCGGGTAGCACCAGCGCTTCGCGGTCGGGTGACGCTTGCGCGGCTTCGAAAAAGGCTAGCGCGAGATTCATGGCACTCCTGGTCACGGCTCCACTGCCTTGGCGATGGCGTCGGCCATCAGCGCGAAGGACCGCGAAGATCGCAGGTGTTCGAGGTCGTCCCAATCCGACGGAGCGAGCGTCTTCAAAACCTCCGGATCATCGAGCGTGAGGAGCGTTACTCGACGCTCCTCGGCATAACGAGCGGTATGCGCGTGGAGCAAGGCCAGCGCGGCGCGGCCGCGATCCGTGAAGGCCACGTCGATGAGACTGGGATTTGGCCACGGCGGCAGTAGCAAAATCGTCTTTGCATGCCGGCGGTTCAGAGCATCGAGCAAAAAATCGAGATGACGCACTTCCGACGAGGTCCGGAATCCTTCGTAGGTCAAAAGCTTGATGCGCTCGCTCCAGAGCCTCCCCATTTCAATCGCGCGCTTTCGTGCGCGCGCCGCCCGCAGCGATCGCGGCTCCGCGAGCATCTGCCTCCGTTTCCGCGGGGCCCCGACGTGCGCGTCCCAGGCGCTGCTGAAGACTTCGTAGAAGCCGAACAACAGCGAAGCTTTGCGGGTCAAAAAGACGTCCTTGTAGCGAGGAGAAAGCAGGTTGACGTAGCGAGCGCCCTCGGCATCGAGCGGCACCCACATCAGCTCGCGTCCGTCATCGTTCAGCCCCGGGGCGACGTCCCATTCCTGCTCGAGCTTGGCTGGATTCAGCTGGATGACGGCCGTATCGGGCGCGAACCCGAAGAGCTCGGCCTTCGCGAGCTGCGGATAGTAGTCTCCCATCCGCGACGCGCTCTCTGCGAAGCTATGGACGGACCAGCGAGACCCGAGCTTACCGCCCAGCAACTCTTCGAGCCGGCTACCCGGGGCGACGCAGTAGGTCGTGAGCATCGAATCACCCAGGATGAGTAGGTGTGGTCGCGTGCTCGAGAAGGTGAACCGGGCGCCGGCCCACGAAAGCAAGGTAGCTGCGAGGCAAACGCCCAAGCCCCAGAACAGCGCGAACGGGATGCGGCGGGGGCTCGCAGGCCTGGCATTCGTACTCGCTGAGTCCGTCATCGCGTTGAGCATGTCAGAACTGAAAATAGATGAAGGCTTGTGAAGAGCCGGGCAGTCGCACGATGAGAAACAGCATCGAAGCGTAGCAGGCGGCTCGCAGCCATACCGGCCGCGTCTGAATCCAATCCAAGTCCTCCTGCAGCTGGATGTGGTGCACTCCCGCCACCGCGATGACCATTACCAGCAACGCTAGTCCGTCGTCCACGTTGGGCAGATTCAGCGGCAGCGGGTGGCTCAGCTCGGCCAGAGTCGAAAGCGCGGAGCCAACGTCCGGAGCCCGAAAGAACACGTAAGCGAGGCAGATGGTCGCAAACGTCAGCAGCGTGGAAAGTACGGCCAGTAGAGCGGCGGGCAGCCGCGACTTCAAACGCTTACGAAAGCCACGAGTCGCCATGAATGCGGCGATGCCGACGACGTGGATCGCTCCCCAACACAAGAAGGTCCAGCCGCGGCCGTGCCACGTCGCACTGATGAAGAACGTGAGCGCCGTGGCCCCGAATGCCCCGAGCAAGCCGAAATTGCGAAGCCACATTCCCGTCGGCTTGTAGACGTAGTCCTCGAGCCAGGTCGAGAGGGAGATGTGCCAGCGCCGCCAGTATTCGGGTAAATTGCGGCTGAAATACGGCGCTCGAAAATTCGCCAAGACCTCGATACCGAACAGGCGAGCCACGCCGCGCGCGATATCCGAGTACCCGGAAAAGTCCGCGAAGATCTGCATCGAGTAGGCAACGACTTGCAACAGCGCGAGCACGGTTCCTGGATGCGGTCGCGAGAAGGTACGGACGAGGGCCCCACAGTGGTCGGCGACGACGACTTTTTCGAACAGGCCGAGCAGGATGAGCCAGGCACCGCGATAAATGCCCTCTGCGTCTACAGTGCGGCGACGGGGCAGCAGGGGCAGAATCCGCGTCGAGCGCTCGATCGGCCCCGAAACGAGCAGCGGGAAGAACGACGTGAACGTCAGGAACTCGAGGAAGCTCCGACACGGCCGTTCAAATCGATAGTAGACGTCGAACGTGTGCGTCATGCGCGCGAGCGTGTAGAAGGAGAGCCCGATGGGCGCCACCAATCCATGCAGCCGCCATGCGCCTGCGAGATCCAGTAGTCCCGCCGAATCCGCTACTTGTTGATGGGGTGCATAGCGAAAGCCAAGGAGCACGGCGAGGTCCAACCCCAATCCTGCGCAGAGCCAAAGCCGCCGTTGCGCGTCCGGTCGTTCCCACTCCAGCTTTCTCCCGACGCCGTACGCAAGTGCGGTTGTCCCCACGAGAATGATAGGAAAACGCACGTCCCAGCTGGCCATCAACAACATGCCAGTCGCGACCAACAGCCAGTTTTGCCCGAGCGCACCCAATCGGGAATATGCCCCGACCAAGGGTATCAGTAACAGCAAACCCCAGTAGAAACCCACAGGCATGGCCACGCGAGGTTAGCACCGGCTATGGATTGTCCAGCGCAAACGGCCGACGACCCGAACCCACAAATATTTTGCATACCAAGCTCAGCGCGACACGTAGCCGACGCCGGATTCAGAATCGATGTTGTCGCTCGGGCGCACCAACCTGTTGCAGGCTCTGCAGATGTTGGGCGTGCTCGCTTCGCCGAGGGGTGAGGCCGATCAGAAGGCGTAGGCCACCGTGCCGCCGCCGCTGGCGCCGCCTTCGGTGAAGAGGCGCGCTTGGTAGCCGCCACGGGCGCCGATACTGAAGCCGCCGCCGACGTCGACGCCGAGCTCGCCGAGCAGGCGTACGCCGAATTTGTTGGCGTGAGGCGTGTCGGCGATCTCGATGATGGGCGAAAACGTGAGGCGACTGGTAGCGGGAATGTCCATGCGGCTCCAGAAGCGGGTACCGAAGGTCTTGATGCTCTCGAAGCCGAGGGTGAGCTTGCCGCCGTACGGATCGCCGACGAGCACGGCCGCGCCGACGCCGAGTGAGAAGCCTTTTTCCGTGACGCTGGTCAAGAACTCGCCTTCGACGTGGCAGACGTCGGCCAAGCGCAGGCGCACCGAAGGCGCACCGTAGTTCAAGCCGACCTTGAACGGATCGCGCGGTTTGGCGCCGCTGGTGTCGCTGCCGTCGTCGATGGGCACCGGCGATTGGCCGCGCACCACGCCGGCGCGCAGGCTGAACTCCGTCACGAAGCGCAGCGGCCGATAAGTGTAGCCGCCTTCCAAACGGAAATAGTGATCGCGCACGTCGTGACCGATGGGGTTGCCCAACGCATCGGCGGTCTGCGCCTTGCTGGTGCCGAAATCGACGTAGTCGCCGGAAGCCGAGAACACCGAGCGCTTGCCGCCCAGCCGTTGGTAGAGAGCGCGCTCGCGAGCGTCCATCAGCTCTTCGGGCACCGAGACGCGGTGCGGATTTTTGCGACTGGCGAAAACGACTTGGCGGGTGCCGTCCAGCAGCTCGAGCTCCAGCGAGTACTCGAGCCAACGCGGCAGCAGCTCGGCCGCCGGAACCTCGGCCACGTACTGGGTCGCGCCGCGCCGAAACTCCACCTCGCGCGCTTGAGGAGAGCCTTCGGTCGCGTAGATCAAGAGCGCCCGTTTCACCAGCTCCGGGTGCTCGATGCTGGCGGTGACGAGCAGTGGTTCATGCGCCGGCACCGAGGTGAGCGGACTGTGATGGAGCTTGGGCCGCGTCGCCTCCGACCCACTTGCTGGTGCTGGTGCCGCCGCCGCGGGCACCGCCGCTGCTGGTGTCGTCGCCACGGGCGCGCCGGCAGGAGGCGCGAGTGCCGGCACGGGCTGACCGGTGAAGGCGCTGACGCCGTGCTCTTGAGCGAGGGCGGGCGCGCTGAAGCACAGCGCGAATGGCAGGGCAGCAAGGCTCGTTCGATACTTCACGATGGTCACCATTGGTACGACACCGCCCCTCCAAAACCCGGTCCGGCATGATTGATGGTGCGACCCTGGTAAGAGCCGCGCACCGCGACGACCAACGTCGGCAAGAAGCGATAGCCGACTTGAGCGATGGCGCGGGCACCGACTTCACCTTGGTCGTGCGAGGTGGCGTCCTGGGCGCTGCTAGGATTGTCTGGTCTAACCTGCTCGCCGCGGCGACTCACCCCCGCGGGTTGGTTGGTGACCTCGGTGCGGAACAGCACCGGCACCTTTTCGAAGCTGTTCAGCTCGAGCTGGGTGATGCCGCGCAGGCCGACGCTGCCCAGCACCTCGCCGCCGATCTGCAGATTGGTCTCGCGGTCGTTGCCCAGGCGCAACAAGGCTTGCGCGCCGCCCGAGACGCCGTTGTCCTCCAGCCCCACCACCAAGCGCGCAATGATGCCGGTGAAGTGGGAAACGCCGAATTCCCCTTCCAAGTAGCCATAGGTCAAGCCCACCGCGCGACCGTCGAGCTTGAGCTGGTCGAGCTCGCGCAGCGAGCCGCCAACGCCGCGAAGCACGCCGAACCCGGTGCGGACGGCGCGAATGCCCTGATCTTCCAGGCGCATGCCGACGAAGCCTTCGGTTTGCCAGACTTTGTCGTTACCCTTGAAGTTGTTCCAGTCGGCGTAGTCGCTGCTGATGCTGACGACGGCATCGTGCCGCGCGGGTGGCTTCGGCGCCGGCAGCGGATCGATCGGCAAACGAAATGGCGACTCGGCCGCGCCCACGACCTCGACCGCTTTGCCGGAAGGCGTGGTCGCCTCGATGAAGTATTCGAGCCGTGACGGGCGCACTCGCTCGGCCGGCACGTGCACCGTGAAGTAGCCGTCGCCGGCCGGCTGCATGGGCGTGGACACGTACGCCACCTCGCCCTCGTTGCGCGAGTGGAAGACGGCGCCGACGGCGTTGTCCAGCTCGACGCCGGCCTCCAAGGCCGTGCCCGCGAGCGCGTCGTTGGGCGCTTGGAAGCTGCGGCGCGTGGGCGTCTGCTCGACGGGCTCGCCGCTCGACAGCAGCCCCACCAGCTTTCGAAGCTGCTGGGCTTCCTCGTACAGCACGATGGCGTAGCGCCCTTTCGGTCGCCGCGTGACGAAAGCTTCGTAGGCCAAAATCCGCGTGCGCGGGCTCTGACCCCGCAAGCCATCGAACAGCTTACTCACTTCGAGCGACTCGCTGTCGCAGCCGGATTTTGCGGCGTCGTCGCAGGGCGTCGGCGCGCTGGCGTTGACGTGGCTCTCGGTTGCGGGCGCGTTGGTTGGCGCCGCGGCTGCTGGCATTGCCGCAGGTGGAGCCAGCGGGGCGACGACGGGCGGCTTCGCCGCGGTGCTGGCCGGCGGCTTCGGCAAACGCAAGATCACGATGTCCCCCGCTTGCGCGGCTCGCGCCAGCTTGCCCTCGGCGCGCGCCAAGGACAGCGCGTCGCGCACCTGCACCAACTTGAGCCGACCGATCAAGAAGCGGTCGTTGATGACCACCCCGGTTACCGGATGCTTCACGGCCAAGGGCCGCCACAGCTCGACCACGGCCCCGTCGGTCGCGCCTCGCTGATGAGCGAGGTCGACCACGATGTCGCCCTCCGAGAGCTCGACCACGTGCCCCTCGACGGCTTCGCGCTCTTGCGCCCGCGCGACGCTGGCAGCAAACAGGCATGCGGCGAGCGCAGCGATACGGACTCCCACTTGGTAGGTGTTGTGCGGCCTCACGATGCCAGCCCTACAGCAACAAGCCTGCCAAGGCCTAGCTATCAGCAATATCCAGCACTTACGCCCAGCATCCGGCCTTGCGGGCCAGACATCGGAAGGCAGTGTGTAGTGGTCTGACCACTGGTGTGAAGCGGGCGCGACAGGTGCGAGCCACATCGCACCGTAAACAACTTTGTAGCGCACACCCGCTGTTCTCTTGCGTGGGCCCGCGCCAGCGCGGACCATCGACGCTATGCCTTTCGCATCGGTCGCTCGCGCAGGGATCTTGGTCGCCATGGGGGCGCTGTCGGTGGCGTGCAGCAGCGACGTGGGCGACGGTGCGGACTCTCCGGCTGCTTCGGCAGGCAGCGCCAGCGGTGGCGCCAGCGCGGGCAGTAGCACCGCCGGCAACAGCAGCAGTAGCAGCGGCTCGGCGAGCCAAGCGGGCAACGGCGGCAACGCTGGCGCCTCGGCAATGACCGGCGGAAACGCGACCGGCGGAAACGCGACCGGCGGAAGTGCCACCGGCGGAAGCGCCAGCGGCGGCGTGGGCGGCGCGGCCGTCGATCCGAACGGGGGCGCTCCGGGCGGTCCCGCGTCCTCTCGACACACGCCGCGCCCCATTGGCAGCAAAGCCGACAACACCGCCGGCTATTGGGAGTACTTGCCTCCGCACTACGGCAACGGCGCGCGCTACCCGTTGTTGGTATTTCGGCACGGCATTGGGGAAAACGGCAACGGCACGAGCGAGCTGACGAAAGTCGTCGTCAATGGACCGCCTAAGCTGATCGAAGCCGACCAATGGCCGGAAAGCCGAAATTGGATCGTGCTATCGGTTCAACACACGGGCGACGGCTGCGCCACGTCGCAGGAAACCGTCGATTTCTTCAAGTTCGCGCTGACCAATTACGACGTCGATCCGACGCGCGTCTACCTCACGGGGCTCAGCTGCGGCGCCATCGGCAGTTGGAACTATTTGGGCGATCACACGGACGAGACCGTCGCCGCCGCGGTACTGATCTGCGGCGACGGGCGCTCGGCGTTCACCAAAGCAGGGTGCAACCTAGGTAAGGTTCCGATCTGGGCGTTCCACGGCGAAGCCGACACGACCGTCGATCCCAAAGGTTCCACCGAGACCGTGGCGAGCCTGCAGGCCTGCACCAACCCGCCGGCGGTGGACGTGAAGCTCACCACGTACCCGGGCGTCGGCCACGACTCGTGGACCATGACGTACGCTCTGAGCAATCCGCAAAACGACATCTACACCTGGCTCGCCAGCCACCATAAGTAGCCGTGGCGCGGGCCGCTGCCCGCGGATGCCTGGCCTCCCCCCCGACCCGCAGCAGGTTGGCCGGCGCTAGTGAGCGACGGTGCGGACGCGCTTACGCTTGACGATTTCGTCGGCCAATACGGTGATGATTTCGTTGCTCTGCGCGTCGCGCAAGCGTGACTGGCGCAGCAGCTTTCCGGAGCCGAGCAGGCCGCCTTCTTCGAACAGCAGGCGCACCTCGAGTTTTTTGCCGTCGGCGCTGGCGGCGCGCCCCGCCTCGCTCTCGACGTCGTGTTCCCACTTGCCCAAATTAGGGGGCAGCGGCTCGAGCACGCCGAAGCGCTCTTCCTTCAAGCCGGGATAGAGCCCGGCAATGAACAGGTAGATGAGGCCGCCGGCGGCTGCGACGCCGAGCAAGAATGCGTAAAACACTTATGCGCAGCTTACCTCAAGCGCGCTACTCGGGGTATCAAAGCTCGAATGGGGCAAAGTCGACGGCGCCAGGGGTGACGCCCACGTTGAGCTTGTCGTTCGTGTGGCTATTTCTCGCCGGACTTGTCGTCAGCTGGAGCTGGAAGCAGAACCGCGGCTTCCCCGGGCGCGGTGAAGTCGGCACCGCGCCGTTCGGCCTGGGCAACCGCTTCGGGGATGAGCTCCACGGGAATGCCGCGAAAATACACCTGCCAAGCCGAGCGTCGCACCATGCCGTCGCACACGCTCAGGTACCAAGACGCGATCGGATTGTCGGCGCGGCTGCGCCAAAACAGCTCCGCGTGATGGCGCACCAGGACTTCCCAGATGTCGCGACCGATGCCTTCGCCTTGCGCTTCGGGCTGAACGGCGAATTTGCTCAGGTACGGCGCCGGGTAGGCGTCGTGCACGATGGCGGCGCCGCGATACGACGCGTCTACGTACACCGACAGCGGTGGCAAATCGAAGAAGCCGGGAGCCAGCTCCTTGCCGAACGACGTCTCCAGCAAGTGACGCAGCCGCGGCACGTCGAGCGTGGCGTAGCTGGTGTGGCGCTCCACGGCGCTGCCGCGCTTGACCAGCGTGCCGGCGCCCTTCACCGTGAACAGCTCTTTCAGCAAGTTGAGCGGTGACGTGATGCTGATCAAGAGCGGGTTCGGCTCGGCCAGCTGGATCAACCTGTCGCTGGCGGTCAGCAGCTCTCCATCGCGCTTCGACAACGTGCCGGGGCCGATGCGACCCTGATCGGTCGTCAAGTTGATGATCGAGATGCGGCCGCCCTCGACGCTGAGCTGCGCGTCACCACGCTTGCCGGCCAAGGGCCGAAAGCCGCCGCGGCGACGCAGTAGCGCCACTTTACGCGTGCCCAGCTGCTGCACCAAAAAGCCGAGCTGAGCCAAGCGTTGCTCGACCGTTTCGCCCTCGACCTTGCGAAAGTGCAACACCGGAATGCGCTCGCGCCGCAGCTCGTCGCGCACGGCCGAAACCAAATCGGGCTGCGACATCTCGTGCGGGCTGGGAGAGAGCGAAGACGCCGGCAAGCGCTTGACCAGCCGCTCGGAGCTGGTGGCGCCCGAGTCGGGGTCGAACAAACCGAGCACGACCGTGGTGTACAAACCCAAGTCGGCCAAGAAGCGCAGTTGCTCGACGATCGAGCCGAGCGCCGAGCGCACGACGGGACCGCCGGGCACGATGACCGCGAAGCTCTCTTTCGGGAGCCCGTGGAACATCCGCAAATAAAACTCCGCCTCGGAACGGCGGCCCACGCTTTCTAGAAACGTGAGCACCGCTTCGGCAGCGGCAGAACGGGGAGCGGGGGCGACCACTTCGAGTAGGACGGCGGGGGGGCGGCCCCGGCTAAGGGCCACGCGCGCCGCACTACTCTAGCGTCTGCGCCACGAATGCAACCAAATCCGGATTGCCGAGGGTCGGCGTCACGCCCGCCGGAAGCTTCCGCACGTACCAGCGCACCCGCCAGCGCACCGTCTCACCCGGCGCGATGCTGGTATAGGCGCCCTGGTTCTCGACCTCGACGTAGCTATGGTCGGGGTTCACGTACAGCTCGATTTCGGCTTCTTTCGGGGCAATCGCGCTCGGCGGCTGGTCCTCGAACTGCTTGACCAACAACCGGTCGCCCAGCAGGTAGGCGAGGTAGCCGCCGGCGCCGTCGGCGAACAGCTTGCCCTCCCCTTCTGTCTGGCTGGGGTCGCACCAGGTGTGACCC
>JBEQSW010000362.1:0-6559 GCA_040348565.1 Myxococcales bacterium | reverse complement strand
CTGAACAGCGCGTCGACGCGCGGCAAAGTGAGCGCGTGGTACAGCACCGCGCCCTCCAGCTGAGCTTCCGTACCGCTGCTGCGCCGGCGCACCACGCGCCGGTCGAAGCGCGCGCTGCTGCGGGTGCGCAACGTCGCTTCGCGCTGCCAGCAGCCGAGCACCAGCGCCTCGGCCGTGAACGACGCGCTCGCCAGCAGTGGGCGACCGTGCGCCTCCGTCCACGCCAACGCGCGACCGCCCAGCTCGAGTGCCCCGTCGAGGTCCGTCTCGAAGCTGGCGATCGCGAGCTCCGTCACGACTTCGGCATCAGCAGCTGGTCGAGCTCGACGCCCGCGAGCGACAACGCTTGGCGCTGCACCTCGCACAGCTGCGCCACGCCTTCCAGCGCCAAATCGGTCATTTTGTCGAGGTCGGAGCGCGGTACGGCTTCTCCCTCGGCGGTGCCTTGAATCTCGACGATGTTGCCGGCGGCGGTCGCGACCACGTTCAAGTCGACGCGCGCCGTCGAGTCTTCTTTGTAGTCGAGATCGAGCAGCAGCTCGCCCCCGACGTGCCCGACGCTGACGGCTGCGATCTGGTCGCGAATCACCGGCGCGCGCAGCTTGCCGGTCGCACCCAGCTTGGCGACGGCCAACGCCAACGCGATGAAGCCGCCGGTGACCGAAGCCGTGCGCGTACCGCCGTCGGCTTCCAGCACGTCGCAGTCGATGTGAACGCTGCGCTCACCGAAGGCGTCCAGATCGATGGCGGCGCGCAGGGCGCGGCCAATCAACCTTTGAATCTCTCGCGCGCGGCCGCCGAGCGGGCGATCGCGGCCGTCGCGGTTCTCGCGCTTCTTTGGGTTGGCGCGCGGGTGCATTTGATACTCGGCCGTGATCCAGCCCTTGCCGCGCCCCTCCATGAAATCGGGAACCTTGGCGTCGATGGAGGCGGTGCACAGCACGACCGTTCCGCCCGCGCGGTACAGGGCCGACCCTTCGGAGAGCCGATGAAAGCCCGGCTCGACACCCACTGGACGAATGACTCGGGCGTCTCGATCCTCGCGCATGGCCCCTTGTACAGGAACTTTCGTGCCCTTGGTACGTAGGAACGGGTTCCGGCCAGGGGCGGCTCGTCCCGGCTCGGGATCGAGAAATCCTGGGAAGCCGTGCTAGCTTAGGGGCTCCCCAAGTAGGTGGGAGCCCGGTCCCTCCACGAGAGCGCGCGTATGTCACTCAGCACCGGCGACATCATCGACGGCAAATACAGAATCGTCCGGCTCATCGGCGAGGGCGGCATGGGCGCCGTCTATGAAGCCGAGAACATGCGCATCCATCGCAAAGTCGCGATCAAGGTGCTGCACTCCGGGGTCGCCCAAACGGGTGAGGCCGTCAGCCGCTTCGAGCGCGAGGCCCAAGCCGCCGGCCGCATCGGCTCCGAGCACATCGTGGAAGTGCTGGACCTGGGCAATTTGCCCAGCGGCGACCGCTACATGGTCATGGAGTTCATGGACGGCGACTCGCTGTCCGGCCGCATCCGCACCCGCGTCCGTCTGACGCCGGCGGAAATCTACCCGATCATGCACCAGCTGCTGGAGGCTCTGGCCGCAGCTCATGGCGCCGGCATCATCCATCGCGATCTCAAGCCCGACAACGTTTACCTGTTGAAGTCGCGCGGCGGCAAAGCGGACTTCGTGAAGCTATTGGACTTCGGCATCTCCAAGTTCAACCAGCTGAGCGGAGACAGCGGCTTCAGCATGACGCGCACCGGCGCCGTGATGGGCACGCCCTATTACATGGCGCCCGAGCAGGCCAAGGGCTCGCGAGAGCTGGATCATCGCGTCGATTTGTACGCGGCCGGCGTGATTCTCTACGAAGCCATCACCGGCGAGGTGCCGTTCAACGCCGATACGTTCAACGAGCTCTTGTTCAAGATCGTGCTCGAAACGGCGCGACCCGTCGAGCAAGTGGTGCCGAACATCGACCCCAATTTCGCCGCTATCGTGAACAAGTCGATGGCGCGCGAGCCGGCGCATCGCTTCCAGACGGCGCGCGAGTTCCAGCAAACGCTCGAGCAGTGGGCCGCCGGTGCCGGTCCGCAGTTCGCGGCCGCGCTGAACGCCTCTGCGCAAGGACCCGGCGGTGCGCCCTCGCCTCATCAAGCCGTGCAGACGGGTCCGTACGCGGCCGTCGGCGTGGGTCCGCAAGGCGCGCTCGGCACCGGGCAGCACGCGGCCGTGCCCGCGCACTCGCTCGGTACCGGCACGCCCGGCAATTGGGCCAACACCGGCGCCTACGCGCCGAACGAAAGCATCCCGAAGAAGAGCCACGCCGGTCTGTTCATCGCCTTGGCCGGCTTGGCCGTCGTGCTGCTCGGAGGCGGCGCCTTCGTGGCCATGAACCTTTCGCACGGCAAGGAAGAAGCAGCCGCGGCCGCTGGCAAGCTCGAAGCCCAAAAGGCCGAAGCCGAGAAAGCCAAGGCCGAGCAAGCTGAAAAGGCCGCACAAGAAGCCGCGGCCAAGGCCGCCGCCGAAACCGAGAAAGCCAAGGCCGAAGCCGAGGCCATGAAAGCGGAGGCCGAAAAGACCAAAGCCGACGCGGCCGCCAAAGCCACGAACAAGCCGGCCACAGTGGCTCCCGCACCGCGCACCAACAAGCCCATCGCGGCCAAGCCGGAAGCGAAGCCGGAGCCGAAGCCAGCTGCACCCGCTGCCACCGCCGCTCCGGCCTCCACCGGCCGACGCATCCGCACGACACTGTGAAGGCGCCGGTAGATCCCGAGACCGACGGCGCCGAGGTGCTGCGGCTGTCGGAAGTGTTCGACAGCTTGCAGGGCGAAGGCGTCAACACGGGCAAGCCGTGCCGCTTCGTGCGGCTTTCGCTGTGCAACCTGCATTGCCACTACTGCGACACCAAATACACCTGGGATTTCGAACACTTCGACTACGAAACGGAAGTGCGCGAAGTAGCGTTGTCGCGCGTTGTCGAGCAGTTCGCGGGGGCGCCGGCTGGCCACGTGGTGGTTACCGGCGGTGAGCCGCTGCTGCAGCAGCGCGCCCTGGCAAAGGTCTTCGCGCGGTTACCGGGCGAGCTGTTTCTGGAGATCGAGACGAATGGCACGCGCGTGCCCTCCGCGGCGCTACTCGAGCGGGTGAACCAGTGGAACGTCTCGCCCAAGCTGTCGTCGGCGGGCGACACGGAGGCGCTGCGCATCCGGCCCGAAGCGCTAACGGCGTTGCGCGACAGCGGCCGCGCCTACCTCAAGCTCGTCGTCCGCACTGAGCAAGATCGGGACGAAGCCGAAGCCCTGCGGGAGCGCTTCGGCTTCGCGCGGGAGCGCACGCTGCTGATGCCGGAGGCCGCGACGCGCGAGGAGCTCGAGGCGCGCTCGCCGGTCGTGGCGGCGTGGTCACAAGCCCTATCACTGCGCTTTTCCAGCCGTCTGCACGTTACGTTGTGGGGCGGCCGGCGCGGCACTTAGGACGTTTCCGGGCGGCGAAAGCTCGCTTGCTGAGCCTCGACCCAGTCTCGAACACGAGCGCACTACCTGACGTCGCCCCAAACCGTGAGCGCGGCCTGTGTCTCGGCGTCCAGCTCGGCGTGCTCTCGCGGACCCATCGAGGCGGCGGTGCGCGCGTTGGCAGCGGCGGCATCGAAGGCCGCGAGCCAGAGCGCGCGAGCGGCGGCGGGCCGCAAGTCGAGCGCATCGTTGATACACGACGGATCGATGTCGGACGCGCACAGCCGCGGCGTCTTGCCGGTGGTGCCGCGCAAGAGCCAACCGGCAAAGCGCGCCGAGTATTCGGCGCCGGTCGCGGCTACGTCGATGTCACCGCCCAGCGACGCCACGCCGCTACCACGGGCGAACAAGTCGGCCCCCGAATTCGCCGAAGGCTCGAGGCCCAGCGCCTTCAAAATGGTGGCCGAAACATCGGTCGCGGTGCTGGGCAGCGTCACCTCTTTGCCGCCCAAAGCGTCGCGCGGAAACCGCACGATCAACGGCAAAAGCAGCCGATCTTCGGTCAACGGCGCCGCGGGATCGAAAGGGATCTCCGGGCCGCTGCCCAGCCCGACGTCGGAGGTGACGATCAACATCGTGTCGTTCCAAGCACCCTTGGCTTTGAGCATGGCGATTAGCCGAGCCAGCGCCACGTCTTGCTTGGCGAGCGCGGCGTCGTGGAGCGCGCGCAACCGAATCCAATCGTCGTCGCCGATCTTGCGCGAGGTCTTCTTTTGCTTCTCGCGCAGGGCGCCCAAAATGATGCCGCCGCGGCGCGGGTCCAAGATGCCGCTGTACTCTTGAGGCTTGAGGGCGGCCGCTTCCTCGCGGGTGAGATCCCACGGCGGGTGACCGCCGAGCAGCTCGACGACCACCAAATGCGGGGACGATCCGCCGCTCGCCAGCTCTTGCTCGAGGAAGCTTTGAGCGCGCGTCAAAGGCTCGCTGGCGGGCAGATCGACGACCGGTGAAAACGTCTCGAAAGCGTCGAAACCCGTGGAAAAGCCGAAGGGGCTGAAGCTGGTCGGCACGCCGGTGAACAAGGCGGTGCGCCCGCCGGCTTCTTTCAAGGTCTCTGCCAGCGTGGACACTTTGGCGCGCAGCTTGTCGCCGGGCCGCTCGATGCCGTGCACGGCCGGCGCTAGGCCCGAGATCAGCGACGCGAACGACGCCGCCGGCACGCTGGACGGCGCGCGATGAGCGCTGAACACCACCGCGTGCTTGGCCAAGTCGGCCAGCGCAGGCATGCCCGCGGCCGGACCCCACGGAGGCAAACGACCGCGCTCGACCGACGCCAGCACCACGAGCACGACCGTGCGTGCCGGCGGCGCCTGCGGCAGCTCGGCGCTCGAACGGCTGATGATGGGGTCGCCGAAGACGACGCGCCCGCCGCGCGAGCCCTCCACCGCACGCAGCTCGAGACCCACCAGCTCGCCCGCCGCCGCGGACAAATCGAGCGAAACCGGCATGAAGCTGCCGCCGTCGCCGCCCGAGATTTTGCGGGTCGACAGCACGCGCGGCGCCTTTTCGTCGCTGACCAGCGCGATCTCGGCGGTGCCCCGACCAGAGCCCCAAAAACCGAGCCCAACGCGGAGCCGGGCGTCCGCGGCCGGCCGCAAGAAGCAACGCACGACGCTCGGCGCGCGCAGCACGATCGAGCGCTTGGGCATCTTGTCGAGCACCACGTCACTGACGACGTCGTGCAACGTCGGCGCGGCGTAGGTCGCGCGGTTCTCGAGCGGCGGACCGATGCGCACCCAATCGAGATCGACGATCGGCTCTTTGGAGCCGCGCGGCGAGCCGGAGAAGCGCAGGCTCAAGCGGTGCCGTCCGCGGCCGAGGGTGCCGGTGGCGGCTGGGAACGACACCGCGCGCGTCTCGCCGATGGTCAGCTTCTGGGCGCCGAGCCGCTTGTCGTCGATGGCGACGTACAGCCACTTGGCGAGCATGGAGTGCAGACGCACCGTGACCGCGACTTCGGTGCCGGGCTCGTCGAGCCAGAAGTCGAGCAGCGTCTCGCGCGAGAAAATCCGCTCGAAAGTGTCACCGCCGCGATCAATCGACGGCGGCGGCTCGGCTTGCGCGGCGGCAAAGCCGCGCAGCGGCGGCTGGGTGCCGCCGAAGTCGAGCAAGCGGCCATGGTGCTCGATTTCGCAGCGAGACAGCTCCTTCAACAAATCGATGCGCTCGGCCGCGGGTGCCCGTCCCGTCGTCGGCGAGGTTGCCGCCGGAGCCGCGGGCGCCGCCTGCTGCCCGCCCGAACGCGAAGGCGGCGGCTCCTCCTTGTGGCAGCCGCTGACGACCACCGCCAGGCAGGTCGCGAGCGCAGTAAACGGCAACCTCACGGGGATCCGGCAGGAGCCGCCACGGAAGGCTTGGCAAGGACCGCGAGCGTGCGCTGACCGGCCTTCACCAGCACGCTTTCGGGCGTGCCGTCGCCCAACGTCAACTGATGACCACCGGGCGCCAACGGCACCCGACGCGCGGGACCCATGCCGAGGTATTCGCCGTCGACCCGAATGGCGGTGCCGTCCGGCACTTGGATCTCGAGCAAGCCGTTGCCGACCGGCACGTCGGTCCCGGGCGGAAGCGGCGAGTCGCTGGTGGTCAGCTGCGGTTTGGGCGCGCCTTGAACGACAGGCGTCGGAACAACGGGGGCGGGTGCGACGGGCGCGGGTGTGGTCGCGTCCGCCGTTGGCGCCGGCTTGCTCGGCGCAAGGCGCGTGGAGAGCATCGTGATGGCGTAATACGAAGCGCCCGCGGCCAGGAGCGAGAACAGCGCCGTCCGCACCCAGCCCGAGCCTTCGTTGGAGGGCGCTGGCGCGGGCGCGGCTTTGGCGGGGGCCTTCTTGACGGGCGCCTTGGAGCTCGCGGGACGAGGACCCGCCGCCGGAGGCCGCGTCACGACCTCGGAGCGCTTTGGTCCGTCGGCATGGCCCTCGGCAGGCGCTGGCGCCGGCTTCTTGGCGCCTTCGAGCGGCAGGGTCTGGCCGAGCACCGGCTGCGCCGGAGCCGGCACGGAGCCGATTTCAACGGCCTTGGGGGCGCCGACGAGCGGTAGCGTGCCGCCCAGCGGCAGCGG
>JBEQSW010000347.1:0-6857 GCA_040348565.1 Myxococcales bacterium | reverse complement strand
TACCTCGTGGGTCACCGGGTCGATGACGCGACGGTGCGCGGACTTTTGGCCCAGGCGGAGGCGTTTTTTGCGCTGCCGAGCGAGCAGAAGCTCGAATACTACATCGGCAAATCGAGCAACCACCGCGGCTACGTGCCGCCGGGCGAAGAAGTGTTCTACGGCGGAGCGCGCGACCAAAAAGAGTCGTTCGATCTGTGCTTCGAGTTGCCGGCCGGCAGCGTGGACTCGAGGCGCGATCCTTTTGCTGGGGCCAACGTGTGGCCGACGCTGCCTGGCTTCCGCGAAGCCGTGGGCGGCTACTACCGAGCCGTGTTCGAGCTCGGTCAGCGCCTGCTGCGCGGGTTTGCGCTGGCGCTCGACTTGCCCGAGACATTTTTCGACCGCTTCGTGAACGCGCCGCCCAGCCAGCTGCGCATGCTGCACTACCCGCCCAACCCCGCGCCGGACGTGACGGTGGGCATCGGCGCCCACACCGACTACGAGTGCTTCACGATTCTGTTGCCGACGACGCCGGGGCTGGAAGTGATGAACGGGGCCGGAGAATGGATCGACGCCCCGCCTCGGCCCGGCGCGTTCGTGGTCAACATTGGCGACACGCTCGAGATGTGGACGAACGGAGAGCTCGTGGCGACTTCGCACCGGGTGCGCAAGGTGAGCGAAGAGCGCTTTTCGTTTCCGCTGTTCTTTTCTTGCGACTACGAGGTCGAGGTCGCGCCGTTGCCGCAATTCGTCAGCTCTGAGCGCCCCGCGCGTTATCCGCCCGTCAAAGCCGGCGAGCACCTGTATGCTCAGACCTTGCAGAGCTTCACCTACCTCAAAGAGCGCCTTTCACGCGGTGAGCTGAGCTTGCCCGCCGGGGCGCGCCCGCTTTCGTCGTTCGGACAAGAGGGCAAAGTCATTCACGAACGGAATCCGCGCTGATGGATCTGCTGGAACTGTGCTCGCTGCAAGGCACCATGCCCCCGAGCGGCAGTGTGCCGCCGAACGGCAGTGTGCCGCCGTGGACGCTCGGTTGCTTTCGTCGGCGCTCGATCACCTTCTTCAATGGCGACGCCGACGACTCGACGCTCGTGTTGTGGTTGCAGTCGCGGGGCTTGACCGGAGACCTGCGGCTCGCCGCCGATCGTCCGAAACCGCCGTCGCGCGAGTCACTCGCGGAGCTGTCGCTGGACGAGCTGACGCGCATGGCCGAGGTCGAGGGCGGGCTTTCGCCGACGCGCTTCGAGGCGGCTAGCGGCGGTGGCGTGGAGCTGGCCGGCACCATGCAATGGACCGACTGGACGGCGTTTCAAATTCACGCCAAGTGGCCGGAGCCCGGCGACTTGCGGCGCGTGGGCGACTGCCTGATCGAGTACGCGCCCAGTGGCGCCTACGTGGAAGACTGGCGCCTCCAGCCGAGCGGCGACGGTCCGCTGATCGGCCTCACGCTGCTGGAGGAGCACGACACCAAGAGCGGGCAAGTCACGCATCGTGGTGGCGGTTTGGTGATCGCGGGTGAGCACGCCATCTTCGTGCGGGGCCGCGCCGAAGCGTTGCCGCCCGCCGCGCGCCTGAGCGATTTGATGGAGCGCGCAGCCGCGGAGCCCAAGCTGCTCGACGCCATTTTCGGCTTCGAGGCTTCGTACGCGCGCCGCGATGGCTCGGGACGCTACGTGGTCTCGGCCTCCACGCTGCCCTGGCGCGAAGGTCGGCCGCTCTTGGCTTTGGGCGGCTTCAAATTGGAGGACGGCTTCGTCCTACAAAAGGCGCGTGAGAAAGAGCGCGCAGTCGAGCGTCGCTTTCGCGTCGACACGCTGGAGCCCAACTACGAAGACTGGCTAGCGACGCCCGCCACTTCGCAAGCGGTCGCCTGGCTCGGCGCTGAAGAGCAAACGCTCTTGCGCGCTGCTCGCAAACGCTAAAGCCGCTCGACGAGCGCTTGCTTCAGACAGCGGGCGCCGGCTTCCAGGCTTTCGGTCGTGCAAGTGGTAGCGGGCACGCTGCGCGTCTCGGAGCGCAGCTGCTCGATGGCGCGCGGATTGCGAAACCAATCTTCGTCGTGCTCGGCCGCCAACTGTTCGGCGCGGGCGGCTGCCAACAGCATGCCCGCCAGGCGTTGTGCGTCGCCCAAGCGCGGTCGACAGAAGAGCCCGGCGGCGTTGGGCGGGGGCTCGAAGCCGAACGCTTTGGCTCCGTGCTCGGAGAAGGCTTCGCGGAGCGCGCTGGGTCCCGCCAGCGCCGGCTCGGCCAGCAACACGCGCAGCGCCAGCAGGCGGGCGAAAATCAACGCGCTTTGCGCCAGAGCGCGAGCGTGTCCGACGGCGCGCTCTTTGCCGAGCCCGAGCTGGCGTTTGAGAAAGCTGGGCGTGAGCGCGACACTGGCGAACAGGGCGCCGTGCGTCGCCCGAGCGAGGCCGAAGGTGTCGTGGGCGAGCGCGAATGGTTGCTGCGCGGGCGCCAAAGCGTCGTTCCACGCCGCGCCCAGGCGCAAGAGGCCGCGCACGAAGCTGGCGGCCGAGAGCGTCACTGGCAGCTCGCCCAAGTCGGGGCGCAAGCCGGAGAGCCAGTCGGGACTGCCGAGCAAGTCGTTCAAGCTGCGCAGCGACAGTTGGCGAGGCCAACCGTCGTCGGCGTCGCGCGCGAGACCTCGCTCGAGCACGCTAGCCAGCTCGCGGAGCTCCAGGCTGCCGTAAGCATCGGCCGAGTCGGCCAAAAAGCGCCGTGCGTGCTCGGCGATCTCCGGGTGCGGCAGCTCGAGCTCGGCTCGGCTGCGCCCGCCAAAGCTTGGCAGCTCCGCTCGTAGCTCCAAGAGGCGTGAACCGGCATCGCGCAGGGAATCGCCGCGCTCGCACAGGGCTTCGAGCAACGCCGGGCGGCGGGCGCGGTCGCGCAGCGCGTGGCCGAGCAGCTCACGCCAGGTGAAGTGCCCGGACAACGGCTTGTCGAGCGCGTGACGCTCCGCGCGATAGCGCCGCACTCGCTCGCCTTCGCGCGGCAAGCCGCGGCGCATCAGCTCCAGCCAATACAGGTGACGCACGAGGGGCGCCGCGATCGGATCGCTCTTGTCGCTGGCCAGCCGGTCCAGCGTCTCCGGATCTTTCAAAACGTCTGGCACCGTGAGCGTCACCTCGCGGCCGGCTCGCAGCGCTCGGTAGGCGGCGCGCGCGCGCGGCACCACCCGCGCAAGCTCGCGGTCCAACTCGAAGGGGCTCAGCTCGCGAGGCATCTACCCGACTTGGTAGAGCAGGCGCGCGCAAAGCGCGAGCCGTATCGCCCTCGGCAAGACCGAGCGGCTCGGAACCCCAGCGTCGAAAAACTCAAAGCACCTCACCAAAGCTACCGGTGAGCCGAACTCCGAGCGTGGCAAAACCCAGCAGCCGACCGTAAGCGGCAGCTTGGTCACGGCACACGCCGGTGCTGCAGTTGGACTCGCGCCACGCGAGCCAATGGGCGAACGATGCGCTCGGGCCGACCCGAAAGTGCGAGCCGAGCAGAAAGTCGAGCCCGCCCGCCACCCGCCCGCCGAGCCCCGACACCGAGACACGCGCGCTCTCCGTGCCGGCCAGCTCGAGCGTGCCCGCGCCCAACGTCAGCGCCAGGTACGGATCCCAAAGCCCTTGTTCGGCGAAGTACACGCGCCCCACCACGCCGAAGAACCGGGCGGCGCCGCCGGCGCCCGACAGCGCACCTTGGCCGCGCCGGCTGAAGCCACTGGCTGCACCCTCCAGCCCGAACGCGAAGAACGGCCCCACGCGATAGAGGAGGGTCGCGTCGAGTCCCGAGCCCGGCGACACCGTCAGGCAACCGCGATCGTCGATGCTGCCCGAGCCGCAGCTCGGTAAAAACGCCGCCAGCGACGCGCCGAGCTCCCAGGGACGTCGGGGCAGCTCTCGCGGGCGAGCGAGCGGTGGCGGCAGGTCGCCAGCCGGTGGTGCGGTCGGGGGTCGGGGGCCGGTGCCTTGCCAAGCTTCGTAGGGAGGTGGCAGCTCTTGGGCGGCTGCGTGAGAGGAAGCGAGCGACGCCATCGCGAAAGCGAACACCGCCGGCCACAACGTTCGAGCTTTGCTGATGAATCTGCGCGTCACGGCCCCTGGTCGGTCGAGCGCGTGCAATAGTTGCGTGCTTTTTCATGGCAACGCGCCGACTACCGGTCATTCAAGAGCCCACAGGCGACGACGCCGAAGCGGCACGGCGCCCAGCGTGGCATTGGGTGTTGATCGGCTCCGGCATGTTGGTGACCCTCTTCATGCCGCTGGCACTGGCCGCGCTGGCGCTGGCTCGAACCGGGCCGGTGGTGCGCGCGCTGGGAGCGGTGGTCGCGGCCGGAGCCGCCGCAGGCGCGACTTTTGCGCTTGCGGCCGGTATCACCGGCCATCTGATGGCGCGTTTTGGGCCGCGCGCACGCGGCCGTCACGCAGCGTTGGCCGGGATTTTGGGTGCCTGCGAGCTTTGGGCCTTGGTCCTGCTCAGCGGGGGTTTTCAGGCGGCTTTTCTGGGCGCCAGCACGCTTTTGATGCTCAGCGCCTTGGGAGCGGCTTTTTGTGCGCTAGGCGCATGGCTGCACCGGCGTCAGGGCACCAAAGCCACCGGGAACCGATGATGCTACCCTTGTCCCGTCCGAAAGATTCGAGCCAGCCATGAGTGTCGATCAAGAGCTAGCGCGCGCCGTCGCCGAAACAGACGCCGAGGCCAGTGTACCGGCGGTCGCTCAAGCGACCGGTCCTGAACGCCCGACGCCGAAGAAGAAAGGCAACCTCGGTTTGCTCATCGGGCTCTTGGTGATGGTGGCGGGCGTGCTCACGCTCGTGTTCACCAGCTTCAAGGGCGCCGCCATCTACTCGCTCGGGGTCGACCAGTTGGTCAAAGAGCAGGCGCGTTACAACCAACGCACCATCCGCGTGAAGGGCATGCTCGTGAAGGGCACGCTGGCGCGTCGTGACGAGCCCTGCGAGTACCGCTTCAAGCTGCAAGAAAAAGGTGTCGAGCTTGCGGTGCAGCATCCGTCATGCGTCGTCCCCGACACCTTCAAGGATATGCCCGGCATGGACGTGGAAGTTCAAGCCGAAGGCAAGCTGGCCGACGACGGCAAGACGTTCGTCTCGACCGCGATCGTGGCCAAGTGCCCGTCGAAGTACGAGATGCAGCAAAAGTCGATGAACGGCGAGCTTGCGCCCCACGCGGGCAAGCAGGCGGCCCCGGTTCAAACCCTCTAAAGAATCGAGCGAGCAGATGTGGGATCGCTTTTTGCGCGCCTGTCGGCGTGAGCCGGTCGACGCGACGCCGGTGTGGTTCATGCGCCAAGCCGGGCGCTACATGGAGGAGTACCGCGCGCTCCGTAAAAAGCACACGCTGATCGAGCTGTGCAAAAACCCGGAGCTTGCTACCGAGGTCACGCTCCAACCGGTCAAAGCCCTGGGCGTCGACGCCGCCATTCTGTTCGCGGACATCTTGCTCTTGCTCGAGCCGCTCGGCGCACCGTTCGAGTTCGCCGCCGGCGAAGGTCCGGTCATCCACACGCCCGTGCGCGACAAGGCCGGCGTCGACAAGCTACGCCTGTTCGCCCCGGAAGAAGGCCTCGGCTACGTGCTGGCCGCCATCCGCATGATTCGGAAAGAGCTGGACGGCAAGACGCCGCTGATCGGCTTTGCCGGCGCCCCCTTCACGCTCGCCAGCTACCTCATCGAAGGCGGCGGCAAGAGCAAAGACTACGCCATCACCAAGCGCTTGATGTACCGCGAGCCCGCGGTGTGGCACGCGCTGATGGAAAAGCTGTCGGAAATGACCCGACGCTACCTTCACGCGCAGGTCGAAGCCGGGGCGCAAGCCGTCCAGCTGTTCGACTCGTGGATCGGCGCGCTCTCGCCCGACGACTACGTGCAGTTCATCCAGCCGCACGTGAAGCACATTCTGTCGTCCGTCGAGCAAACCGGCGTCCCCGTCATCCACTTCGGCACCGGCACCGCCATGCTGCTCGAGCTGCAAAAACAAGCCGGCGGCACCGTGATCGGCATCGACGCCAAGACGCCGCTCGACTGGGCGCGCAAGCTGCTGGGCGACGGCGTCGCCGTTCAAGGCAACCTCGACAACCTGCTGCTCGATGCCCCCCGCGACCTGCTCGCCGCGCGCGTCAAAGACGTGCTCCACCGCGGCGGCCACCGCGGCCACATCTTCAACCTCGGCCACGGCATTCTCCCCGAAACCAACCCCGACGCCGTCAAATACGTCGTCGACCTGGTGCACGACCAAACCATCGCCCGGCTCTAGCCCCTCACTCGCGCCACCTCGGTGCACGTCCGACGGCCAACGGATTCCGTCAGGTCGATGAGTCGGCGTATCCGCCCTGGTGGTACGCCAGTGGCCGCCACCGGCATCTGGCGGCCACATCGCGACACCCAGGCCCTCGCGTCGGTTGGAGAACCGCACCGACTCTGCTTCGGCGCCGAATTCTGACCATCCTGGCCCCAGCTCGGCTCGGCTCGGCTCGGCTCGGCTCGGCTCGGCTCGGCTCGGCTCGGCTCGGCTCGGCTCGGCGTCGCACCGCGATCCTGTTATTAGGTGATATTGGGTGATAATTGGGTGATATCAGCTGATATCCGCTTCGAGCAGTGAGCTTCGGCCGAGCTCGTCGCAACCAACGATGCCGCAGGAGGTCCGGCCGCGTTGGAAGTCTCGATTGAGCGTTGGTTCGAGGATTGCATTCGTTCTCTCGCGCATGATCGCAAGTGATGACGGGGCGGCAGTTCGGGCGAGCTCGACAGCCGACGACGGGCCGACAGACAGGGCGAGCGCGTCAGTCCACGACGGCGTGGCAGACAGGGCGAGCTCGACAGCCCACGACGGGGCGGCAGACAGGGCAAGCGCGTCAGCCCACGACGGGC
>JBEQSW010000338.1:0-29133 GCA_040348565.1 Myxococcales bacterium | reverse complement strand
CGGACGTCGACGAAGCCGGTCGCGTCGCGCTGCTCGAGCGCGCCAAGGAGCTGGGCAGCGCCGGCTTGCGCGTGCTGGGCGTCGCCGAAGCCAAGGTCCCGACCGATCACGATTTGGCGCAACTGCCGGGGCTGTGCTTCCGCGGCTTCGTCGCGTTTCACGATCCGGTGCGGCCCACCTCCGCGCAAGCCGTTTCGGATCTGCACGACGCTGGTGTCGTCACGTACATGCTGACCGGAGATCACCCGAGCACGGCCGAGGCCATCGCGCGCCAAGTCGGTCTGCTGCCTCCGGGCGGCATCGTGATGTCGGGCGGCGCGCTCGCGCAGTTTTCGGACGAAGAGCTGGATGCGCAGCTAAAGCGAGTGCGGGTGTTTGCGCGCGTCACACCGGCGCAAAAGGTGCGCATCGTGCGCGCGCTGCAGCGCGCCGGTCGGGTCGTGGCCATGGTGGGTGACGGCGCCAACGACGCGCCCGCCATCCGCTTGGCCAACGTCGGCATTGCCGTCGGCCGTCACAGTACCGCCGCCGCGCGCGCCGCGGCCGACGTGGTGCTGATGGATGAGCGCATCGAAACGCTGGTGCACGCCATCGTCGAGGGCCGCGCGATGTGGGCGTCCGTGCGCGACGCCGTGTCCATCCTGGTCGGCGGAAATTTGGGCGAAATCGGCTTCACGCTGGCCGCCGGCTTGGTCGACGGCCGCCCGCCGTTGAACCCCCGCCAACTGCTGCTCGTCAATCTGCTCACGGACGTCGCGCCGGCCATGGCCATTGCGCTCCGCCCGCCGTCGCTCGAGACGCTCAGCGCCCTCCGCACTGAAGGCCCCGAAGCCTCGCTGGGCCAGCCGCTCAATCGCGACATCGCGCTGCGCGCGCTCGTCACCTCGCTCGGTGCCGGCAGCGCCTGGGTCATCACGCGTTTCGGTGGCCGCGAGCGCGCCAACACCGTGGGCTTGCTCGCGCTCGTCGGCTCTCAGCTCGGCCAGACCCTCACGTCGGGCAAGCTCAGCCGCCCGGTGGTCATCACCAGCGTCGCCTCCGCCGCCACGCTGGCGCTGATCGTGCAGACCCCCGGCGTGTCACAGCTCTTCGGCTGCAGACCCATCGGTCCCTTCGGTTGGGCCACCGCCATCGGTGCCTCCGCCGGCGCGACGGCTCTCGCCGGCTACTTCCCCGAGCTCGTGTCTGCCACCATGAAGCGCCTGCATCTCGACAAGCCGGTGATGGTCGAAGATCTAGACGCCCTCGAACCCTGAGCCGACGGGCCTGCCGCGTAGCGCTCGGCTTTTAGCGCACGCTATCGGTCAGGCCGATCCCGACGCGCGCGCTGGTGGTGGCTCGGTCGAAGGTGCCCAATGTCTCCCCGTAGCCGGTGAACAATTGAAACCAAACGAATGGAGCGAAGCGCCAGGCCTTGCCCAACAAGTGTTGATAAGTAGGGCGCCAACGCGCGTCGAGGGTCAGGCTGCCCTTACGTAGCGAACCCGAGATGCCCTTCCGCAGGGCAACGCTCACGATGCCGTTCATGTGGAGGTCCGGCGCGTCGACACCCGCGGACGCTGCCAGCTCACCGTAGCCTTGGGTGTGGACGATGTCGGCGTTCTCGCGCAGCAAAAAAGGGTACCAGATCCGCAGATCCAGGTAGCCGTACCAAGGGTGCCCTCCGCAGCTCAGTCGCGCGTCGGCGAACAGCCGATTCCAGCTGCGTGAAGTGTCGCTCCGTTCACCGTTCGATTCGTGCTCGACCCCCAGCTGCTCTGCGAAAAGACCACAGCTTGGCGGCAGCTGCTCGCGATCGTCGGCGTGGTAGTGCGCGTAGAATACCTCCGGCGCATAGTCGGATTCGCGAAACGGCGCCGAGCTGTCGTAGATGTCCCATAGCGACTTCTGCGTGTACGCGAGATAGACGGTGTGACGGCCGGCGCTCGGCCACAGGTCGTACTTGGCGCTGAATTGGAATTTGGCTTGCGTCGTCTTGTTGAAGCCGGTGACGAAGTAATTCGAACGGTGGAAGGTCAAAACGTCGACCCCGGGTTGCTCGGATTTCTCGGCCTTTGGCGGTGGCGTCGACGTGTCGGCGGTCTCCACCGCTCGCGCAGGCGGAGCTGCGCTGACCCTGCCCAGGCAGCAAGCGAGCAATAGAGCGCGTCCGGGCTTGAATGAGAGCGCCTCGCCGCAGCGCCGTGATCGGGGCCGACGACATCCGCCCGGCAGTCCCGCGTCGCTCGCTGAAGGCGCGGTCATCGTGCCGACCTCAGACGCGGACGTGGGGCGGCGCGCTGGGCGACCTGCCGCGTGATTTGGCGACCAACGTGTGCAGCGTGCGGCGAAGCTCGGCGATGTCGAAGGGCTTCTCGAATTTGGCGTTGGGCACGCTCTCGAGGAACTCGGAGACGCGCATCATCGAAACGCCACCGGTCATGAACACGACGCGGCCGGCGAGGGTCGGGTATTCGCGGCGTAAGACTTCGAACAGCTCCATGCCGGTCATGCCCGGCATCATCAGATCGCACAAGATGGCGTCGTAGCTCGCGGTAGTGGCGGCTTCGCCTTGCAGCAGCTCGAGCGCTTCGGCGCCGCTCTGGGCCACCACCAAGTCGTGCTCGCCTTGCAACAGCACCTTGAGCGTGTGCGCCACGACGCTCTCGTCGTCGACGACCAGCACTCGGCCGCGCTCGCGCTCTTTGCCCGGCTCTTGCGGCATGCGGTCCGATTTTCGCGACGGCATGATGGGCGACAGCTTGGAGGCCGGAAAGCTCAGCGTGAAGACCGCGCCGGCGTTGGGCTTGCTGTCGACGGTGATTTCGCCGCCATGCGTCTGCACGATCCCCCGGCAAATCGGCAACCCGAGGCCAGTGCCGACTCCCACCGGCTTGGTCGTGAAAAACGGGTCGAAAATACGCCCCAACAAATCGGGGGCAATACCGGGCCCGTTGTCGGCCACCTCGGCCACGACTTGGTCGCCCTCCGAGCGCAGGCTGACGCGGATGAGGTTGTCGCTCTCGTCCGAATCTTCGGGAAACGCTTGCGCGGCGTTGAGCAGCAAATTCAAGAACACTTGCTCGAGGCGCCCGGCGTTGCCGTCGACGGCGGGCACGGTTTGGTAGCGCCGCTCGAGGCGCGCGCGCGTGCGAATCTCGGGGTAGGCGATGTTGACGGCGGCTTCGATCACCGACTCCAACCCGACGGGTTGGCGTGCCGTCTCTTCGCCCCGCGCGAACGTGCGTAGATCGCGCACGATGGACGCGACGCGATCGGCACCGTGACAGGCGTCCTGGACCCGCACCATCAACGACTCGATGCGCGCGGGATCGCCAGCGGCCTTGGGTAGCTCGCGCTTCAAGTACTCCAAATTGAGCAGCACGTAGGCGAGCGGATTGTTGATCTCGTGGGCCACGCCCGCTGAAAGCACGCCGAGCGCGGTCAGCCGGTCCGCCTCCAGCAGCTTGATTTCCATGCGTTTGCGCTCGGTGACGTCGCGCGCGAACGCCAAGACGGCGGGGCCGCCCTGGTACTCGATGGGAATCGACGAAATTTCGACGGTGTGCTCTTCGCCGCGGCCGTCGATCGAGCGGTACTCGGCACGCTCGTCGAGCCCGCCCTCTTTGAGCAAGCGACGAATGCGCGTGGCGGCGCGCTCGCGATCGTCGGGGTGCAGAAAATCGGTGATGACACGGCCGGTGCCCTGCGCCGCGTTCTCCAAGCCCAACAGCTTGGCCGCCCGCGCGTTGAGGAACACGACGTTGGGGCCGCGCAAGATGGCGACCCCGTCCGGCGCGCCGTCGACCAGATCGCGGAAGCGCTTTTCGGATTCGCGCAGGGCTTGCGAGGTGGCGGCGCGCGAGGAGATGTCGTTGACGAAAGTCACCGTCACCGGGTACCCGTCGAGCATGGTACGGCTCTGCGCGAGCTCGATGGCGATGCGCGCGCCCGTTCGGTGCAGGAGCACCGTTTCGAAGCTGCCCGGAACCTTTTCGCCGTTCGCGCGCCGGCTCGCCATGTCTTTCAGGCGCGGCAGCTCTTCGGGCGCGATCATCGACCACGGGTCGAGCAACAGCGCTTCTTGCGGCTCGTAGCCCATCATGCGCGCCAGGTCGGCGCTGACGAACAGATTGCGCGGCTGATCGCTGGAAATATCCGTGATGGCGAGGCCAGTACCTGACCGCTCCGCAGCCTGGCGAAGCGCATCGAAGAGGCTCGCGCGCTCGGCAACCGACAAGTCCAGAGAACCGGACATAGCCAGTCAGCATAACCCGGCTTTTCCCGCCGCCGCAGCGAGACGATTGGGCTCCGACCCCCTCGCTGACGGAGGGGCAAAACGCAACGCCGGCCGCCGGAAATTTGGCCGCTTTTGCTCGTGTGTGGAAAGGGAGGTCTATGCACTCCGCTCGCCAGCTCGCTCAATCGTCCGCACTACTGGCTGCCTTCGTCGTTGCTGGATGCGGCCACTCCGGGGCTGTCGCCAAGGCCCCGACGGCCCCCGCACCCGCGGTCGCAGCGGCACCGGCGGTGGTTCCGTCGCTGTCGGCGCCGACGCGCCACGTCGGGGACCTATTCGTGCATCGCTTCAGCGGTAGCTTCGCCAGCGAGCCCTTGACGCTGACGGAAGAGGTCGCGGCACGCGAGGACGCGGCCTGGGTCGTCGATTTCTCGCTCACCCAAAACGAAAAGGTCGAACGGCTGCGCGTGCGCTTCGACCTGGGCAGCGGCCAAGCCGTCTCGGCTGCTCACTTCGACGGCGGCCACGAAACCCCCGCCAAGCTGAGCGACTACGAAGCGCTGCTCGCCCGCACCGTGTACGCCGCCGACGTGAACGACGGCCTCGTCTCCGAAAACGATCAAACCTGCTTGGTCGGCGCCGACGAGCTCGACTGCGAAACCAAGACCTACAAAGTCTGGATCGGCGACGCGCCCGCCACCCTCTCCGTGGTGCACTCGAACACCTTCGCCGACCGCGACGTCTCGGGCGAAATCACCACCGCCGACGGCAAGCTGATCTACCGCGCTGAGCTAGTCGAAGCCAAACAAGGCAAGCCCAGCGGCCCTTCGGTCGCCTCCGCGCTCCGCTGATTCGAGCAACAGGGCTGCCACTCTTTAGCCCGCTAAAGATTCGTCGCGGCAGGGCTGCCACTCCCGAGCCCGCTAAAGATTCGTCACATCCGGGCTGCCACCCCGCAGCCTGAATTGCAGAAACTTCCGTAGCGGCTCCGGGCCACCTCGTTCGATCGAGACTTCTTCACAGGCAGTCGCCGACGGTGGCCGGCCCCGCCGCCCCGACGGCATGAAACGCCCTCGCAACCGCAACCACCGGAGCTGCGTTGGCTGGTGTTGCGCCCGATCACCAGCCGCGGCGACGCCGGCTGCCAGATGGTCGGTTAAGTCACGGGACGGCGCTCGGCTGCACGTAGGGAAGGTGCTTGAACCGCTCGTAGCAACGAGCAACGGAGCGAGCGGCCCCAGCTCGATGTCCCGCGGCGCCAATCCTCGACGCGAGAATTAGCTGATATCACCTAATTATAAGGTGATATCACCTGATATCAGGATCGAGGACTGACGGGCCGAGGGCGGATGGGTGCATTGGAGCGGCGCGGGTTTTCAGCCCAGACGGAACCGGCGGTCCGAGTTTTTCCGGGACGGGAAGACGGGAGGTAACGCGAGACGAGAATCCGCGGGGAGGCGCTGCGGCCCAGCCAGCCTCGTGTTCAATCATGCGGAGGCCGCGTCTTGGCGGTCTAGCCGCTGAGGGCGGCGCGGAGTTTTTCGAAGCGGTCGCGTTCTTCGGCGTCGACTTCGCCGTCGGCGTAGATGAGGGCGCGCACGGAGTCGATGAAGATTTGGCGGTGCGCGGGCGGCACCAGCTTGGGGTTGGTGGCTTCGGGGGAGGGCGCGATGTGCAGGTAGGCGAGAACTTCGGCGCGGTCGTCGCTGGACAGCTGCATGCGTTCGATCAGGCGTTCCACGAATTTTCGCTCGCCTTCGTGGATTTGCAAATCCGTCCAGGCAAAGGCGCACACGAATCGCAGTAGCAGCAGGCGGTCGTCACGCGACAATTGCTCGAACATGCCGTCCAGAATAGGCGCCGCCCGCGCGCGCCGGCAAGAGCGCGCCGCTGCGGCGTCGTGCGCAGGTTTCCCTACTTCACGAAGCTGAGCCAGCTGAGGCGCTGCTCGTCTTTGCCGGTGACCGCGCGCAGGTAGGCTCGCTGAAACAGCGCGCCCAGCGTATTTTTGCCGGTCACGAACTCGGCGCCGTCCAGCTCGCGGACGGGCGTGACCTCGGCGGCGGTGCCGGTCATGAAGATTTCGTCGGCGCGCAGCAGGTCTTCGCGCGTGAAGGCGCGGATTCTGATTGGCACCTTTTGCTCTTCGGCGATGGCCAAGATGCAGTCGCGTGTGATGCCGGGCACGATGGACGAGCTGACGTCGTTGGTGTGCAGCACGCCGCCTTTGACGAAGAACACATTTTGGCCGGTGGCGCTGGCGACGGTGCCGTCTTGGTTCAGCAAAATCGCGTCGTCGTAGCCGCGATCCATGGCTTCGTGTGCGGCAAGCACGCTGTTGGCGTAGTGCCCGCTGGCTTTGGCCATCGTGGGCAGCATGGTGTGGTGAAACTTGCGCCAGCTGGAGATGGTGACGCGGATACCGTTGCGCAGCGCGTCCTCCCCCAAGAACGTGCCCAGCTCGCGCACGGCGATGAACACCCGCACCGGGCACTCTTTCTTCGGCCGCAAGTCGATGGGGCCGGCGCCGAAGTAGGCGAGCGGCCGCAAGTAGCCGTTCTGCATGCCGTTGCGGCGCGTGACCTCCATCGCGCCGCGCGCCAGCTCGTCCGCGCCGAACGGTAGCTTCATGCCGTACAGCCGAGCGGAAGCGATCAGCCGCTCGACGTGATCGTTCAAGCGCACCAACGCCGCGCCGCGGGCGGTGGGGTAGCAGCGAATGCCTTCGAACACGGCGGTGCCGTAGTGCAGCGCGTTGGCGTAGTAGTGCACCGACAGCGAGTCGGCCTCGCGCACCTCGCCGTCCCACCAGACGTAGCGCGCCAGGGTCTGTCCGCGCGGCCGCCCCGAAATCAGCGAGTCTTCTTCGGGCACTCCGTCGAAATTCGGCCATTCCGTGTCGAGCGACGTCATCGTGTGCCTCCGGGCGTGGCGCCAAACCGCGGCGCTTCGTGTGGATCCTACGCGGATCCTATACGCTTGGCACCGTGTTTTCTCGGCGCTCTTCCCGCGATCGTTCCGTGAACGCCGTCCATGCGTTGCTCGCCGAAAGCGGCCCGCCCCGCTTCGATTTGACCGGCTCGAACCCGACGTCTGCGGGTATCGCTTACCCGACGGAGTTGCTCGGCGTGCTGGAGCGCGCTCACGCCGCCGCGCGCAGCTATCGGCCGGAACCGTTCGGCCTGCCGAGCGCGCGCGAGGCCGTGGCGCGGCTGACGGGCGCGGACCCCGCGGACATCTTACTCACTGCCAGCACCAGCGAGGCTTACGCTTTTCTGTTCAAGCTGCTGTGCGACCCGGGCGACGCCGTGCTCGTGCCATCGCCCAGCTATCCGCTGTTCGAGCATCTGGCCGAGCTCGAAGGTGTGCAGGCTTTGCCCTATCGCTTGGCGTACGACGGTGCCTGGCACATCGATTTGCCGTCGCTCGCGAGCGCGCTCACGCCGCGCGTTCGCGCCATCGTCGTGGTTTCGCCCAACAACCCGACTGGCCAATACTTGCGCGAAACCGAGCGAGACGCGCTCGCCGCCATCGGGCTTCCGCTGATCATCGATCAAGTTTTCGCGCCCTTTCCGCTACTTCGCGACGCGCCGTCGCCCGTGCCGGCCCACGACGGCTGCCTCACGTTCACGCTCGACGGCTTGAGCAAGCGCGCTGGGTCGCCGCAGCTGAAGCTGGGTTGGACCGTCGTGTCGGGGCCCGAGCGCGCGCGCCGCGAAGCCCGTGAGCGCCTGGAGTTGATCGCCGACACCTTTTTGTCGGTCGGCAGCGCCATTCAAGAGGCGCTGGCGGGCGTGCTCGAGCTGGCTCCCACCGTGGCGGCGGCCATTTCGGCGCGCTGCCGGGAAAACCTGGCGCTGCTCGAGCACAGCGTGCGGGCGGCGCCGCTCACGTTGCTGCGCGCCGAAGCGGGCTGGAGCAGCGTGCTGCAGCTACCGGCGGTAGCGAGCGAGGAAGCGCTGGTGCTCGGTTTGCTGCGCGACCAGAGCGTGCTGGTGCAGCCCGGCTGGTACTACGATTTCGAGCGCGAGCCGTACGCGGTCGTTAGCCTGCTGACCGAGCCGTCCGTCTTCCGTGAGGGAGTCGAACGGCTCGTCCAGCACGTGACGCGCGTCGCAAGCTAGCGAGCGCGCTCGCGGCGTTCAGCCGCCGCTGGCCAGCCGACGGCGACGCGCGAACAAGACCGCGACGCCCGCGAGCGCGAGCAATGCCGCCGCGTTCGATTGCGGCGCGCCCGCGACCTTGCAGCCGCAGCCGCCGGGCTTGCCTTCGACCGGTGGGGGCGCGTTGTCGTCCTTGGCGGCTTCGTCTTTGCTGGGCTTGTCGTCGTCGGCGCCGGGGGCCGCGTCGGCCTTGGGGGCGTCGTCGGAGGGCGCGTCCGCCTTCTTTTCTTCGTCCTTCGGCTTGTCGCCGCCGGCGTCGCCGCCCTCTTTCTTCTCGTCCTTCTTCTTGTCCTTGGACGCGAAGACCATGGCGCGGCGGTCGATCGTCTCGTTTTCGCCTTGGAATTTCAGGGTTTGGGCCGTGCCCACGACCTTGCCGTCACGGGTGTCGCGGATGGTCACTTTGTACTCGCCGGCTTCGTAGCCGTGCGCGCGCGTGACCTTGAAGCTGAAGCGGGTGCGCGATTCGATCTTGCCGGAGCCGCTGTCCAAAAAGCCAACGTCCACGCTCTCGATCAACGACTGGCGGTCGGTGAGGGGCACGGTGTGCTCCACCAGCTTGTCGCCGTCGGTCATGTCGCGCGCGTAGTAGGCGGTTGGCTGGAACTCGAACTTCATCGGCACGTGAGGCACGTCGGGTGCCTTGGGCATGTAGATGGCGACTTCGAGGCGCCACGACTTGTCGTCGCGCTCTTTGACGGCGGTGCTCTTCCACTCGATACGTCCGCCTGCGAGCGCGGAGCCAGAGCACAGCAAAACCACCGCCAGCTGACACAGGGCGAGCACGAAACGACGCGCCGTCAATGATGCACGATTCAAGGTCGACTCCTCCGCTTGGGGCCGACGAAAGTAGTGCTGCGTAGGCGAAATAGCTACGTTGTAACGACTACGGCGCCTTGTGCGGCGGGGATATCTTGTCTTCGAGCTCGTCGAGCCACGGCGGAGCTGGAATCGTGTCGTGAGGCTCGAAGTCGAAATCGTCGGCTTCGAAATCGGGCAGCGTCGCCATCGTCTCTCGCGCGCTCGGAATGCGCCGCTCACTCCGCCGGGAGCGATCCGTGGCTGACGGCGGCTCGGTCTTGCCGGCCGCGGCGGGGTCACTCGATACGGCGGTGCTTTCGGATGCCATAGGCGTGTTCCTGGGCTGGACGCTTGAACCGGAAAAGCCGGTTTCCCTCGCTAGGCGCCCGTTATCTCAAAAGGTCGGCCGGGCTGCCAAGCAAAATATCCTGCCTTTCCCCACATCTGATTACCTGAGGCGTAAAACCTCACTCTTCCTGGACGGTTAGCCGCCGAAGCTCAAGGCCTGCACCAGGTCGATTTTCGACGGGTGACTAAGCGTGGCTGCTGCGCTGGGCGCAGATGACGAGCAGCGCCGCGAGCGCGTCGCGATTCGTGCAGGCCTCACCGGAGCCGAGCCGAACCGGCTCGTGTGGGGTGAAGAGCCGGGTGCTTTCGAGCCGCGCCGAGAGCGGGAGTAGCAGCGCATGCTCGGCCGCGAGCGAAGCGGGGGCGAGGGTGGCGCCCGGGTCGAGCCCGACGAGCGAGATGCTGGCTTCACTCGTCTCGAGCTGTGACTGCACGAAGCCGAACGGCGTGCGTTGGCGCGTGGCCTCCGCCGGCCGCTGGCGCACGATGCGCACCCCGCCTGACTCGGCTTGCCCGGCCAAGGCTTGCGGTTTGGCGATGCTGAGCGTGACGGCTTGCACGGCTGGGTAGGCCGCGAACAGCCAGCCGGCGCATTCCTCGGCCGCGACCTCGAGCAGCGAGTAACGACGGAACTGCAGGAGCGCGATGATCTCCGTCGAGGCGCGGGAGTAGTCGACGGTGTGGGCAATCCGCCCGCTCTTGCCGGCGCGCTCGAGGTCGACCAAAAGCTCGATGTTGAGCAGGACGCGCTGAGAGACGCGCCGCTCACGCGCTCGGATGCCGATGATGCAGCGGCATGAGAGTCCGCGAATTTCGACGCTGTCCATGGTCGTAGGGCGCTTACCCTGCCACAAATCCGTTCAGAAGACTCCGGCCAGAGCGGCGCGGCCGGTTCCGATGGAGTACGGTAAAAGGATGAGCGGTTGGGGCCGAATTTCGTTCTTGCTCGGTGTCGGTGTCTTGCTTGGCGCAGGCTGCGGCGGGCGCACCGGCGCGCTGGAAGGCGAATTCGACGAGGGCGGTAGCGACGCTGTGGCCGGTGCGGTCGCTCGCGGCGGTACGTCGTCGGCGGCGGGCCGTTCCAGCCGTGGCGGTCGCGGCAACGTCGCGGGAAGCGTCGGGGTGGCTGGTGCGCGTTCGATGGGTGGCTTCGGTACCGGCGCAACTGGAGGCGGCCCTTTTCCGACCGGCGGCTACGGCGGCACTTTCGCGTTCGGTGGCGCTTTCCAGACGGGCGGCTACGGCGGTTATGTGGGCGGCGGCTATCCGGTCGGCGGCTACGGTGGTTATGCGGTCGGCGGCTACGGTACCGCTGGTTTCGGCGGTCAAGACGCGCTGGCCTGCGGTGCATGTTTGCGCGACGCGTGCGCGCCGGCGCTGTCGCAGTGCCTCCAGGACTTCGGCTGCTTGGCGATCTTCAGCTGCATGCAGACCAAGGGCTGCCAACCCTTCGAGTGCTACTCCGACGCCTATTGTCGAGGCACCATCGACCAGTGGGGCGGGCCTACCGGCGCGTCCATGGGCGAGCTGTTGAAGACCTTCGACTGCGCCGTCCAGTCCGGTTGCCCCTGCAATTGAGTTAGTGAACGGTGGCTGGCTTGGGGTCGATGCGCGCGACGACGAGCGGCCAGTGCAAGCTTTCGCGCGTGAAGCCGTCCATGCCCGGTTGGCGAATGTCGACGCAGACTTGGTAGTTGCCGGGCACCGACGGCGCCGGCAGCCCGAGCGAGCGCGTGCGGTAGCGTGGCGTGGTCGATTTGTGTGGCGTCGCGTCGGTGAGCAGCTCGAGCCCCGTCGGCGCGACCAGCGCAAAGCGCACCTCGAACGGTTGCGCCAGCTCACCGGGGCCGAGCAAGAAGTAAGCGTGCACCTCCAACGGGAGGTAAGCGCCGGGGGGCGGGTCTGCGTTCGGCTGCAGGTTGACCTGCTCGACGATGTTGAACAGGGTCACGTTGTTCGAGTGCTGGTCCAGGCTGGACCCGCCGCACAACGTCAAGAAGTAGCACTTCGGCATCGCCGGGGTCCTTAGCGCACCAGCACGCCGCTGGCGACGCGAATGACCGCCATCGCACCCACGCCGAACACCAGCACCCCGAAAGCCGCGCAGGCGCGCGCCGAGCGTTGGCGTCGCGCTGCCGTTTCCAGCAGCCCGGCGCGGGCAAGTCCGCTGTGCAGGCCGATACTGCCGTGCGCGGCGGTGGCCAGCAGGCCCAACAAGTAAACGCCGCTCAGCACCGGTACGCCGAGCTGCGTGCTCGAAAGCTCGGCCAGCAGTCGAAAGCCGGCGTCGCGCGCGTCGGCCTGTCCGAGCCAAACCGGCAGCGCGTAGGCGCGCGCGTGCACAAGCACGAACGCCAAGGCCAGCACGGCGCTGGCACGCGAGACCACCCGCGCCAACCGTGGCATCTCTCCGTTCGGCGGCGGCGCAAGCGGGCGCCCGGCGAGCAGCAAGTACACGCCCAGCAGCGCGTGAACCAAGAGCGGCAGCCAAACCAGCAGCCAAGACGTCACCTGCGCGAACGCGCCGGGAGCCGGGCGCAGTACGTCGCTGACGTCGTCGGCGAAGGCCAAGCCCAGCTCGCGCGAAAGGTGGATGCACAGGAACGCCGGCAGCGGCACCAGGCCCGACCACGACAGCCAACGCTCGACGGCCGGCCGCGCGTGTGCCAGTTGTTCTGCCTTCGAGGCCGCGCCGTCTTCGGTCACCTGCATGCTCCGCGCTTCCGTCACTCGCTACGCCGTCGTCTTGTTGGGGCTTGCCGGCTCCGGCTGCGGCGCCGGGCAGGAAGCGCACCAGCCTACCCCGAGCTTGAGCGAGACGCGCGACGCTCAGGCGGCCTTCCGTGCGATTGTTCAGCGCTGGTTCGAGGAGGACGAGCCGCGCCGCCCGGCGCAGCGCCCTGCGTTGGAGCGGTTCCTCGCCCGCTACCCGAATGATCCGCGCGCGGCCAACGTGCGCGTGCTGTTGGCCTGGATCGAGATCGTGACCGGCGACCAGGCGGGGGCCAAGCGGCTGATCGCCGAAGGGCGCGCGTCGGACTCGCCGAGCGTGCGCGACTTCGCGGAGGTGGCCGCCGCCCGGCTCTTGCTCGCGCGCCAAGATCCGGAGGCCGCGCTCGCGAAGCTGAAGGGGCTCGAGGGCAAGCTGGTGGATCCGTCGGAACGGCTGATCTGTTCGGAGCTGCACCTGCAAGCGGCGCTGGCCAGCCGACGCTTTGCCGAGGCTCTGCTGGCGCTGACGAGCTACCTGGCAGCGGCCCCGGCCGAGCTGGGTGACCGCGCCCGGGCGCGGGCCTTGTCGGCGCTCGGCAGCCTGCCCGAAACCGCGCTCGAAGGCAGCCTGGCCGAGCTCGACGAACAAGCGCGTCGCGGCCCGCTTTCGGCGCCGGACGTGTGGTTGCGCCGCGTCGTGCGCGAGCGGCTGATCCGTCTAGCGGTGGAGCACAAAGACGCGCACTTGGCGCGTCGCTTGTTGGACTCGCATCCCGGGCTCGCCCGCCGCAACGATCTTTCGGTCGAGCTCTTGCAGCTTGCCGCCACCGCCGCCGCGGCCAGCGCATCCGAGGGCGCATTCGTGGGGCTGGCGCTCGAAATTGGCGACGCCGACGCAGAGCGACGCTCGGCCAGCGTCGCCCGCGGCTTGTCCGACTCGTTGTCGGCCTCGCTACCCGGCGCCGACAGCTTGCCCATCGTCGTCAAGGCGTCCGACGCGCAACACGTAGGCGAGGCGCTGAGCGAGCTGGCGAACGCCGGAGCGTTGGCGTTGGTGGCCGGCGTTTCGGACACTTCGGCGGAGCAAGCCGCGACGTGGGCGGTGGCGGGCACGGCGCCGGTGCTGTTGATCCGCGACACCCCCGACTTGGTGCTCTCCGAGCTGTCGTTCGTGCTCGGGACCAGCGATCTCGACCAGCTGGACGCGATTCGCAAAGAGCTGGAGCGTCGGCGCGTGGCCAAGTGGACCCGCGTCGGCAGCGGCGGGTTGGACTGCCGGGCCGAGCAAGAAAAGGCCGGTCAAACGCGGTTTCCGGTCAAAGATTGGAAGCAAGAAGCAGTGGACGCGGTCGTCGTGTTGGGCCCACGCAGCTGTGCGCTCGAGCTGTTCGCCGAAGTGCACGAGCAACGTTTTGCGCCGCTGCTAGCGGTGGGGCTCGAGGGCGCGGAGGTCTTGCCCAGCTTGAGCGGCAAGCGCTTCTCCTTGGGCGCCGGCAATTTCCCGAGCACCAAGCAAGGCGTGGACGTGCCCGCCGATTTCTACGAATCGCTCGGTCACGACGCGGGCAGCTTGGTGCGGCGCGCTTGGGCGCAGTTGGGCGGCGTCGGCGCCAACAAAGACGACAAGCTGCGCGCGCGCTTACCGCAGGCCTTGGCCGACGTGTCCGTGCCGCTCGAAACCAGCGCCGCCACCGGCTTTGGCGGCAAGCGCCGCTTGTTGCGGCAGCTCACCATTCGCGAGGTGCCGTGACCCCCCTCGAACGCCTGCTGCCCAACAAAGGCGCGACCACGCAGCTGGCGGCCGATCTTGCTCCACTGTTGGCGGGCGGAGACCTATTGCTGCTCGACGGCCCGCTCGGCGCCGGCAAGACCTTCTTCACGCGAGCGTTGGCGCACGCGCTCGACTTGGTTGCGGAAGCGCGGGTCACCAGCCCAACCTTCACGTTGGTTCACGAATACGAGACCGAGCCCAAGCTCGTGCACGCCGATCTGTACCGGTTGAGCGACGACGAGCGCGGGGTGTTCGAGCTAGGTCTGTTGCCGGCGCGGGACGACGGCGCGCTCTTGGTCGTCGAGTGGGGCCTGCCGTTCGAAAGGCTGTTGGGCGGGGACGCGCTGGTGCTCAGCCTCGCTCGCGAGCCTCGCAAAGCCGTCATTTCGGCGACGGGTCCACGCTCGCGCCAGTTGCTCGAGGCGCTCGCGCGAATCGAGGTAAGGTAGCCGCCTTGGCGGAAGCATCCGAAACTCCCAGCCAGGCGTCGCTCCTCTCGCGCCTGTTCTCGCCCGCCACGAACGCGCTCGACGCCATCGGTCGCTTCTTGATGCTCACGGGTCAGAGCGTGATTTGGATCATTCGGCCGCCGTATCGGTTCATGCAGCTGCTCTTGGCCATGGACTTCATCGGCGTGCAGTCCATGTTCATCGTGTCACTGACGGGAGTGTTCAGCGGCATGGTGCTGGCGCTGCAGATGACCTACCAGTTGCGCCAATACGGCGCCGAGGGCGTGGTCGGCGTGGTGGTGGCGGTGTCGTTGGCGCGCGAGATCGCGCCCGTGTTCGCCGGCTTGATGGTGACGGCGCGGGCCGGCAGCGCCATGGCCGCCGAGCTTGGCAACATGCGCGTGACCGAGCAGATCGACGCGCTGACGACGATGGCGGTGAGCCCCATCCAGTACCTGCTGTCGCCGCGGCTCCTGGCGGCCTTCGTCATGTTGCCGCTGCTGTACATTCTGTACTCGTGCGTCGGCATGGCCGGGGCGTGGTTGGTGGCGGTCACGGGCCTCGGGGTGGACCCCGGCACCTTCATTGCCAACATCGAAAAAGGCTTGGTCCCGTCGGATTTTTACATGGGGTTGGTGAAGTCGGCGACGTTCGGCTTCTTGATTTCCGCCATTTCCGTCAACCAAGGTTACAACGCCTCGGGCGGCGCCAAAGGCGTGGGCGAAGCCACGACCCGCGCCGTCGTGCAAAGCGCCGTGGCGATTCTGATCGCCAATTACGTCATCACCAGCTTGATGACCGAGATCTGAAGCGAGCGCGTCGAAGCCGTGGCCCAGTTGGTGTATGCGGGGACCATGGCCATCAAGCAGATCAACCCGTATCTGAACTTCAACGGCGACGCCGCCCAAGCCATCAAGCTGTACGAGAGCGCGCTGGGCGCCAAGGTCGAGCACGTCTCGCGCTTCGGCGACATGCCAGGCTCTACGGCCACGCCGGAGACCAAGGACCGCGTGATGCACGCGACGCTGCGCTTGGGCGACGGCGGCCTCGTCATGATCAGCGACATTCAGCCGGGCATGCCGCACAACCCTGGCACCAACATGTACGTGTGCCTCGATTTCGACGACGCCGCGGACACGACGCAGAAGTTCGAGGCGCTGGCCGTGGGCGGCAAGGTCACCATGCCGCTGAACGACACCTTTTGGGGCGCGAAATTCGGCATGTTGGTGGACGCGCACGGGGTGCAGTGGATGTTCAACTGCGAGCTCAAGAAGGGCTGAGCGTGCACGAGCTGCCGTTTTGGGATGCCGAGCTGCCGGTCGCCGAGCGGGTCCGTGACCTGTTGTCGCGGCTGACCCCGGCGGAAAAGGCGGCGCAAATGCTGCACGAAGCCCCCGCGCTGCCCCACCTGGGCATCCCCGCTTACAACTGGTGGAACGAGTGTTTGCACGGCGTAGCGCGCGCCGGCACCGCTACGGTCTTTCCCCAAGCCATCGGCCTGGCCGCGACGTTCGACGTCGAGCTGATGGGCGCGGTGGCGCGCGCCATTTCTGACGAAGCGCGCGCCAAGCACCACGCCTACGCGGCCGAAGGCGACCACGGTTACTACAAGGGGCTCACTTACTGGTCGCCGAACATCAACATCTTTCGTGATCCGCGTTGGGGCCGTGGCCACGAAACCTACGGCGAATGTCCGTTCCTGACCGGACGGCTCGGAGTCAGCTTCGTTCGAGGATTGCAGGGCGAAGACACGCGCTACCTGAAGCTGGTCGCCACCGCCAAGCACTTTGCCGTGCACAGCGGCCCCGAAGGCCTACGTCACGGCTTCGACGCGCGGGTCAGCCAAAAAGACTTGTTCGAGACGTACCTGCCGGCGTTCTGGGCGCTGGTGAACGACGGCGGCGTGGCCAGCGTGATGACGGCGTACAACCGCGTCAACGGCGAGCCCACGTCCGCCAGCCCGACGTTGCTGTCGCAAATTCTGCGAAAAAGCTGGGAATTCGCGGGCTACGTGGTCTCGGACTGCTGGGCCATTCGCGACATTCACGAGCATCACCTGGTCACGGCGGGGCCGGTCGAATCGGCGGCGCTTTCGGTCAAGGCGGGCTGTGACTTGAACTGCGGTTGCACCTACGAGCATTTGCCGGCGGCACTCGAGCAGGGCCTGGTCACGGAAGCCGAGCTCGACGTGAGCGTGGCGCGCTTGTTCGAAGCGCGGGTGCGACTCGGCATGTTCGACCCGCCCGAACGGGTGCCGTTCACCAGCATCCCGTTCGACGTGATCGACTCGCCCGAGCATCGACAGCTCGCGCGGCGCGCGGCGCAAGCCAGCCTCGTGCTGCTCAAGAACGACGGCGTGCTGCCGCTCGGCACCGGCTTGAAGTCAATCGCGGTGATTGGGCCCAACGCGAACGCGCCGCAAGTATTGTGGGGCAATTACTCGGGCATTGCGTCGCACACGGTGACGCCGTTCGAAGGCATCCGCGCGCGCTTGCCCGCGGGCGTCAAGCTCTACTACGCCGAGGGTTGCAAGGTCCAAGGCACCGAGCTTGGCACTTGCGCGCCGCACGGCAATTTGACCGAAGCGGTGATGCTGGCCAAGCGCGCCGACGTGAGCGTGCTGGTGCTCGGTTTGAATTCGCAGATCGAGGGCGAGCAGGGCGACGCTGGCAACTCCGAAGCCGCCGGGGACAAGCTCGATCTCGAGCTGCCGGGCCTGCAACAGCAACTGTTGGAAGCGGTGGTCGCCGTCGGCAAGCCGGTGGTGGTGGTGCTAGTCGCCGGCAGCGCCCTTGCCGTCACGTTCGCCGAGCAGCGCGCTTCGGCGCTCGTGCAGGCGTGGTACCCGGGTGAAGAGGGCGGCAGCGCGCTCGCCGACTTGCTGTTCGGAGACGTGAGCCCCGCCGGTCGACTGCCGGTCACGTTCCCGCGCGCCCTGAGCGACGTGCCCGCGTTCGAAGACTATGCGATGCGTGGCCGCAGCTATCGCTTCCTGCAAGCCGAGCCGCTTTTCCCGTTCGGCTTCGGCCTTTCGTTCACGCGCTTCCAGTATTCGGAGCTCATGCTTTCGACGCCGCAGGCCAACGTCAGCGCGGAGCTTGGGCTCGAGGTAAGCGTGCTCGTTAGCAACGTGGGTGCCCGCGCCAGCGACGAGGTCGTGCAACTGTACGTCAAAGACCTCGAAAGCTCCGTGCCGGTCGCCCACCACGAGCTGCGCGGCGTCCAGCGCCTGCACCTGGCTCCGGGCGCCGCCCAACGCGTCACGTTCCAGCTCACCGCCAAGTCGCTTTCACTGATCGACGAAGCCGGTCAACGCCTGCTCGAGCCCGGCACCTTCCGCATCTTCGTCGGCGGCAGCCAACCGGATCCGCGCAGCATCGCCCTCACCGGCCAAGCTCCGCTAGAAGCCGCGCTCACGCTCACCGGCACGCCACTCAAGCTGCCGTACTAGGTCCTCGATCTCGATCTCGATCTCGATCCCCCACCTCAATCACCAACCTTAGCCTTAGCCTTAACCCGAACTTGAACCCGCTCCCGCTCCCGCCGCTCAGTGCTCTTCCTTCGCGGCGTGCTTTTCGGCGCCGTGCGGCTCCGCATCCACGGTGCCGGAGTGGTGCAGCTTCGAAATCTGTTCGGCGATTTCGGCGGCGGCAGCGGCGTCGTCGAATTTCGCGGCCTTGCCGCGGCGCTTCGCGTCTTTCGGCTCTTTTTCGTCCTTCTTGCCGCTGATGGCGTCGACGAACGCGGTCATGCGCTCCGGCTCGCTGTTACCGTTCACGTTGACGATCGCAAGCTTGCCGGCGCCCTGCAAGAGGTCGTTGCGGAAGTCGTACACCGCGCCCACCACCGTGAGCTGCCCGCCTTGCACGTCCTTGCCGAAGTGCTTGAGCGCGGTCTCGACTTGGTTGTTCACGTTCGCGACCACGGCCTCCACCCAAGCAGCCTCGGGCGTCTTGCCGGGGGTGGGCTTGGGCAGGTGAATGTGCTCGAGCTCTTTTTGGATCGGTCCGCTCAGCTTGCTGGTGTCGCCCATGGCGGCTTTGACCGCGCCGCAGCCAGTGTGGCCGATGATCAAGAGCAGCGGCGTGCGCAGGTGCTCGACGCCGTACTCGATCGAGCCTTCGCCGTTTTCGAACTGGTTGCCGATGTTGCGCACCACGAAGTCGTCGTTCTCGGGCGTCACGTCCCAAGCAGTGGTGTGCACGCGCGAGTCGGCGCACGTGACGACGGTGGCGCGCGGCGTTTGCTTGTCGGCGAAAGCGGCGAAGAATTTGTCGCCGTGCTCCATGTAGGCTTGGTTGTCGGTCAGCACGTCGCCCAAGAACTGCCGGGTCAGGGCCAACGGCTCGTCTTTGGAGGCTTCCCAGGCGAAAGGCACGACGAATTTGCCCGGGTCCGCCAGCTCCGCCTCGGGCTTTTCGGCGGCTTTTGCGTCATGGCCCTTTTCGGTCTTGGCGCCCTCCTTTTTGACTGCCTTCTTGGGCTCCGCGCTCACCTCCTGCTTCGGCTGACAGGCGAAGCTCAGGCTGGTGAGCGAAAGGAGGAGGGCAAGACGCCGCGCAAAGGCCATGGGCTTCAAAACGGCCGGCGGCGTCCAAACTTGAGACCTTGCGGAAGCGGGCTTTGCTCGGCTTGCTTGCGTTCCCCCGGTTCTGCGAATATTCGAGCGATTCCGTGCCTTGCCGTAGGCTGGTCGGCGCGGGTTGTCCTACATCGTGTCGCAAAGCTCTTCGACTCCACCATTCCCGACAGGCTCGGCGGTCGGCGCGCCCAGTGTCGGCCTTCGCCCCTTCGCGCGCCTGAAGCGGTTGGCGAAGGTTCGCCGGCTCGGCTCGTTGGCGCTGCTGGTGGTGGTGCCGGTGGTGGTGGTGGCGCTCGATTTTTGGCGGCGCGGCGGGCGCATTCGGGCCTTCGAGCAGTTCTACGCGCTCACCTACTTGGCGTCTTTCGTCGAAAGCCTGTGCGTGTGGGGGCTGCTCTTGTACGCGGCGTCGCGCCGGCGCGGCTGGCTGCGGCACGTGGCGGCGGTGCTGTTCGTGGTGATGGTGACGTTCACCGTCGGCGGGCAAAGCTACTTTTTCCAGCAGTACAACGCTTACCTGAACGTCGACGTGTCGGTGTTTGCGTCGAACTTCATGGACAGCGTGCTCAACCAGCTGCTGGCCGATTGGAGCAACTACCTACGGGCGAAGTTGCCGCCGCTGGGTTTGGCGCTGTTGCTGCTGTGGGCGGCGCGGCGCGTGGTGCGCCCGTCGCGGCGGCCGGCGCTGGTCGTCTCGCCGCTGGCGCCTCTGCTGCTCGTGGGCAGCTTCTTCATTCCGACCCAGCACCGGAGCGAGCAAGCGTCGACGCCCGACACCTTGTACCTCAACGCCATCGGCGGATTGCTGCGCACGCAGCTGGGCTTCACTGACCAGAGCAACCAGCTGCGCCCGCGCGCGCGGACGTCGCTACCGGTGCCGGAGTTGACGCGCGCCGCCGTGCCCAAGCGTAACGTGTTGTTCATCATCCTGGAGAGCGTGCGCGCCGACACCACGTGCATCGAGCACGATCCGAGCTGCAAACGCACCGAAGCCACCAACCAGCTTTTGCCCGAGCGTTACCCGTTCACGCAAATGCGCTCGATGGACTCGTGTACGGCCATCTCGCTGGCGGTGCTGTGGTCGGGCATTCGCCCGGTGGAGAGCCGCGACACCCTCCACGAGTGGCCGCTGATTTTCGACTACGCCAAGAGCCTGGGCTACGACACCGCCTACTGGACGAGCCAGAACATGATGTTCGGCAACGTCCGCTTGTGGGTGAAGAACCTGGGCGTGAACCACCGCGTCACCGCCACCGATCTGGATCCTACCTCCGACCTCGACATGGGCGCACCGGAAAAGTATCTGGCCGAGCACGTCAGCCAGAACATCGGCTCGTTGAAGGAGCCGTTCATGGCCGTGGTGCAGCTGTCGAACGTGCACTATCCGTACTACCTGGACCCGACGCTGCCCACGCCGTTTCAGCCGTGGACGACCAGCAAGGCGCCGGAAGAAAACGGCTCCTTCAAGAACTTCTACCAAAACTCGGTCTACCAGCAGGACCTGCACATCGCGAAGATGATCGCCGCCTTGAAGGCGTCGCCGGCTGGAAAAAATACGGTCATCGTTTACACCAGCGATCACGCCGAGGCATTTCGTGAGCACGGCCAGATGGGCCACACCTTCAGCATCTTCGACGAAGAGGTGCACGTGCCGGCGTGGATCGACGCGCCGCCCGGCACGCTGACCGACGAAGAGCAGAAGAGCCTGCGCGACAAGCGCAACGAGTACGTGTTCCACGTCGACGTCGCGCCCACCGTGCTCGACCTGCTCGGCGTGCCGGACGACCCGCGCATCGCGCGTTATCGCGAAAAAATGCCGGGCCACAGCCTGCTGCGCCCCGCGCTCACCACCGAGCCGCTGCCGCTGACCAACTGCGCCGGCGTGTGGTCGTGCGCTTTCGAAAATTGGGGCTTCATGCAGGGCCCACGCAAGCTGGAAGCCCGCTCCTGGGACACCGGCTGGAACTGCTACGACGTCGCCGACGACCCGCTCGAGCAACTGAAGCTGCCGCTAGAAGAATGCAGCAACTTGCTGACGTTGGCGCAGAAGACGTACGGGCGGCTGCCGGGGAAAGACGTGGCGAAGCCCAACTGACGCGGAGAGGGAGGGCTGCAGATTTGCAGCTTGATTGCAGAAGCTAGCGGGGCGGTGACGGGCAGGGGAGTGCGGGATCGATCTCGATTTCGATTTCGATTTCGATTTCGATTTCGATCTCGATTTCGATCTCGATCTCGATCTCGATCTCGATCTCGATCTCGAAGGGGGCTGATGACTCCGGCGATTTCGATGATGGCAGCGTGCTCGGCCGCGTCCAGGGGCGGGCTCGCGCTGCGCGCGACGCTCGCCGCGCTCGCGCCCTGGACCCGGCCTGCGCGCGCTGCCGCTGGCGGGGCTGCGCCGGGGTTTCACGGCGCTTGGGACAGGAGAAGAACAATGGTTTTTGAAGTTGAAGAGGCGGCTATTCAGTTGATTGAGGTGTTGAGGCCATTGGTGCTGCGGATCAAGGCGCGGGACCGGGGCTTGGCGGATCAACTGATGCGTGCGGCTAGCAGCGTGGCGCTCAACATCGGGGAATCGAACTACTCGGATCCAGGCAACCGTAGGGCGCGGCTGTTCACGGCGGCGGGCAGCGCGAATGAGACGCGGATGGCGCTGCGCGTCGCGGCGGGTTGGGAACACTGCTCGGCGTCGGAGGCCGAAGCGGCGCAGGCGCTCATCCAGCGCATCCTGCGTATGCTGTGGAAGCTCACCCACTGAATGGCATGGTCCGCCGGAGCCGTCACGCCGCGGCTCCGGCCGGCGCCAACGAAAATCGATACGCTGCTACCGAGACGGCGTAGCCGAGAAGCGCTGCAGCTCGCCGGTCGGCAGTGTCGCGTCGACCGATTGCAGGGCGGAGTCGACGAACCTGAGCTCGAGTCGGAGGGGGAGGCCGGGCACCGTTTCTGGCACGGGGCCGACTTGGAGCGTGCCGTCGGGCTCGCTCCAGCTCATTTCGCCGTGCCAGAAGGCGCCGAGGGTGCCGAGGACGAAGCCACCGGCCGCGTCGCTTTGAATGTGCAGCTCGACGCCCAACTCGGCGGAACCGAGGAACAGCGGCGCCGGGCCTTCGAGCTGCGTGAGGGACCAGCGGCCCGTCCGCGACGAGAGCGCGCGAGCGGCGGCTTCGTGCTCGGGCGGGTGTGGCAAATGGCTATCGGCGGCGCCGATGCGCAGCCAGGAGACGGGCGCGAACCACGCACCGTCGAACAGGTGGCGCCCGGCCATTCGCTGACCATCGCTCGATAGCCAAAGATCCGCGCCCTCCGAGGCGACGGAAGCGCTGTATCCAAAGCTGACCCGTGCACCCTGCAGTTGCCCTTTGATGGGCCCGCAATAGTGATCTGCCGAATCGGCGGAGGTGGGCAAGCCCAAGACGCATCCGTTGCCGGTCAGCATGCCGTTCGTTTGCACGAGCTCGGCCGCGACGGCGTCGTCGGTACCAAACTGCGCCCAGCGCCCGGATACTTCGATCGGCGCCTCGAGCATGTTCGGCGAGCCCCCGCCGCCAGCGCTGCCGGCTCGCCCGGTCGCCGGCAACGTCTCGTCCTTCGCCACCCCGCCGCCGCCACCACCGCCGCCACCCGACGTAGCCTCGTTCCGTGACGTCGCCCCGCACGCGAGCGCGCACAGCGCAGTCAGCGCTGCCGCTACTCCACGCAAGCCTCTAACCCCGTCAGCCATGGCCGCAGTCTAGCTCAATTCGTCACTGAAGCCGTACTCGCTTCGATCCTGCGCGCCCATATCGATTCGAGCACGCCGGAGCCGCCCCGCCGCGGCTCCGGCGCGCCGCCCGCCTAAGCGGCCACGAGCTTGACCAACGTGCCGATGATGCGGTTGAGCTCAGGCTGCTGCGTGACTTCGCCCGCCGCCACCAATCTGCACGCTTCAGCCACCTCCAAACACGCCAGCGTCTCCCGCGCGCTCCCCAGCGCCGAGTGATACCGCGCATTCCGATTGTTCCCCCGACTGTACATCCCCTCCGCAACGTTCAGCGCAATGCTGGAGCTACACCGCCGCAACTGCCGCCCCAGATCCCTATCCCTCGCCTCAATCCGCCGGATCAATGGCTGCAACTCCTTCAAGACCTCTAAAATAACCGGATAAATCCTGAGCATGTTGTTCCTTCCGCAGCGCCGTGAAACCCAGCCCTGCACCCGCGTCCACGCGTGCAGGCGGGCGCCGGGTCCAGGCTGACGGCGAGCGCCAGCGAGCCGTCACCGGCGCGCCCCGCGCCGGCTGCGGCCTGGAGGCGGCGCCCGCCTGCAGGCAAACTCAAACTGCCAGGCAAGCAGCAGACTTACGCCTGCTGTTCGCCCACCGCGCCCGCCCATCGCGCCTCCCCCATCGCGCCCCGCTCCCCGCTCATCGCCCCCCGCTCTGCACCCTGCACCCTGCACCCTCGCCCTCGCCCGCCTGTGCCCGCCTCCGCCCCGTTAGCTTCTGCAATCAAGCCGCATCTCTGCAGCCCCCCTCGTCCTCAGCTCCGTCCCCCTCCGCTCAACTCAACGCAAGCATCCGCTCAATCGGCACCAACGCCCGCCGTCGCAGATCTTCGTCCATCTCCAACCGCGGCTCCAAATCTCGCAGCGCCAAGTACACTTTTTCCGGAGTGTTGAGGCGCATGAAGGGGCACTCGTTGCAGGCGCAGTTGCCGTCGGGCGGCGCGGGGATGAGCTGCTTGTGCGGCGCGCGCTTCTGCATCTGGTGAATGATGCCCGGCTCGGTCACGACGATGAACGCCTGGGCGTTGTCGTTTTCGACGAACTTGAGCAACGCCGCCGTCGAGCCGATGAAATCCGCCTTCTCGAGCAGCGGCTCCTCGCACTCCGGGTGCGCGATGATCTTGGCGCCGGGGTTCTGAAGCTGAATCGCCATCAGCTTTTGCAGGCTGAATGTCTCGTGCACGATGCAGCTGCCTTGCCAGAGGCGCAGATTGCGGCCGGTTTGCTTCATCACCCAGCGCCCGAGGTTCTTGTCGGGGGCGAACAGGATTTCCTTGTCCTTGGGGATGGCGTTGACGATTTTGACGGCGTTGCTGGAGGTGACGATGTAGTCGCTCTCGGCCTTCACCTCGGCCGTACAGTTGATGTAGCTGACGGCCACGGCGCCGGGGTAGCGCGCTTTCCAGGCGCGGAAACGGTCTCCCGGACAACCATCGGCGAGCGAGCAACCGGCCTTCATGTCCGGCACCAGCACGATGCGCTCCGGATTGAGAATTTTTGCCGTTTCGGCCATGAAATGGACGCCGGCAAACAAGATCACATCGGCTTGCGTGCGCTGGGCGGCTTGCGCCAGCTGCAGCGAATCCCCGATGAAATCGGCCAGATCTTGGATTTCGCTCTCTTGGTAGTAGTGGGCGAGCAAGACGGCGTTGCGCTCTCGCTTCAAGCGCCGAATCTCCTCGTCCAAGTCGGAGATGTTTGCGAGGTCTTGTGAGTTTTTCGCGGCCAGCATCGTTCACCGACAGTATGCGACACTTCGCCGTCGTTCGCCTCCCCGCGTAGCGCTTCGCCCCACCAAAACACGCCGATCGGCGATGGATTCAGGAGTCCCTGCGGGGTAGGCTGCTGAGTCGCGTGCCGGGCACGGAGGCGCGCGGGAGTGCTTCGATGCCGCTTCGGGACGAGTGGTGTGATTTGGCTCGGAAACTGGACTGGTCGTTCAGCTATGCGGACGAGCGTCAGGTGTTCCCCGAGGCGCTTTCTGGAACGCCTTGGCTGTCCGCGCAACAGTGGCGCGATTGGGACGAGCCGTTTCGGAGCACCTTCGCGGAGTACGTCTCCACGCAGCAGAAAAAAGAGGTGGCGTTCCAAGCCGTCGCGGAGGCCGTCGGGCGGGTGGAAGACATGTCGCAGTTGGATCCCGGCTGGCTGTCGGTGGTGAAGCTGCACATGGCGACCCTGCCGCTGGCCGAGTTCGCGGCGGTCATCGGCAACTTGCGGGCGGCGCGTTTCGGGCGCGACAGCGCCTGGCGCATGACCAGCTTGCTCGGCGCGCTGGACGAGCTGCGCCACACCCAGCTACCGCTGCGCGCGATGCACGATCTCGTGCGTTGGGACGAGCAGTTCGAGTGGACGCACCGGCTCTTCCACAGCAACGACTGGGTCGCAGTGGCCGGGCGGCATTTGGTCGACGAGCTGTTGCTGGGCAGTGACGCCATCGAGTTCGCGATCGGCACGCATTTCGTGTTCGAGACCGGCTTCACCAACTTGCAGTTCATCGGCCTTACCAGCATGGCCAAGCAGGTGGGCGACCGTTTGTTCGAGCAGATGCTGCAGAGCATTCAAACCGACGAGGCCCGGCACGCGCAAATCGGCCACCCGGTGCTGAAAAAGCTGGTCGCGCACGATCGGGAACGGGCGCAGCGGCTGGTCGACAAGTGGTTCTGGCGCTCGTTTCGCTTCTTCGCGGTCGTGACGGGCTTTGCGATGGACTACCTGACGCCGCTGTCCGCCCGCCGGGCCAGCTTCAAAGAGTTCGTCGAAGAGTGGGTAGTCGATCAGTTCCAGAGCTCGCTGGACGAGCTGGGCCTCGAGCGACCGCGCTACTGGCAAGCGTTCCTGGACGCGCTGCCGATGTACCACCACATGTTGTACGCCAGCGCGTACACGTACCGCGCCACCACCTGGTTCGACTTCGTGCTGCCCGGCCCCGCCGAGCAAGCCTGGCTCGCGCAGAAGTATCCCGAGACCTGGCCGCAGCTGGCGCCGGTGTGGCACAACATCACCGAGCGCTGGCGGGCGGCCGGCCCCGGCGTCGAGTGGTACTCGCACGGCACCACGCCCGTCGCCTTCTGCAACCTGTGCCAGCTCGTGCTGTGCGGCGGCACGCCGAGCCAGAACAGCGCCGTGTTCGTGGAGAGATCGGGGCGCCGCCACGTCTTCTGCTCCGAGCCGTGTCGCGAGCTGTTCGAAGCCGAGCCGGAGCGCTACGCAAGCCACCAGGGCGTGGTCGAGCGCATCTTGCAGGGGCAGGCGCCCGCGAATTTGCTCGAGCTTTTGCGCTATTTTGGCCTGAGCGAAGCCAACTTTGGGCGCGACGTCACGTCCGGTGAGTACGACTTTTTGCGCAAGCCGGAGCGCGGCTGATGGCGATTCCGCTCTACGTGTTCGTGCGCGGCGACACGCTCGGGTTGGTGGTGTTGGCGCCAGAAACCGAGACCGTGGACGACTTGGCCCAGCGTCTGTCGCGGGCGGCCGCGCCGCGCGTGAGCTGGAACGGCGATGCGTGCGTGCTGCATCGCGGGCAGGTGCTGCGCGGCAGTCTCACACTGCAAGAAGCCGGCATCAACGCGCTCGATCGCGTCGACTTGATCCCCGGAGGCCAAGTTGGCTGACGTGTTGCTGGCCGAGTCCGAGCTGTGGATAGGCGAGATGCGCGGCGTCGTCGTGCGCGGCGAACGGTTGCTGGTGGTGCGCGGTGACGGCGGCGTGTGCGTATTTCGCGACCGCTGCCCGCACCAGGGCTATCCGCTCAGCGAGGGCACCTTGAGCGAAGGCGTGCTGACCTGTCGCGTGCACCGCCACAGCTTCGACGCCGCCACCGGTGCCGGCATCAATCCGCGCCATCCCTGCCTGAGCGCGCTGCCGGCGCGCGTCGACGCGGGTCGCGTGGTGGTCGACCTGCCCGAGCCCCGCACGGTGCAGACATGAGCTCGAGCCACGTTTCGGTCGGCCCCGTGCTCTTGCCCTCGGAGGTAGGTTTGGCGGTTTTGGCCGCAATTCAGGCCGCGAACTTGGACGTGCAGATCCAAGACCGCGGGGCCTACTTGCGGGTGCTTTCACGCAGCCGCTGCGTCGTGACGCGCCAAGGCATCGAGGCCGTGCTCGGGCGCCCGGTGCGATTGCCTTCCGATTTGGAGCTGTGCATGCCTTCGTTCAAGGGGCGTCTGCGCGTGGACGCCGAGTTGGCGGTGTGGGAGGCGAGCTCCGCATGAAGCCGCGCGAAATCCGCGCCGCGCGCGCTATCGGAGCCGCGCGTCGTAGCTATTGGTGCCTGGAAGGCGCGCGCAAAAAGCCGACCGACTATCAGATCACGAGCACGGCTCTGCTGTATTATCCGGGCCGCGGCTTCGAGGTCGATACGCCGGTTTGGCGGCACTACCAAGACTCTCAGCGCAACGGGCAGCTAAGCTCCGAGCGTTGGGACGAGCTGGAAGATCCGGCGCACCTCACCTACAGCAGCTACGTCGCCGAGCGGCGCGATCAAGAAGCCTTTCTGGACCGGCTCCTGGAGCGGCCGGCGCTGCCATTGTCAGCGGAGCTTCGACCATTGCTCGGCGTAGTGAGCGCGCTGCGCTTTCCGCTGCACGGGCTGCAGATGGTGGCCGCCTACGTGGGCGCGCTGGCGCCCAGCGGCCGCATCAGCATCGCGGCCGCCTTTCAAGCCGCCGATGAGCTGCGACGGATACAGCGGCTGTGCCAGTGGCTGGCGCGCTCGGGCGTTCCGAGCGCGCAGCTGGACGCGCTGGGGCGCGAGCTGTGGCAACAAGCTCCGGCATTTCAGCCGCTGCGGCGGCTCGTGGAACGGCTGCTCGTTACTTACGACTGGGGGGAGGCACTCGTGGCTTTGAACGGAATCATCAAACCCGTGTTGGACAGGCTGTGGTTCGAGCATTTGGTCGGCGTCGCCGAGCGCCACCGAGACGAGGTGTTGGAAAAGATTTTGAGCTCGTTGGGCGACGATGGGCGCTGGCACGAAGCCTGGTTCTGCGAGCTGTCGCGCTTGGCGCTGGACAGCGATCCGACGAACCGCGCCGCGCTCGAGCGCGACGTCGCCGAGTTTCGGCCGTTGGTCACGCGCAGCGTACAGGCCCTGCTGCCGGCTTTTGGAGGCCTGTTCGGCGACGACGATGGCGCTCGCGCCTACGTTTGGCGCGAGCTCGACACCGCGCTCGACGCGCACCTGCAACGCGCCGGTCTGGCTTTCACGCCGCCCCGGGAGGCCCGCGATGGCGACGCGCGTTGAGCCGGCGACCCTGCCGCCGCTGTCGGCGCCCGGTGACGACGCGCGCTTCCGTCTGCTCGCAGATCATGCGCCGGTCATGCTGTGGATGAGCGGGCTGGACGGCTTGTGTGAGTTCTTCAACTCCACCTGGCTGCAATTCACCGGCCGCACCTGGGCCCAGGAGCGGGGTAACGGCTGGGCCGAGGGCGTGCACCCCGACGATTTTCAGGACTGCATGGACCGCTACCTGAAGTCGTTCGTGGCGCGCGAGTCGTTTCGCATGGAATATCGGCTGCGCCGTGCGGACGGCCAGTTTCGCTGGATTTTGGACCACGGCGTGCCGCGCTACGGCCAAGGCGGCCTGTTCGAAGGCTTCATCGGCTCGTGCATCGACATCACCGAAATGCGGGAGGCGGCCGAGGCGGTGAAAGCCCGCACCTCCGCGCTGTCGTCCGCGCTGCGCGAGCGCGAGGTGCTGCTCAGCGAAATTCACCACGCGTGAAGAACAATTTGCAGCTGGTGTCGAGCATGCTCGCGTTGCAAGCGCGCGGCGCGGGCCCCGAAGCGCAGCACGCTTTGCGCGAGGGGCAAAGGCGCATCGACTCCATCGCCCTCGTGCACGAGCAGCTGTACGGCTCCCGCAACCTGTCGGCGGTCAACTTCGCGCGCTACGTCGAGGCGCTCATCCCCGAGCTGTGCCGTGCCGGCGGCGCCGCCGAGCGGGTCGAGGTCGTGCTCGATTTGCTCGACGTCGAGCTGCCGCCCGAGCGGGCCATTCCGTGCGGCCTCTTGGTCAGCGAATTGGTGACCAACGCGTTGAAGCACGCTTTTCCGGATCAGCGCAGCGGCGTCTTGCGCGTCCAGCTCGAGCGCGTGCCCGAAACGCGCCTACGCCTGACCGTCAGGGACGACGGGGTGGGCCTTTCCTGCCAGTTTCCGCCGGCCGAGGACGCCACCCTCGGCCTGGATTTGGTGTCGATCTTCGCGCAGCAGCTGCAGGCCGACGTCGTGGTCGGGCGCGATGGCGGCACTTGCTTTCAGCTCACCTTCGAGGAGGAACCCGCATGAATGCCGTCGCACTGACAGGGGAACGCCACGG
>JBEQSW010000335.1:0-5924 GCA_040348565.1 Myxococcales bacterium | reverse complement strand
ACGACCGTGCCGCGGCACAGCTTGGCCATCTCGACCACCAGCGGGTCGTCGGCGTTGAGCACGGCCGAACCGCGCGCCGAAACTGCGCGCACCGGGACGGCCTTCACCCGCGCCAAATCGCGGATCTCGTCGATGCCGTTCAGGCCCAGGTGGTCGCCTTCACCGACGTTGGTCACGATCGCGACGTCGCACAGATCGAACCCCAAGCCCTCGCGCAAGATGCCGCCGCGCGCGGTTTCGAGCACGGACGCGTCCACGCGCGGGTGCATCAGCACCGCCCGCGCGCTCTTCGGCCCGCTGCAATCACCGGTGTCGATGCGGCGCCCTTCGACGTAGATGCCGTCGGTGCACGTCATGCCGACGCGCAAGCCGGTGCGCGCCAAGATGTGCGTGATGCAGCGGGTGGTGGTCGTCTTACCGTTCGTGCCGGTGACGGCAACGATTGGAATGCGGGCGTCGTCACCGGGCTGGAACATCGACTCGATGATGGCTTCGCCCACGGCGCGCCCTTTGCCCGCCGATGGCTCCAGGTGCATACGAAGCCCCGGTGCCGCGTTGACTTCGACGATGGCGCCGCGCGTCACTTCCAGCGGCTGGTCGATGCGCGTCGCCACCACGTCGATGCCGGCCACGTCCAGGCCGACCATGCGCGCCGCTTCGATGGCGCGGGCCGCCACCTCGGGGTGCACGGTGTCGGTGACGTCGGTGGCGCTGCCGCCGGTGCTCAAGTTCGCGTTGCGCCGCAGCGACACCTTCTGGCCCTTGGCCGGAATGCTGTCGGCGGTCAGGCCCTGCTCGGCCAAGTGCTCGAGGCCGATCTTGTCCAGACGCAGCTTGCTGAGGCTGGTGGAGTGGTCGTCGCCGCGCAGCGGGTTTTGATTCTCGCGGGCCACCAGCACCGCGATCGAAGCGGTGCCGTCGCCGACGACGGACGGCGGCTCGCGCCGGGCGGCCGCGATCAAGCGGTCGCCGATCACCAAGAGACGGTGATCGGAGCCGTACAGGTGGCGCTCGACGATGGTCTCGCCGTCGTAGGCCACCGCAATTTCGTGCGCGGTTATCACCGCTTCGCGCGTGTCCAGCGCGGTCGAGACGCCTTTGCCTTGATTGCCTTTGCGCGGCTTGACCGCAACCGGCAGACCGATGGCTTGCGCCGCCTCCCAGGCTTGCTCGGCCGTGGTGCACACGCGCCCTTCCGGCACGGGGACGCCGATGGCCGACAGCAGGCTCTTGGTCAGGTCTTTGTCTTGCGCAATCGACTCACCGATCGCGCTCGTGCGGTCGGTCTCGGCGGCCCAGATGCGGCGACGGCGCGAACCGAAACCGAACTGCACCAAGCTGCCGCCGGTCATGCGGCGGGCGGGAATCCCGCGGCTCTCGGCGGCGCGCACGATGGAGCCCGTGCTCGGGCCCAAGCGCACCTCTTCGGCCAGGGCGCGAAGTGTAGGCAACTCGCCCACCTCGGCGACCGGCACGCTGAGGGGCTGGCTCAACGCCAGCTCGAGCGCGCGCTTGCCGACTTCTTCCTCACTGTATTGAACGATGAGCCGGCATTGGCGCTCGGAGACCGGCCGCACCTCGCAGAAGGTGACGTGGCTGCCGACGGCTTGCTGCAGCTCGAGCGCACGGTGCGCGATCTTCTTGGCTTCGTCGAGAACGACGGGGCCGTCGAAGCTGGCCAACGCCTCCAGCACCGTTTGGTTCGACCAAAGGTTGGGGCCGCGAAGTGAGCGAAGGGATTCGATTTTCATCGGAGGGAAGCGGGAGCGAAACCCGGCGGACGCAATAGCAGATCCAGCGTCCGGCCGCGCGATAGGGAGCTTAGTATCCGGATTTACTCAGGAAAGCTTCAAGCGCAGACCGTGACACCCCGAGCGCTAGGACTGCGGCGGCGGCTGCCATCAAGGGTTCGACGCTCGAAGCTTCCGTTGATTCAGTCAGGATCGATACGGAGAGGGGCGGGAATTTCTCCCTTCCTTTCCACCAGATGAGCTGGCCCCCGAGCCGAACCAGCGCCTGTCCGCCGGCCTCCAGGTGCTCCTTCAACGGCGACGCTTCTGGCGCGTCCCCGAACAGCACGACCTTGCCCTTGCAGTGCTGGGCCATGCCGGCCACCACGGGGTCGGAGGCGTTGAGCACCGCGAACCCGTCCGGCAGCACCACGTCCACCGGCGCCCGGAGTGCCTTGTCGACGGCGGTGCGGTCTTCGACCCCCGGGCGAGCAACTGCCTCGGCCCCGGCGCTGGTGGTCACGACCGCCACCTGGCAATGGTCGAAGCTGAGGCCTTCTTCGAGCACGGAGCGCTCGCTCGTCTCGAGCACGACCGCGGTGGCGCTCGGGTTCATCAAGGCGTGCGTGCCGCCTTGGGCGTCCGCGGCGGCGCCCGCGCGCAAAACCCGCGCGCCCAGGTACAAGCCGGAGCTGTCTGCGCGCGCCACGGTGTGACCGTCCGCGATGAGGCATTGGGCGATCAGCGCCGCCGCTTCGGTGCGGCCGGCGGTACCGGAGACGGCTACCAAGGGCACCCGACCCTGCTCTCCGGCAGCGAAGAGCTGGTTGACGATCGCTTCACCGACCGGGCGCGGCTTGCCCTGCAGCGGCTTCAGGTGCGCGAGCAACCCCGGGCTGGCGTTCACCTCGATCACCGCTCCACCTTGGGCGTCGAGCGGCACGCCAATGTCCGCCGCCACCACGTCCAGACCGGCGATGTCCAGGCCGACCGCCTGCGCGGCCAGAACGCACATGGCGGCGACCTCGGGGTGCAGGCGGTCGGTTTCGTCGACGGTGAGATCTCCGTGGTGCTGCACGAGCACGGACTCGCCGGCTTTGGGCACGGAGTCGGGCGTGAAGTTTTGCCGGCGCAAGAGCTCGAGCACGATGGGCGTCAGCTCGATGCGGCTCAGCACCCAGGTCTGGCCGACGCCGCGGCGCGGGTCGCGATTGGCCACGTCGATCAGCTGTTGGATGGTCGCGGCGCCGTCGCCTTGCAGCACATCGGCCTCCCCGCTGACCGAGGCCACGGCTTGGTCGCCGACGACCAAGACGCGGTGTTGGGTGCCGGGGATGAAGCGCTCGACGATCACGCCGCTGCCCTCCTTGGCTGCCAGCTCGTAGGCTTCGCGGATGGCGTCCTCGGTGTCGAGGCGGATCGAGACCGCGCGCCCGTGGTTGCCGTCGACCGGCTTGACCACGACGGGCTCGGCCAGCTCTTGCGCGGCCAGCCAGGCGTCGGTCGCGTCCGTGACGGTTCGCCCCGTGGGCACGGCGACGCCCGCGGCGGCCAGCAGGCGCCGGGTCAGCTCTTTGTCTTGGGCGATGCTCTCCGCAACCGCGGACGTACCGTCGGTCTCGGCCGTCCAGATGCGGCGTTGCGCCTTGCCGTAGCCGAGCTGCACCAGGTTGCCGTCGGTCAGGCGTAAGAACGGGATGCCGCGCGCCCGCGCCGCGTCGACGATGGCTTGCGTGCCGGGGCCGAGGCACAAATGCCCACCCTGGATACGCAGCTCTTTGAGCTCGGCGGTTAGATCGAACGGCTTGTCGTCGACGATCGAAAGAATCAGCTCGCGTGCGCGGCGCATGCAAAGCTCGGCGAAGCGCGGGTTTTCGCAGCGCACGACGACCTTGTACACGCCGTATTCCAGCGTCTCGCGCGCGCGGCCGAAGCCGACCGGTGAATAGGCGAGCGATTGCAGCTCGAGCGTCACGTGCTCGAGCACGTGGCCGAGCCAGGTCCCGGTCTCCAGCCGTTGCAAGAACCCGCCTCGCTCGCCGATGCTGCAGCGGTGCTCGATCAGCGAGGGCAGGTAGCCCATCAGCCGTTCGGTGAAGCCGCTGAGCTTGTTGGTCGGCAGCTCTTCGAAATGCCCCAGGTCGACCCACGCCTCGATGGCCGGCTTGTTCGACCAGATGTTCGGACCATTGAGGTCGAAGATTTTGCGAATCTGCATGGGAGGCGCGGGCCGAAAATGAAGGCCTGCCTCCCTTTATTCGCAGAAACCTCGGCGCGCCAGTTCCCGGGCGTTGACGGAGGCCCCACCCGTGGGTCACGTTTCGCCGCGAATTCCGCGGGCGTCCGTCAGGAACGCCGGCCGGTGCCATGAAAAACTCCGCCAAGAGCGCAGAAAATAGCGACCTCGCCGGTTTCGAGCTCGCGCCCGCTGAAAAAATCTTGTGCGTTTTTCGGCCCGACTTGGACGCCGAGCTGCGCTTTTCGGACCGCCTCGTCGTCGTGACCTCCGAGCGAGTTTGGTTCGTGGACGACCGGGGCGCGCCCGCCGAGCTGCGCCGTGACGCTCCGATCGAGGTGGAGCGCCGGGAGCACGCGGGCGTGTGCGAGTTGTTCCTGCGCCGCGCGGGCGTGGCCGTGCGCTTCCGCTACACGTTGGCCTGCGCGCGCAGCGCCGCCGAGCTGGCGGAGGCCTTGGGGCGCCCAGCCGACGCGCCGCTCGCCGACGAGTCGGAGGAGGCCAGCGACGACACGCCGGTCGTAGCTGGCGCGCACAGCCCGCTGTTGCGGTTGTTCGACTTCGCGCGACCGCGCTTGGGCATGGTGCTGCTGGGCTTCGGTCTCACGCTGGCCACCACCGGTGTCAGCCTGATTCCGAACTACTTGACCATGCCGCTGGTCGACAAGGTGCTCGTGCCTTGGCAAGCGCAAGCGGCTCCTGGCGCCGAAGCCGCCCAACGCACGCTGGTTTTGTATTTGGGCGGGCTCGGGGTGGCGGCGCTCGTGGCTTGGCTGTTGGCTTGGGCGCGGGGCGCGGTGCTCGCCTGGGTGAGCGAGGTCATCAGCGCCGATCTGCGCAACCGCGCGTTTTCGCATCTGACGCGGCTTTCGATCGGGTATTTCGGCGGCAAGCGCACCGGCGATCTGATCTCGCGCATCAGCTCCGAGACCGATCGGCTGTGCTCGTTCTTGTCCGACACGTTGATCGACTTCGTGACCGACGTGCTGTTGATCGTGGGCACGGCGGTGGTGCTGTTCTCGCTGGATCCGCTGTTGGCGACGGCGGCGTTGGTCTCGTTTCCGCCCATCGCTTGGTTCATGGTGCGCATGCGCGGCACGCTCACTCACGGCTTCTTGCGCGGGGGCCGGGTGTGGTCGCAGATGACCAACATCCTGGCCGACACCATCCCCGGCATCCGCGTGGTCAAGGCGTTCTCCCAAGAGCAGCGCGAGATCAAGCGCTTCGAGCAGGCCAACCAGCGCATCGTGGAGGTGAACAACCGCACCAACCGGCTGTGGACGTCCTTTTGGCCGCTGGTCGCGCTGCTGAACCAGATGGGGCTGTTGGTGGTGTGGGCGGTCGGCGCGCATCAGGTGCTGCACCACCGCATCACGGTCGGCGTTTTGACGGCGTTCATCGCTTACATCGGCGGCCTGTACGGCCGCGTCGAAAGCATGAGCCGCATGCTCACGCTCACGCAGCGCGCATCGGCGGCCGCGCAGCGCTTGTTCGAAATTCTCGATCGCGTGCCCAGCGTGGTGAAGCCGAAGACGGAGGTCCCGCTCGGCAGCGTGAAGGGCGAGCTTGCGTTCGAGCACGTCTCGTTTCGCTACGGCAGCCGCCTGGTGCTCGACGACGTGAGCTTCACCCTGCCGCAGGGACAGATGTTGGGTATCGTCGGTCATACCGGCTCGGGCAAGAGCACGGTGGCCAACCTGGTGTGCCGCTTTTACGACGCTTCGGACGGTCGCGTGCGGCTCGATGGCATCGACGTGACGACGCTGTCGGTCGAGCAGTACCGGCGGCACATCGGCATCGTGCTGCAAGATTCGTTTTTGTTCTTCGGCACGATCGGCGAAAACATCGCCTACGGCTTGCCCGACGCCCAGCCCGGGCAGGTGCTCGAAGCCGCACGCGCGGCGCGGGCGCACGATTTCGTGCTCAAGCTGCCGGAGGCCTACGATTCGCTGGTCGGT
>JBEQSW010000327.1:0-7267 GCA_040348565.1 Myxococcales bacterium | reverse complement strand
AAGCTCGTGCGCGCCGGCGGCGGTGGCGCGCGCGTCGCCGAAGTAGTGCCGCGTCTCGGCCGCGACTCGAGAATTGCCGGCGCTGGTGTCCGAGCCCAAGTCGACCGTCACGTCCCAATTGCCGTCGGGCGCGTCGAGGTGGCAAACGATCGGGTTGGTGCCCGTGCATTTTTGGCGGAGCGCCGGATCGATGGGCACCGAACCGGTACTGCCCGCGCTGCCTCCGCTGCCTCCACCCGACGAGCTAGTGCCGGCGCTGTTGCTGCCGCCGCTTCCGCTCGAGCCGCCGCCGACTGCCGTGCCGCCCGTCGAGGTGGAGCCGCCCTCCGCCGAGGAGCCCCCAACCGTGGTCCCGCCAGTGCCGCTGGCGCCGCCAGTTGCCGCGTTGGCGCCGGCGCTGCCGCTCGCTGAGCCCCCGGGCGCCATGCCGGCGGTATTCGAAACACCTCCACCCGCCCCGCCGCCGGTCGGCTCGGGCGAGCCTGGCTCGGAACCGGAGCAACCCAGGACGGCCGCCGCCGCCAGGCCGAGGACGAGAAAACGGCGAGGGCCGAAGGCAGGAAGCCGCATGGAAAAGCTAGGGGCTGGGCGCCGGATTCCTTGCCGGAATTGCCGGCGCCCTGGAGTCTCGGTAGTGAGGTCACATGCCCGAGTTCATCTTCACGATGCAGAACGTCACGCGCGTTCACCCCCCCGAGAAGCGCGTGCTCGAGGACATCACGCTCGCCTTCTTTCCGGGCGCCAAGATCGGCGTGATCGGCAGCAACGGCTCCGGCAAGAGCTCGCTGTTGCGCATCATGGCCGGCGTCGACAAGGAGTTCATCGGCGAAGCCAAGCCCTATCCCGGCACCAAGATTGGCTATTTCGCGCAGGAGCCCGATCTCGGGACGCTCAAGACGGTGAAAGAAGCCGTGGACGAAGCCGTCGCCGACATCCGTGGCTTGGTCACCGAATTCGAAGCCATCAGCATGAAGCTGGGCGAGCCCATGTCGGACGACGAGATGACCAAGGTGCTCGAGCAGCAGGCCGCGCTGCAAGATCGCATCGACGCCATCGACGCTTGGAACCTCGATTCGCGCGTGGAGATGGCGATGGACGCCTTGCGCTTGCCGCCACCCGAAGCGGAAATCGCCAAGCTCTCCGGCGGCGAGCGGCGCCGCGTGGCGCTGGCACGCATTCTGTTGTCGCGCCCGGACATGCTGTTGCTGGACGAGCCTACCAACCACCTGGACGCCGAATCGGTGGCGTGGCTCGAGCACTTTTTGAAGGACTACGCCGGCACCGTCGTGGCCGTCACCCACGATCGTTACTTCTTGGACGACGTCGCCGAGTGGATCTTGGAGCTCGACCGCGGCAAGGGCTACCCGTTCAAGGGCAACTACTCGGGCTGGCTCGAGCAAAAAGCCGCGCGCCTGTCGCAAGAGGAAAAGCAAGAGAGCGCGCGCCAGCGCAAGCTCAAGCAAGAGCTGGAGTGGGTGCGCGCGTCGCCCCGCGCCCGCCAAGCCAAGAGCAAAGCGCGCCTGGCCGCCTACGAAGACTTGCTCGACAAGTCGAACAAGGGCCCGAGCGATCCGACCGAAATCGGCATTCCGCCAGGGCCGCGCCTGGGTGACTTGGTGATCGAAGCCAACGGCTTGAAGAAGGGCTTCGGCGAGCGGCTGCTGGTGGACGACCTGAGCTTCCGCCTGCCGCGCAGCGGCATCGTCGGCATCATCGGGCCGAACGGTGCCGGCAAGACGACCTTGTTCCGCATGCTGGTAGGCGAAGAAAAGCCCGACGGCGGCCAGCTCAAGGTCGGCGACACCGTGAAAATTGCCTACGTGGACCAGTCGCGCAGCGCGCTATCCGGCGACAAAAACGTGTGGGAAGTCGTCACCGGCGGCGAAGAGAAGATTCTGCTCGGCAAGCGCGAGGTGTCGTCGCGCGCCTACTGCGGCTGGTTCGGCTTCAAAGGCAGCGACCAGCAGAAGAAGGTGGGCACGCTGTCGGGCGGTGAGCGCAACCGCGTGCACTTGGCCAAGCTGCTCAAAGAAGGTGGCAATCTGTTGCTGCTCGACGAGCCGACCAACGACTTGGACGTCGACACCCTGCGCGCGCTCGAAGAAGCCTTGCTGGGCTTTCCGGGTTGCGCGGTCGTGATCAGCCACGATCGCTGGTTTTTGGATCGCATCGCCACGCACATTTTGGCCTTCGAAGGCGACAGCAAGACCGTGTGGTTCGAAGGCAACTACCAAGCCTACGAAGAAGATCGCAAACGTCGCCTCGGCACCGACGCCGATCGCCCCACGCGCATCAAATACAAAAAGCTAAAGATCGACTGACGCCTCGCGGAGCGGGTTCAGGTTGGATCCACCACACCCGCTCCCGCCCTAGCCCTAGCCCTAACCTTAGCCCTAGCTTTAGCCTTAACCCGAGCCCGAACCTTAGCCTTAACCCGAACCCGAACCCGCCCCCCAACCCTTCAGACGCGGACCAGAACGCTGCCCCAGTGGAAGCCAGCGCCGAGTGCCATCAAGCACACCAATTGGCCTTCGCGCAGCCGCCCGTCGCGGCGCATCTCATCCATCAAGATCGGGATGGTGGCGGCTGAGGTGTTGCCGAAGCGATCGATGTTGCTCGGGAATTTATCGACCGGCAGCTTTAGCTTGTCGGCCACGGCTTCGTTGATGCGCTGATTGGCTTGGTGGGCGATGAACCAGTCGATGTCGGTGACCGCCACCTTGGCTTTGTCGCACACCGCCTTGACCGAGCGCGGTAGCCGCGTGACCGCGAACTTGAACACCTCGCGGCCCTCCATCTGGATTAGCCACGAATCGGCGCTCGGCTCTGCGCCGCCCGTCCAGGGCCGCCCACGAAAGCCGGCCGGAATGCACAGCTGCTGCGCGTAGCGGCCGTCGGAATGTAAATCGGTCGCCAGGATGCCCGCGCCGTCGGTCGCTTTTTCGACCACCACCGCGCCGGCGCCGTCGCCAAAGATGATGGCCCAACCGCGGTGCTTGGTCGCGCGCTCCCAGGCTTCGGCCGTCGGCTTGCGATCGGTCGTGCCCTCTAGGATGTCCCAGTCGCTCCACGGCATCAGGCCCGCGTGCGCCTCGGCCCCGACGATCAAAATCGTGCGAGCCGCGTCGGCGCGCAGCAGCGCGTCGGCGGTCTGAAACGAGAACAACATGGCCGCGCATTGGGTGCGCAGGTCGAGCGCCGGCACGCCGTGGCAACCCAGCTTGGCCCCCAGCAGCGACCCAGACCCCGGGAACAGGTGGTCCGGGGTCATGGTGCTGAACAGGATGTAGTCGATGTCCTCCGGCTTCTTGCCGGCGGCCTCGAGCGCGCGCTGGGCGGCGGGCAAAGCCAGATCGGACACACCTTGGTCGGCCGGGCAAAAGTAGCGCTGCGCGATACCGGTGCGTTGCCGGATCCACTCGTCGTTGGTGTCGAGAACCCGCGCGAGGTCGTTATTGGTGTAGGGCCGGCCCGGAACGTGGTGGCCGGTGCCGAGGATGCGGATGCCGGGCATTTTCAGTAAGCGAGCAACGCTCGAGAATCCGGCCTCTTACCCGACTTCCTCAGGGTCGTCACGGCCGCCCCCGTCATTTTTTGGTTACCAGGGCGCCGACGGATAGCAGGCGGCCAAATCACGCCAAAACTCGGGGTAGGTCTTGGCCACGCACGAGGGATCTTCGATGGAGACGCCCGGCCGAGCGGCTCCCAGGACGGCAAAGCTCATGGCCATGCGGTGGTCTTTGTAGCTGTGCACGAGGGCAGGGGTGATGGGCCGGGGCTCGATGCGCAAAAAGTCCGGCCCTTCGCTCACCTCTTGGCCGAGGCGACGGAGCTCGGCCACGGTGGCGGCGAGCCGGTCGGTCTCCTTGATGCGGATGTTGGCGACGTTGCGGATCGAGGTCGTGCCCCGAACCAGCGGCGCAATGGCGGCCAGGGTCATCACCGTGTCCGAGATGTGAAACATATCGGCATCGATGGCGGCGAGCGGGGCGCCGCCCTGCACCGTGGTCATGCCCGGGGCGCGCTCGACCCGCACGCCCATCCGCTCCAAGAGGTCGACGAAGCCGTAGTCGCCCTGCAGCGCTCCGGGGGCCAGACCCGGCACCTGGATCCGGCTGCCGGTGGCGGCCGCGAAAGCGAACGCGTAGCTGGCGCTCGAGGCGTCGGGCTCGATGTCGTAGTCCCGCGCGCGGTAGCGACCGCCGCCTTGCCACCAAAACCCGTTGGCCGTGACCTCGATCTTGCCCCCGAAGTCTTCGACCATGCGTCGGGTGATTTCGACGTAGGGGCGGCTGACCAGCTCGCCCTCGATGCTGAGCTCCGTTTCGCCCTCGGAGAGCGCTCCGGCCAGCAGCAGCGCCGAAAAGTACTGACTCGAGCGGTCGCCGCGCATCGTGAGCCGACCGCCTGGCAACCTGCCGCCGTACACTGTCAGCGGAGGGCAGCCGCTCGCGCAATCGATCTTCACCCCCAACTGGCGCAGGCCGTCGACCAAGTCCTGAATCGGGCGCTTGGCCATGGCTTCGTCGCCGATGAGGGTGACGGGGCCGTCCACCAAGCAGCAAAGCGCGGTTAGAAAGCGCACGGTCGTGCCGCTGTTGCCGATGAATAGGGGTTTGTTCGGGGCTCGCAGCCGCTGGCGCCCGCCCTCGATTTCCAGCGTGGTTGCCGAGAGCTTCCTCACCGTGATGCCCAGATCGAGCAGCGCCTGCTGCATGTGCCGGGTGTCATCGCTTTCCAAAACGCCTTCGAGCCGCGTCGTGCCCTCGGCCAGGGCCGCCAACACCAGCGCGCGGTTGGTGATGCTCTTGGAGCCCGGAATGCGCCAAACCCGGTCGATGGGGGCAGGCAGTGTTGGGATGGCGAGCGGCGCAGACGGAAACATCGCGGGCAGGCTTAGCACCGCTCGACTTATGATCGAAGCGGTAGGAGCATAGCCAAGTTTATGTCTGCTTCGGACGACAAGCTCCGCAGGCTGGAGCTGCTCCTCAGGGTCGGGGTCGCGCTCTCGGCCGAGACGGATACCAACCGACTCCTGGAGACGATCCTGCTCGAGGCCAAGGAGCTGACGCGCGCTGACGGCGGCACCCTGTACCTGCGCCAGGACGAAGACAGCCTCCATTTCGCGATCATGCGCACTGATTCGCTGGGCATCGCGATCGGCGGCACCACCGGCCGCGCTCCGACGTTGCCGCCCATCCCGCTGCGCGATCCGGGGACCGGCGCGCCGAACCACCGGCACATCGCCAGCTACGCCGCGCTCCGCAAGCAATCGATCAACATCCCCAACGCCTACGACACGACGCGCTTCGACTTCAGCGGCACGAAGACGTTCGATGCGCACAACGGATACCGTTCGGTCTCGTTCTTGACGATTCCGATGATGGACGCGGCGGGTCGGGTGGCGGGGGTGCTGCAGCTCATCAACTCGCGCGACCCGAAGACGAACGAAGTCGTGCCGTTCAACGAGTTCGACCAGCAGACGGTCGAGGTGTTGGCGTCGCAAGCCGGCGTCAGCTTGCAGAACAAGCTATTGCGCGACGCTCAGCGCGATCTGCTCGAAAGCTTCATCAAGATGATCGCGTCGGCCATCGACGCCAAAAGCAACTACACCGGTGGGCATTGCGAGCGCGTGCCGGTGCTCACCGAAATGCTCACCCGCGCGGCTTGCGACGCCAAAACCGGCCCTTTTGCCGAGTTCGGGCTGAGCGACTCGGAGTGGTACGAGCTCCGCATCGCGGCCTGGTTACACGACTGCGGCAAGGTCGTCACGCCGGTGCACGTGATGGACAAATCGAAGAAGCTCGAGACCATCAACGACCGCATCGACACCGTGAAGGCGCGCTTCGAGGTCCTGCAGCGCGACGCGCGCCTGGCGGCGTACGAGCGCGAGAAAGCCGGCGAAGACCCGGCCGTGGTCGCGAGTGAGCTGGAACGCGAGCTTTCGAGCCTGAAGGACGACCTGGCGTTCTTGGAGAAGACCAACTTCGGCGGCGAGTTCTTGCCGCGCGAAGGGCAAGAGCGCATCAAGCGCATCGCGGAGCGCACGCTGGAGATGGGCGGCCAGCGCGTGCCGCTGCTCACGGCCGAGGAAGTGCAGAACCTCTCCATCTCGCGCGGCACCTTGACCGAAAAAGAGCGGCTGATCATCAACGCGCACATGGTTCACACCGTGAACATCTTGAACGCGCTGCCGTTCCCGCCCCAGCTGCGGCGCGTGCCCGAGTACGCCACCGGTCACCACGAAAAGATGGACGGCACCGGTTACCCGCGCGGCATCTACGCCGGTGACATGTCGGTGCCAGCGCGCATCATGGCCGTGGCCGACGTGTTCGAGGCGCTCACGGCCATGGATCGCCCCTACAAACAGCCCAAAAAGCTGAGCGAGGTGATGTTCATCATGGGCAAGATGAAAGAGCAGCACCACCTCGACCCCGACGTGTTCGATCTGTTCATCACCTCCGGCATCTACCGCAAATACGCGCAAGAAAACTTGCCGCCCGAGCTGGTCGACGCCGTCGACGAGCAAAAGCTGCTCGCCATCCAACCGCCCCCGCTCGCTCTACCGCCCGAGCACGAACGCAAGCTGCGCCTGAAATCGGTCCTGCCCGAATACCGTGAGTGGGAACGGCGCTAGCTCCGCTCGGGGCTGCCACGCTGCGGCTTCACTTGCAGAAGCTTTCGTAGCGTCGCGGTGGCCACGCCGTGCGGCTCGAGATTTTTCACAGGAAGATCGGAAGGCGAGAGGAAGGGCGCAGTTTTGTTTTTGGAGGACCAAAACCAAAACTATTCTTCTCGAAGAGTAGAAGCTGCACGCGCCATGGTCCTGGCGGGGGCGGCGGCGGAGCGAGCCCATCCTATGCTCTCCGTCCTGTGCCTCCTGTTGCGCTCTCGAATACCGAGCGCGCGCTAGACGGGACGCGATGTGTCGCGCGCTCGGCGCTCGGCGCTCGGCGCTCGGCGCTCGAAGTCGTCGACCCTCCTTTCTCATTTCCAAAATGACTTCGCATGCGAAGTCATTCCCAGGTGGCTTCTACGGCTCCTGTGATTCGTCTTAAGATACGCGTGGTTGCGCCGGCGCGAGAGACCGGTCGGTGGATGACTTCGCATGCGCTCATGATTCAACGCGCCCAGGACCGAAAGATGCAGTGTCAAAATAACGGCATCATCGGGTTTCTACGATGGGGGTTTTCATCAGCCATCGGGTGTGATCGAAAGATCGGGTGGCTGATCCAATCGACACGAAGAGCCTGGCCGATGAGGTCGC
>JBEQSW010000304.1:0-28562 GCA_040348565.1 Myxococcales bacterium | reverse complement strand
GTGACACGGCTTGCACCAGTCGGCGCCGTAGATGATGGCGACCACGCCGCTGGCGGGTGCTTTGGCGGCGGAGTTGCCGCTCGGCGCCTTGCCGTCCGGCCCCGCACCGACCGGGATGGGGCCGCTGCTGGGAAGCGCACTGGGCGCCAACGCCTCCAGGCGTGCGGCGCGCTTGCTGGCGCCGAGCTCTTCCCACTCGGCGCGCGGCATGGTCTTGAGCCGGTAGGCGCCGTTGGCCGTGGTTTCGTCCAGGTTGGTGACGTACACGAGCGCGCCGGTGCCCTCTTCGCGGTTGGTCACCACGACGCGCACCTTGCCGCGTCCTTCGGTGGGCACGTCGGCTGGCTTTTGGACCACGTGAAAATCGCCCTTGTCGTCGATCCAGGTCAGAAGCAGGTTCGGCGTGTCGGCCTTCACCTCCAGCGGCGGCAGCTCGCTGGCCTTGGGCGTGGTGCTGGTGTCGTTCGATTGGTCGGTCGTGGGCTTCTTGCAGGCGGCCGCACTGAGCGCCAACCCCGCGAGCAGCAAGCAGTAAGCGCCGCGCTTCATTGGCGCGCTCCCGTTTCGGGACTGGAAAGCTTGGCTAGATCGTCCGACAACGTCACCCACTCTTTCATGGCGCGCTCCAACAGCTCACTGTACTCGCGATCTTTGTGGGCCAAATCGTGCAAGCGTTGCCAATTGCCGCTGTCCACGCTCTTGAGCTCGGTGCGGAAGCTTTCCAGCGTGGCTTCCAGGTCGCTGATTTGCTTTTCCAGCTCGGCCACGCGCTTTTTCTTCTTCTCCACGTCGCGCAGGGCAGCTTTTCGGCTGTCGCGGTCGTCTTTGGGTGGCGCGGCGGGCTTGGGCGCGCTGGCCGGCGCGGCGGCGCGAGCGGCCTTGGGCGGAGCCGAGGCGCGCCCGCTGCGCTCTTTGGCGTCGGCGTCGGCCTTGCGTCTCCGCTCCAGCGCATCCACGTAGTCCTTGAACCCGCCTTCGTAGGTGTCGATCCCCTCGGGCCGAAAGCTCAAGGTGCGGGTAGTGACGGTCTCCAAGAAGCGCCGGTCGTGCGACACCAGAATCACGGTGCCTTCGAAGCCGACCAGGGCCTCTTCCAAGATCTCGGCGGCGGGAATGTCGAGGTGGTTGGTCGGCTCGTCCAAGAACAACAAGTTGCGCGGCTCGAGCAGCAGCTTGGCCAGCGCCAGGCGCGTGCTCTCACCGCCCGAAAGGCTGCCGACCTTGCGCAGCGGGTCGTCGCCGTAAAAGCGGAAGCGCGCCAAATACTGGCGCGCGCCGTCCACGTTCAAGTCGCCGCGCACGCTGCGGATTTCTTCGACTCCGGTGCGGGTCTTGTCCAACGAGCCCAGCTGCTGATCGAAATAGCCCTCGCGCAGGTTGGTGCCGCGCCGCACGCTGCCGACGTCCTCGGGAGCGCCGCGCTCGGCCAACAGCTTCATCAGCGTCGTCTTGCCGGTGCCGTTGGGGCCGACGATGCCGATGCGATCGCCGCGCCGCACGAGCAAATCGACCCCTTCGAACAAGCGTTTGCCACCACGCTCGGCGCCCAGGCCCTTGGCTTCGAGCACGATGTCACCGCTGCGCGGCGCTTCCGCAAAGCGGAAACGCACCCGCTCGGCGCGCGCCCACACGTCCTCGGGCCGCGCCACGCGCTCCAGCTTGTCCAGCATCTTTTGGCGCGACTGCGCCTGCTTCGTCTTCTGTCCGGCCATGTTGCGGCGGATGAAGTCTTCGGTTTTTTCGACGAACGAAGCCTGCTCTTCGGCCTGGCGCTGCTCGCGCTCCAAATCCTCGGCGCGCTCTTCGTGGTAGCGCGAGTAGGGCAGGGGATAGACGCGAAACGTCGTTCGCCCAAGCTCCATGGTTATGCCGCACACGGCGTCCAAAAACGCGCGATCGTGCGACACGACCAGCACCGCGCCGCGCCAAGCGCACAGGTGCTGCTCCAGCCAACGAATCGTCTCCAGATCGAGGTGATTGGTCGGCTCGTCCAGCAGCAGGATGTCGGGCTCCGAAGCCAGCACGATGCCCAACGACAAACGCCCGCGCTCGCCGCCCGAAAGCGTGGTCACGTCGCGGTCCAAATCAGGCAGCTTGAAGCCGAGCTTTTCGGCGATGACCTCCACGCGCCGCTCGATCGCGTCGGCGCCGGAGCGGTGATACTGGTCGTCCAGATCGCTCAAGCGCGTCAGCGCCGCTTCGGAGCCGTCGGCCGCCGCGACCTGAGCCTCGGCCAAAGCGTGACGTAGCGCCACCAGCTCCCCGAAGCCGGACAGCAGCACGTCCATCACGCTGCCCTGAGCCTTGACCTCGTGGCTCTGCCGGAAGTAACCGACCGTCGCGCCCTTCTTGGGCACCACGAAGCCACGATCGGCCTCGAGATCGCCCGCCAGCACCCGCAACAGCGTGCTCTTGCCGGCGCCGTTCGGCGCCACCAAACCGGCGCGCTCACCCGCTTCGAGCTTCAGCGCCACGTCGCTGAACAAGGGCTCGCCCGTATAACCAAACGTCACACCAGAAACTTCCAGGAGTGCCAAGACCGCACACCCGTATCACGGTGGTTGCCGCCGTCCAGTGGCCACCTGACTGGCCCCGTCGCATCGCTCATCGGCCCAAGGAATCGTCGTGCCTGGGGCTGCCGCGCCGCAGCTTTCCTTGCAGAAACTCCCGTAGCGTCACCAGGCCAAGCCGAGCGAGCGAGCGCCTCGGGCTGCTGCCTTCCTGGCGGGTGGTGTCGAGAGCCTCCGGGATTTCACAGGGAGGACGGGAGGACGGGAGGCGTGCGGGGAAGGCGAGAGCGCATTTTTGTTTTTGGAGGACCAAAACCAAAAATATTTCCCTCGAGAGAAAGCCGGAGGCGTTGAGCCCGCGACGTTGCTGCAGACCTGCTGGCGGCAGCGCGAGCCCCAAAATTCTCGCCTCCGTCTCGACCTCCCGTCCTCCCTGTGAAAAAATCTCGATCGCTCAGGGTGGCCTGGAGCCGCTACAGAAGCTTCTGCGATTCAGGCTGCGAGTTGGCAGCCCAAGATGTGTGGAATCCTTAGCCGGCTGCTCGGGGGCAGCCCGCTACTTGCCCTGCAGCGCGACCGCGACGTCGCCCGGCTCCAGCTCGCGCCGTGACTCGATCACGATGGCGAGCGAGCTGTATTTCTCGGCGCGGATGATGCGCAGCTCGGCCACGACCTCGCTCGGAAACTGCTTGTCGTCTTCGGCGGTCGGCGTGCGCTCGACGTCGGCGGATTTCGCCGACTCGATCTTCATCCGGTACTTGAGCATCGTGTTGCCGACGTTCAGCGTATTTTTCCAGGTGTCACCCTGGCGCAAAACGAACAGGCGCGTGCCCGGCTCGAGGCCGTCTTCGCTGCCGTGGTCCATGAACGCCAGCTGGTACTGCCCCAGCACTTTGTGCGGATACAGGCTGCTCAAGACTCGCGCCTGGATGGTCTTGGTGGCTGGTTTCGGCGGTACGACGTCGAACTGCCGCCCCACCGGGCCGACGTGGAAACCGCGTTCGATGACGTCGAGCGACTCGACCACCTCGCCGCGCGCGACCCGCGTCTTCGGGTTGAATTGATCGATCTTGATCGTGCCCTTGACGCTGACGATTTCTCCCGGTGGGTTGCGCGCGCCGGGCACCTCGTCCGGCTTGCGGATGGGCGTGAAGATGGTCAGGGTCTGCCCCGGCTTCAGCTCCACCCCCGGCCGCATCTGCAAGTAGACGTGGTTGCCGTTGGACAGCAGCATCTGGTCTTCGGCCGCGCCCACCAGCTCTCCCCAAACGTCGCGCTTGGGGTCGCCCAAGAAGCCGTGGTCGCGCAAAAAGACGGTGCTGGGTGGCAAGCCGCCCTGCCCGTGCTTGAACAGCGGCGACCCGGCCGCCGACGCTCCTGCCAGCTGCTCGTGCCGTTGCGCCAGCGGATCGTTGGCGTCGCGCATCCGGATCTGATCGCCGGGGTAAATCCAGTGCGGGTTGACGATCTGCGGGTTGTAGCTCCACACCTTGGGCCAGCCCCAGGGGTTCGAATAATAGGAGTCACACAGGTCCCACAACGTGTCGCCCTTGCGCACGACGTGGATGGCCGGCACTTCGAGCGGGCGTTGCCGCCCCACGATGCCCACCGCGCCTTTGCCGCCGTACACCACACTCGACCCACCGCTGCTGCCACCGAGGTCGAAGCCGTCGGTTTCGTTGCCGGTGCGCGAGCGCGAGCTGGATGGAAGCCCCTTGTTCAGGTCGTTCATCGACGGACCAAAGGCTGGTCCGTAAGTCGTGCCGCCGGTAGGCACGGGTTGGATGATGACGGTGTTGCCGGTGCCGGTGCTAGGCGTGTTGTTCCCGCCTTCGCCCGGATTGCTATTGGGGGCGGGGGTCGCGGCCGGGCTCGGGCTCGGGCCCGCCTGCGCGAATGCGTGGCTGGTCAGCGCCAAGCACGCCAGGATGGAGGCGCCTAGAGAGAGACGGCGGAGCATTAGCCTTCGCCTTTGCCTTCGCCCTTTTCAGGCTTACCGCTGCTGCCGCGCAGCTTGATGACTGGCCGCGGCGAGGGATCATCGGCGGCTTCGCCAGGGGCCGGCGTGCCGACCTGGGGCGAGGGCATGCCGGAGGTGTCTTCGGGGACCACCTTCACGACCTTCAGGCTGGGTCGCTCCGAGGTGCCGGAGCTGGCGGTGGCGGTGGCGGGCTTGGCCGCGCTCTCCGCTTTGGCCTGACGAACCTCCATCGCGTCGATGCGCTCGACCAGGTGGTCGTTCTGGCTCTGCATCTTCGTGATTTCTTCCTGCATGGCGCCGAGGCGCTTGTCGACGCCTTCGAGGCCGCTGCTGCAGCCGGTCAGGCTCGCCGCGGCCAAGCACCAGCCGAGCACCCACGCTTTTGCTTCGAGCTTCATCGCCACCGGATCGTAGATTCCGGCTCGGCCTTCGGCCAAACTTCAGACGAGCCGTGGCGGGTCATAAGCGTGCCGCTTGTGAGGCGTCGTGACAAAATCTTGATTGAAATCGGATACTTACAGCTGTCTACGCCGGCTCACAAAAGCCAAGACGGCGGCGCTCGGAAACTGGACGAGTGACCGTGTTGTGCGTAGCCTTCCCGAACCGTGGGGCTCCGCCGTCATCGCCAAAAGCACCTCCGCCCGAGGCCGCGTCTCGACCTGCACAAGACGCTGTTCGTGCTGCCGAACCTGATCACGCTTTGCGGCGTTTTCTGCGGCTTCAACGCCATTCGGCTGGTGTCCAAGGACATGCCGACGGCCGACGACGTCTACCGCGCAGCGTTGCTCCTCATTTTCGCCATGTTCTTCGACTTGATGGATGGCCGCGTCGCGCGCATGACGCGCACGCAGAGTGCGTTCGGGCTGCAGCTCGACTCGCTGGCCGACATCATCTCGTTCGGCGTGGCCCCGTCGCTGCTCGTCTACAAGTGGGTGCTGTATCGGGCGCCTCTGCCGGGCATTTTCACGGCCTTCATGTTCGTGGGCTGCGCGGCCATTCGGCTGGCGCGCTTCAACGTGCTCAGCTCCAGCTCCAGCGGGACCCCCACCAAGCCGGGCAAATACATCATCGGCCTGCCCACCCCGCCCGCTACCGGCATTTTGGTGGCGTTGATCATCGCCAATCACGGGGCGGGCGGCGTGCTCGGTAGTGAGCCGTACACGGTGCTGCTGTTTGCCGTCACCATCTTGCTGTCGTTCTTCATGGTGTCCACGGTGCGCTTCCGCTCGTTCAAGGAGCTGAAGCTCAACACCGGCACCGTCCTATTCGTGCTCTTCACCATCACGTCCAGCGCCTTCGTCTGGTCGCGCTTCAAGCCCCAATTCGTGCTGATCTGGCTGCTCAGCGTGTACATCCTGATTGGCGTCGTCGAATCGGTGCGCGCCCTTTTGGTCAAGCTCACGACCCCCCGGCGCGACTCCGTTCCGCCAATGGTCTAGTTCACCTCCGTGCTGCGCCCGTGCTGTCTTGCGATCGGGTCAACAGGAGGCGAGATCGGCGCTCGGCCTCGCCGAGTTCTTTCTCGCCACGGTTCTCGGTTGCCGATCGTGATCTGCTCTCGCCAAGGTCGGGGAGGGCGATCCAGCTCGCGCTTTGCGCTCGCTCACCTCGTAAAAGCCCTGCGCGCCGAGACCCCGCCCAACCGTCTCCCCGCCGTCTGTTTGCTCGCGTTCGCGCGGCGCGGGCAAAGGGGCTAAAGTAGCGGGCGCATGGGCAAAAACCGCGTCTTCTTCCCGCAGGAGGCGCTCGATCGCTGGCTTTCCGAGGGACGTGTCGAGATCGCCGGGTCCGAGCTGACCATACCGAACGAGCGCCGCCGCTACCGCTTGGTGGAAGCCGTGCGCGTGATGTCGGAAGAAGCCGGGCATTCCGATCCGGACGAGCTGGTCGGCAAGGTGAAGACCATGTTGTTTCTGACTGAGCTGGGCGCCGAGCTCTTGGGCGACTCGATGGTGCTGGGTGAGAACGCCTACCGCGTCGTCGCCGGCTGGCTCGGCTCACCCGTCGGCACGCTGGAGGCGCATCGCGCCGAGCGCGCCGAGCTGCGCGTGTCACGACCCCCGGCCCCTGCTCCCGGCAGCGACGAAGAGCTGTTGGCCTCGTTCTTGGCGCGGAACCTGTAAATGCCGGAGCTTGCCCCCATCGCGTTTTATCTGGGCGTCGTCGCTTACTCCGCGGCGTCCACGGTATTTTTTCTGGAGCTGTGGCGGCGTGAGCCGGACAAAGCGCCGGGCGTCTTCGGCCCGCGGCTCTTGCTCGTCGGCGCGCTGATTCATGCCGTGCACGTGGTGGCTGCCAGCCTCCTCAGCCGGGTGTGCCCGGTCGAGTCGCTGCATTTCGGCTTGAGCTTGAGCGCGCTGGGCGCCGTCGTTGCCTACTTGCTGTTGCGCCACCGCTTTCGGCTGCATGCGGTGGGGGCGCTCGTGGCACCTCTGGCGCTCACGTTCTTGATCGGAGCCCAGTTCGTTTCCACTCCCCGCGCCGAAGCCGATGTTCCGCGTGGGCTCTTGGCCATGCACATTGCCGCCAATTTGATTGGGTTGGGAGTGTTCTTGGTCGCTGGCGGCTCTTCGGGGCTGTACGTGCTGGTCGACCGACGGCTACGCCACAAGAAGCTCGGGCTGTCGCCGGCCTCGTCCCGGTTGCCCCCGCTCGACGCGCTGGATCGCGCCGCCCACCGGCTGTTGTTGTTCGGCTTTCCGCTGCTGACTTTCGGCGTGGTCACCGGCGCCGTGTTCACCCAGCGCGTGGGCGAAGGGGGCAGCGCGGCGGTGCTGCGCACGGTGCTGGGCTATGCCACCTGGGGCCTCCTGGCCAGCGTGCTGCTGCTGCGGCAAATCATCGGCTTGCGCGGGCGTCGCGCCGCCTACGGCACGCTGGCGGGCGTGGCCTGCGTGCTGCTGGTGCTGCTGGTGTACGCGGTGCGCGGAGGAGCCGCGTGATAGTCGTCGTAGGCCTTTCTCATCACACCGCAGCCATTGGTGTACGCGAAGCCATCGCTTTGCCGAGCGAAGCGGTGCCCGGCTTGTTGCGCGAGCTGTGCGGCTCGTCGATAGTGGGCGAAGCGCTGATCGTGTCCACCTGCAACCGCGTGGAGCTGGTGGCGGCGGGCAGGTCGGTGGACGCCGATTTGTCGCAGGTGGCCGACGCCTGCGTGGCCGCGTTGTGCGAGCGTGCTCCGCAGATTCGTGAGCACCTTTACCGCTACGCCGGTGGCCCGGCGGTCAAGCACCTGTTTCGGGTCGCCGCCTCGCTCGACTCGCTGGTGCTGGGGGAGCCGCAGATTTTGGGGCAGCTGAAGCAGGCCTTCGACGTGGCGCGCGAAGAGCGCGTGCTCGGTCCCATCTTGAATCGCACCCTGCCGCGCGCCCTGCGCGTCGCCAAACGCGTGCGCACCGAGACCAGCATCGGCTCGGGGCAAGTCAGCGTGCCCAGCGTCGCGGTGGATCTCGCGCGCCAGATTTTCGGTGAGTTTTCCGGCCGGTTCGTGATGCTGGTCGGCTCCGGCGAAATGGCCGAAACCGCTGCCAAACAGCTGCGCGGCGCGGGCGCCAAGGTGGTCGTGGTCGGGCGCAATCTGGAGCGCGTGAACGAAGTGGCGCGCGCCGTGGACGGCGAAGGGCGCGGCTGGAGCGAGCTAGGTGCGACCTTGACCGAGGCCGACGTCGTCATCACCAGCACCAGCGCCAAGGGCTACGTCATCGACTACGACACCGTCAACGCCGCGCGCAAGAAGCGCCGCGGCCAGAGCCAATTCTTGATCGACTTGGCGGTGCCGCGCGACATCGATCCGCGCGTCGAAAAGCTCGACGGCGTGTACCTGTACAACGTCGACGACCTGACGGCGCAGGTCAAAGAATCGCTCTCGGCTCGCTCGCGCGAAGCCGAGCGCGCCGAGGCCATCGTGGTCAGCGAGGCGCTCGGCTACGAGCGCTGGGCCGACGCCGAGCAAGCGACGCCTACCATCGTGGCCGTGCGCGCCAGGATGCGGGCGGCGCTCGAGCTCGAGCTCAGCCGCAGTCTCAAGGGCCGGCTCAAGCATTTGGGCGAAGACGACCGCGTCGCGCTCGCCAAAATGGTGGAAGCTTCGGTCAATCGCGTGCTGCACGGGCCCACGCTGCGGCTGCGCCAGGCCGCGACCGCGCGCGCTCCCGAGGCGCTCTCGCTCGAGCAGCTGGCGGCGGCGCTGGGCGAGCTTTTCGACCTTTCGTCGAGCGCGGCCCTGGCCGATGATGCCGAAATGTCAGCCGACGACGAGCCGCTCCCGAGCGCGCCCGAAAACAGCCCAAGCGACGCCCTGACCCCGAGCGAAGCCTTGCCCAGCAAGCGCCGTGCGCATTCGGAGGCGCCTTGAGCAAGGCGCGCGTCGTCGTGGCCACCCGCAAGAGCGCGCTCGCGCTCGCGCAGTCTCGGGCCTTCATCGCTCGGCTCGCGGCGCTTCACCCGAGCGTGAGCTTCGAAGAGCTGTTGGTCACCACCACCGGTGACGTCGTGCAAGATCGGCCGCTGGCCGAGATTGGCGGCAAAGGCCTGTTCGTCAAAGAGATCGAAGAAGCGTTGCTCGACGGCCGCGCCGATATCGCGATTCATTCCCTGAAAGACGTGCCGCCCGCGTTGTTGCCGTCGCTCCGCATCGACTGCATTCCCGAACGCGAAGACCCCCGCGACGTGCTCGTCGCGCGCAGCGGTTTGCCTCTCGCTCAGCTGCCGCCCGGCAGCCGCGTCGGCACCGGCTCGCTGCGTCGCCGGGTGCAGCTGCTGGCGTATCGCAGCGATCTGGACGTCGTGGCCATCCGCGGCAACGTCGATACGCGTCTTCGCAAGTGCGAGACGGGCGAGGTCGACGCCGTGGTGTTGGCCCGCGCCGGCCTGAACCGCCTGGGCCTCGCAGCGCGGGCGACCGAAAACATTCCCCCCGAGGTGATGCTGCCGGCGGTGGGCCAGGGCGCGCTCGGCATCGAGCAACGCGCGGACGACCGCGCCGTCAGCGACCTTTTGGCTCCGCTCTCCCACTCCGACACGAAAATTCTCGTGTCGGCCGAGCGCGGCGTGATGCTGGCCATCAACGGCAACTGCACCACGCCGGTCGCGGCCTACGCCGTGCGCCGGGGCGACGCGCTCTTTCTGCGCGCCTTCCTGGCCGAGCCGGACGGCTCACGCCCCCGCAGCGCCGAAACCACCGTGCCTTTTCCGAGCAGCGCCGAGTCCGCGGCCGAAATCGGCAGCAGCTTGGGCGGCCGGCTGCAGTAGCCCTTCCAATTTGGGTAGAAGGCCGTGATAAAGTCCGCCGCCATGTTGGGTCGCCGTCAGGTACTGAGCTCGTTGTCGTTGTCGCTCGTCGTTTCGCTCGCAACCGTGCTGAGCGCGTGCGGTCCGGGCGCAGGTGAGGTGAAGCACGCCAGCGTCAAACCGGGCTCGTTGCCCGAAGGTGGCGAGTGGAACGGCGTCTACTTCAGCACGCAGTTCGGCTACCTCCACCTCGTGTCCGACAACAAGTCGGCGAACGGCGCCTGGCGCACCGCCGCCGGCGACGCCTGGGGCGAGATGTCGGGCACCTGCGACGGTGATTTGCTGAAGTACGAGTGGACCGAGCGCAAGATTGGCGCCATCGGTGCCGACGCGACCAAGAAGGGTCACGGTTACTTCAAGTACACGATCCCGAAGCCCGGCGAGCCGCACAAGATCGTCGGCGAGTGGGGTCTGGGTGACAGCGACGCCGGAAATCCGTGGGAAGCGGTCAAGCAGATTCGCATGGAGCCGAAGCCGGAGTCGGTGAAGCCGGACGAGGTCGAAGGTCGCACCAACGTGGGCGGCTGGGACGACGAAGAAAAGCCGAAAGATTCGGGCGACGGCTCGAAGACCGACGGCGATCCGTCGCCTCCCTGAGCTTTTTCGACGCCGTGCGCGTCCGTGACGCATCGATGGACTTTTCGCGCTGACCAGGTCGTGCCATGCATCGCGGGTTCATGACCGCGAAGCTCGTTTCTGAAGCCGCCAAGGGTCTCCAATTCAAAGAGCCGCCGATCTTCGAGCGCGGCACGCCGGGTCGTCACGGCGGGTCCGTCGCCAAGCTCGACGTGCCCGAGGTGGATCTGAGCCAAGAGCTCGGAGCGCTGGCGCGCAAAGTACCCGCGGGCTTGCCGGAGGTGAGCGAGCCGGAAGCGATTCGTCACTTCGTGCGCTTGAGCCAGTGGAACTTCAGCATCGACACGCAGTTTTACCCGCTCGGCTCGTGCACGATGAAGCACAACCCGAAGGTGAACGAGTGGGCGGCGCGCCTGGACGGCTTCGCCAACCTGCACCCGCTGACGCCCGATCACCTGGCGCAGGGCGCGCTCGAGCTGATGGTGCGGCTGTCGGCCATCTTGGCCGAGATCGTCGGCTTGGACGGCGTCAACTTGCAACCGGCCGCCGGCGCTCAGGGCGAGCTGACCGGCTTGATGATGATGCGCGCCTACTTCAAAAAGCAGGGCCGCTCGCCGCGTAAGGTGTTCATTCCGGACAGCGCTCACGGCACCAACCCGGCCAGCTGCGCGCTCAACGGCTTCGAAGCGGTGCCGTTCGCGTCTGGCTCGCGTGGCGTGGTCGAGCCCGAGACGCTGGTCGCGGCCATCGAAGCGGCGGGCGGCGAAGTGGCGGGTCTGATGATGACCAACCCGAACACGCTCGGTTTGTACGAGAGCGCCATGCCCAAGCTGTGCCAGCTCATCCACGAGCGGGGCGGCCTGGTTTACGGCGACGGCGCCAACATGAACGCGGTGTTGGGTCGCGCGCGCCCGGGTGACGTGGGCGTCGACGTGATGCAGTACAACCTGCACAAGACCTTCACCACGCCTCACGGCGGCGGCGGCCCCGGCTCGGGTCCGGTGGCGTTCCGCAGCATCTTGGAGCCGTTTCAGCCGACGCCGGTCGTGCGCCGCAGCGGCGACACCTACATCGTCGATCGCAACCGCCCCGACAGCGTCGGCATGGTGCGCTCGTTCCTCGGCAACTTCGGCATGATGGTGCGCGCCTACACGTACATTCGCGAGCTGGGCGCCGACGGTTTGCGTGAAGTGAGCGACATGGCCGTGCTGAACGCCAACTACGTGGCCGCGCGCCTGCGCGAGCACATGCCGCTCGCCTACGAGACGCCCATGCTGCACGAAGCCGTGTTCACCGATCGCGCCATCGAGGCCGAGACGACGGTGAAGACGCTCGACATCGCCAAGCGGCTGATCGACTACGGTTTTCACCCGCCGACGGTGTACTTCCCCCTGGTCGTGCGCGGCGCCTTGATGGTCGAGCCGACCGAGACCGAGACCAAGCAGACCATCGACGCCTTCTGCGACTCCTTGCTCGCCATCTTGGCCGAAGCGCGCGAAAATCCCGAGCTGCTCAAGACCGCGCCGCACCTTACCCGCTTGGGCCGGCTCGACGAGGCGCGGGCGGCGCGGAAACCCCGTCTGCGCTGGTCACCTCAAGAAGAGTAGGCTCTGCCGGCTCGAACATCGGGCGGCTGAGGCGGCCGCCCAGCGACGTCTCGCATGATCAGGGCGGCAGGCATTGTCCGTGCGTGGCGTCGCACAGGGTCATGTCGCCGCAGTCCATGTCCAGGGCAGGATCGAAGCTGAGTCGATCGCTCGCACATTGCTGCAGCACGCTTCCCGAGCAGCGGAACTGGCCGGGGTCGCAGACGTAGCAGCCGCCGTCGCTGCCGTTGGCGTAGCAGCGCGGCGCGGCGACGCCTTCGCAGGTGTTGGTTACCGGGTTGGTCTGACCGCTCGTGTCGCACTGGTGCAGACCGGCGGAGTCACAGGTGTAAACGCCGGGCGTGCAGATGTCGCACTGGCCCTGGACCTTGTCGCACAAGGCCGCGCTGTTGCAGGTCTGTTGCTTGATGAAGCCGGTGCGACCTTCGTTGCAAACCAACAGGTTGGCACTGGCGCAATCGTGATCACCCACCACGCACGCGGCCTCATCGCAGACGTGAGTGGTCTTGTTGCACAGGGCGGCCGTGTCGCAGGTATCGACCGTATCCCAGCCGGTGCGGTCTTGTTTGCACGTCTGCAGCGATAGATCACTGCATTGGTAGTCGCCGACCGCGCACGGGGCCGGGTTGCAGACGCCCTCGTCCGAGTTGCAGTACGCGACCGAAACACAATGGGTCTTGAGTTGGTAACCGGTTCGATCCGCCTTGCATTCGGTCAGGTCGCCGTTGGCTTCACACTTGAAATCCACGCCGACCGCGCATACCGGCTGGTTGCAAACGCCGGCCGCTTCGTCGCAGAGCGCGTCGGTCGCGCACAGGGTTTGATCGTTCCAGCCTGTCTGCGAGCCGTTACAAATTTGGAGCTGCGGGCCGTCGCAGTGAAACGTGTTGGGTTGGCAAACCGCCTCGGCACACTCTTTCGCGGCTTTGTTGCAGAGCGCCGGGGACGCGCAGGTCATCTGCGTCTCCCAGCCGGACTGGTCGGGCATGCACTTCTGCAGCTCGGCTCCGTTGCAGTCGTATTCGTCGGGAGTGCAGGGGGCGGCGCTGCACTTCTTGTTGCTGGCGCTGCAGTAGGCGGCGGTGGCGCACGTGTCGAAGGTGTCGTAGCCGTTGCGGTTGGCGTTGCACACGCCCAGGCTCGCGCCGTCGCAATGAAACTCGGCGGGTTGGCACACCGGCGGCATGCATTGGCCATTGACCTTGTCGCACAGGGCCACCGAGTCGCACAGCGCCACCTGGCTGAAGCCGTTGCGGTCGGCATTACACGTCAGTAGGGCCGTTCCCAAACAGTCGAAGTCGCCGGGCGCGCAGACGGGAGGCTCGCATTTGCCCTCGTCGGCGTTGCACAGGGCCCCGCTGGCACATGGCTCCTGAGGATCCCAGCCTTCGCGGTCGTCTCGGCAGCGCTCCAACTCCGCACCGTTGCACTGAAACGCGCCGGCCTCGCATGGCGCCGCCCGACAGTGGCCGCCGGCGTCGCAATACGCGGCGCTGGTGCAGGTGTCCACGGTGGTCCAAGCGTCGCCGACGTCGCTGCACTGCTGCAGCACCGCGCCATCGCAGCGAAACGTAGCGCGATCGCACAAAGCCTCGGTCGAGCTCTTGCCGGCGGAGCCGCTGCCGCCAAAAGCGGAGTCGTCGATTTTGAAGTCGCCGAACACTTGCTGGCACCCCGCCGCGAACAACAACGGCGCCACCAGCCACAGCCAAGCGTTAGCGCGGCTCATTGGAAGCTCCCTTCGGCGCCCAGCGTGCCCCAGCCGACCAGCGGACGTACGCTGAAGCCGGCGCTTTCCGCGTCCTCGGCCCTGGGCTCGGTGAGCAGCAGCAACAGACCCGTCCCCACCCCGGCCACGCCCACGCCCAAGGCGATGCCGGAGGTCGTTCCGTATACGTGGTACGTGCTCAGTTTCTTTTTGGACGACGAGGGACAGCTTTCGCCGAGGCACTCGTCTTTCAAGTCGGCCCGCTTGCGCAGCGCCAAGCCGCCCGTAACTCCTCCTGCCAGGAGGCTTGCGCCGCCGAGCCCGAAGGCGACGTAGGCGGCCGTGCGCCGCGCCGCGGTCTTTTGCCGCGGGCGATACGCAGGGTCGGAGGTGGCGGGCGGCGCCGCCACCTCGGGCAATTTCCTCAGGCTGACCTCGAGCGACTTCTCTTCGCCTGGGCCGACCGTCACCGTCTGCTTGAACGACTCGTAGCCGGGGGCGCTGACCGTGACCTCGGGAAAGCCGGGATCGGCCGCGCGTCGCACGCCCACGGCCGCGGGCGGCACCTGCACGCCGTCAATCTGCACGCTGGCATCGGGCGGGTCTTTCAGCACCACCGTGACCCACCCCAAGCGCGGCTTGAGCGCGTCCAGCTCTTTTCTGGCTTCTTCCAGCGCGCGCAGCCACGATTTGGGCGCTGAATCGGGCACGCCCTCGCGCAGCACCAGCTCGTACTTTTCGTGGGCCGCCACGAAGCGCCCCAGCCCTTGCAGCGCGCGCGCCCAGTCCACGACCAGCGTGGGAGCGTGCACCAACGCATCGGCGCGGCCGAAGCGGTCGGCGGCGGTCGCGTAGTCTTTCTTCTGCAGGGCGTCGTGCCCCTCCAGCGCCAGCGCGCGCGCCGTCGCCCGGTCCGCTTCGTTCGCTTCGGCCCAGGCGGGCATCGTGAACAACGCCGCACACACCAGCCCCAAGCAAATAGCCACGAGCTTCATCTTCGAGGTCCCTCAGATGCCGTAGTCAGGGCTGCCGGTGTTGCTCGAAGGAGCGACCGGACCCATCCGCCTCTTTTTATCCTTCTTCTTCTGCTCTTCGTCCAGCTCGCGCTCGGGACGCGGCGCGCTGGCGGATGCAGACGGCGTAGGGGCGGGGGCAGCAGGCGCGTCGGCGAGGCGAGGTGCCACGACCGGGACGGGAGGCGCGGCGGGCTCGCTCACCGGTGCATCGGCCGAGTCACCCGCGGCGTGCGCGCCCGCGTCGCCGCTCCCCCCGAGCGCCAGCGACAAGCCCACACCGATCAAACCCAGCGCAGCAATGCCCGAAAAAATGGCCAATTTACGCTGCTTGGGCGTGAGCTCTCTCAGCGCGGGCAAGACCGAGCGGCGCGTGCGCGAAACCGGCGCGCCGGTCTCGAAATCGGTCTCACTCGCGTCACTGAGATCAGGGCTGGAGCCGAAGCTGCCGTGCGCACCGTTGCCGATGGTGTGCGACATCGGCGGCAGGCTCGCGTACTCCGGATCGACCATGCTGGTCATGGTGGGCCGGGGCGGCAGCGTGGGCACCTCGCGCCGCTCGAGCATCGAGGTCTCGGCCAGCGCGTCGGACAGCTCTTTGGCGGACTGAAAGCGCAGCTCGCGATCGCGGTTGATGGCGCGCTGCCAGAACGTCTCGAGCTCGGGCGGCAGGCCCGGATCGCGATCGGTGATCCGGGGGATGGGATCGTACAGAATCATGCCCATCAGATCGCCGAGCGCTTCGCTCTCGAAGGGCGGCTTGCCCGTCAAGCATTGGAACACGATGATGCCGAGCGCCCACAAGTCGGAGCGCCAATCGATGTTCTTTCCGCGCGCTTGCTCCGGGCTCATGTAGTACGGAGTACCCATGAAAGACCCGGTTTTCGTGGTCTTGTCGCGCAGCGAATACTGGTCGAGCTTGGCGATGCCGAAGTCCAGTACCTTGGCCACCTCGTGGTCGTCGCCCGGCACCAAGAAGATGTTCTCGGGCTTTAGATCGCGATGCACGATGCCCATGGCGTGGGCTCTGACCAGCGCTCGCGCCACTTGCGACACGATGTCGTAGGTCTGGCGCAGATCGAGTCGGCCGTGACGATCGAGACGGGCACCGAGGTCCTCGCCCTCCAGGTACTCCATGACGATGAACGGCATGTCGAGCCACAAGCCGTGATCGAACACGTCCACGACGTTGGCGGAGCGGATCTGGGCGGCCGCGCGCGCTTCGCGCTGGAACCGAACCCGCACCTCTTCGTTACCTACCTTGTCCGGATCGACCAGCTTGATCGCACACGTGCTGCTCAGCGACAGGTCAGTCGCCAGCCACACCGACCCCATGCCGCCGGCACCGAGCTTGCGCTCGAGGCGGTAGCGTTCCGCGATGACGATGCCGGGGGCGAGAGGTTGCACGAGAGAGAAGCTCAGGCGAGGGGGTCTTGGCTTACCGACCGGGTTGGGTATGGGTATGCCAATGTAGGTACATTTGTGGGTACACGGAGTCTTGGGTCCGTGCAAGCGGGCGTCATTTCACCCCGAAAAATTGGCCACTATTGCGGGTCGCCGGCGGCTCTGAGCCTGAGGTCGCGCAGGATTTTCGTCTGGCCGGCCGGGGCCGGCGCCCCCCATCCGTTCAAGGCCCTTCTCCTTCGCAGTGGGCGCGACTTCGTTCACGCGCTTGGAACATTGCTCGCGTGAGAGATCGTTGCCGTTCTCGCAATGGGCGCGGCGAGGCCCAACGCGTCTCTTGCCATCCATCCGTTCGAGTGGTGCCACTGGGGCGTTTCGCTCCAACGTTCTGTTCGATCGCCGGTTGGTGAGGATGGTTGTCTAGCCTCGCGACCTCGGTCCCGCCGCTTTCGTCAAACGGTCGGCGAGCGCTTCGGCGATGCCGTGGGCGTCGCGAGCGGAAGGTGGGCTCGCGAGCACGACGTCGGCGCCGTCGACGTCGGCTTGACGCAGCGCGGAGTAGAGACGCTGAGCGGCGTCGTCGTCGCTCGCGCCCAAGTCGAGCAGGCTTACGCCGGAAAGCCCGCGCAAGCTTGCACGGTCGTCGGTGCTCGACACCAGCACCACCACCCGCTGCCCGGTGCGGCCGAGCTCGCGCGCACGCGGAGCCAGCTCGGCCGGCTCGACCAGCTCGACGAGCGCGCGGGGCGCGTAGTGTGAGGCGAGCATACCCGGTGCTCGCACGTCGGCAGGAGCGGCGCGACCGAGCTTCACTCCCAGGATTGATTCCAATTCTTCGGCGGCGACCCCGCCCGGTCTGAGCAGCAGCGGTACGTCGTGGGTGAGGTCGACGATGGTGGATTCCACGCCCACGCTGCACGGGCCCCCGTCCAGCAGCACGTCGACGTCGCTTCCGAGATCTCGTTGCACGTGCTCGGCGCAGGTTGGGCTGACGCAACCGAAGCGATTGGCGGAGGGGGCCGCGATCCCTCCCCCGAAACGCTGGAGCAGGGCCAGCGCCATGGGGTGCGCCGGCACGCGCAGCCCGACGCTGCCCAGCCCGCCGGTGGTGGCCAACGGCACGCGCGGGCCCTTGGCTAGGAGCAAGGTCAGCGGCCCCGGCCAGCACGCTTCCGCCAGACGCCACGCGGCGTCGGGGACATCCGCTGCCCAGTTGGGCAGCTCTCGTGCGGAGGCGATGTGCACGATGAGCGGATGATTCGCCGGGCGGCCCTTGACCGCGAAGATGCGAGCCACCGCGTCCACGTTTTGCGCGTCGGCGCCCAGCCCGTAGACGGTTTCGGTCGGGAACGCGACCAGCTTGCCCTCATGCAGAGCGACCGCAGCGCCTTCGATGTCGTGGCTGAGGGGCAAGGGGGCCTTTCGAAGGCGGGTTCTAGCTCCGGGCCAGGCGTCAGTACAGGCGCGCTCCGCTGTTTTCCGGGCTTTATCGGCGCGAGCTTCCAGGGCCAACGGAAGCCGCAGAAAAGTGGTCGGATTGCTGGAGCCGCGGCGACTGCTCGAGTGGCCGAGCGCACGCATCCAGTAGCGCTTCGACCGTGCTGCCTTGGGTCGAGCCGCCAGGGCTCGCGGGCAGAGGACCGTGTTCGCGCGCTCGAGACTCGTTGTGTGTCATTGCGATTCAGCTCGCCAACTTCGTTGTCGATCTCGCGCGCGAGCTCGAGTCGCTGGCAGCTGACAACCGGCGAGCTCCGCATCACTCGCAGGTATGGTGCGAGCTCTGCGCTGGCGTCGTACGCGCTGACCTATTCGATGTTTGAGTGCTGGCGTTATCGCTACGCGATGGCGTAAGCTACACGCGGAGGTTGCGGTACATGTGGTCTGCGTCACGCGCGCGTGCGTTCAGTCGTGTTCGGCTGGCGTTGGGTTTCTTGCTACCGCTGGTGTTCCACGGCGTGCCGGCGCACGCGGTGCTGCAGCCCACGCCCGGCGGAATTCCCATTCCGGTGCTCAACGCCGGCGTGACCGACTGCACCGACAACAACGTCGAGCGCTGCCTCGATCAAAGCGAGGCCAATCCGGCGTTGATCGACGCGCGGGCGGATGCGTTGGTGGCGCCAGAGGTCTTTCAGCCGACGTGCGCGCTCACCTTCAAGCCCATCGTCAAGGGTGGCGGCGACCACGTGGCGTTCGGCTGGTACAACTTGACCGCGGATCCGGCCAACCCAGGCAAGTTTCTGAAGCCGACCCAAGCCCAGCTGTACGGCATGTTTCGTTTCGCGGACGGTTTTCTCAGCGGCGCTCAGCTGGCGGGGCAAAAGGCCAACCTCGACTTGGCGGCGGAGGCCGCCGCAGGTCGATACAAGGGCGGACAAATCGGATTCTTCTTGGCTGGCGGCAGCGACTTTTCGGCGCTGAAGCTGGACCCGGAAACGCACGCGCTCACCGGCCTCAAGCTCGACCGCGTATTTTACACCCAGCATTCGCTCAACCCGGGCAGCAGCGGCGCCGCCACGTACTATCAGGTGCTCACCTGGCAAAGCGTCGCATTCAAGAACTCGTTCTACTTTGGTTGGGAAGACCGCCAGGCTAGCAGCGAAGCCGACAACGATTTCGACGATCTCGTGTTCTTGGTCAGCGGCATTCAATGCACCGGCGGCGGAGAGCCGTGCGACACGGGCAAAGAAGGCGTCTGCAAAGACGGCACACAACAGTGCAGCAAAGGCGAGCTGATCTGTGTGCAGAGCGTCCAACCCAGCGCGGAAAAGTGCAACGCGCTCGACGACGACTGCAACGGCAGCGTCGACGATGGCGACGGGCTGTGCGACCCAGGCAAGGTCTGCGACCGCGGGCGCTGCGTGCCCAAGTGTGGCACCGGCGAATTTCGCTGTGATTCCGATTTGGTTTGCAACGACCGCGGGGTGTGCGTGGAGCCGGCGTGTGCCAAGAAGGACTGCCCGGTGGGCCAGGTTTGTCATGCCGGCGATTGCGTCGACGGCTGCATGGGCGTGACGTGTCCGTACGGCGAGGTGTGCCGCAACGGCGGCTGCGTCGATCCGTGCGCTGGCGTCACCTGCGACGCCGGCTACAGCTGCGTGCTCGGTGTGTGCAGCAGCTGCGCCTGCACCTCGTGTGAAGGCGGGCAAGTGTGCAGCGACAAGAAGGTGTGCGTGGACTCCGGCTGCGAGACCCAGACCTGCATGCCGGGGACGCATTGCTCGATGGGCAATTGCGTCGACGACTGCGCGGGCACCAAGTGTCCGCAGGGCCAGCGGTGCGAGCTGGGTGCCTGCGTGGCCGACCCCAACGCCAATGTCGCCGGGTCCAGCGCCACCGGTGGGGTTGGGGGTGGTGGAGATATCGTGATCACGATACCGGGCTCGGGTGGCAAAGCCGGCGGCGGTGGCTCGCTCGACCCGAACGGCGGCAGTGCCGCCCAAGGGGGCACCCAACTGCTCGACAGCGGCAACGACGCCGGTGACGCCAAGGGCTGCGGCTGCAGCGTCCCCGGCCGCGGCCGCGGCTCAGCGGCCCTCGTGGTTTTGGGGTTGCTGGCGGGTTTTGGGCGGCGTGGGCGCCGGCGCCGAGCCGCCTGAAGCTCGCGGGGTGGGGGCGTCGGGGCGTCGCCTTCGCCTGCGAGCGAATAGGGCGATAGGCTGGGCGAACCGTGACGGGTTCGCCCTTTTCCTCTCCGTGTCCCAAGTGTGGGCAACGTGCGCCGATCGTGCTGCGCGGCATCGACTCGCGTTGCGCGGCCTGCGGCGCCCCGCGCTCGCTGCTTTCGGCGCCGAACGTTTCGCTGGCGGGCCAGCCGTCGCGCGTCGGCGGGCTGTTGATGTCACTGGTCGGCTCGTCGGTGCTGGTGCTCGGCCTGGCTACCTCGGCGGGCCTGTGGTTCTTGCTGCAGTCGTTGGCGCCGTCGCGTTCGTTCGGCTGGGCCTTCGCCATTCCAACGTTCGCGGTGTCGCTGCTGGCAGGCTTGGCATTGCTGATCTCGGGCCGGCGGCTGCGCAACAGCGGCACCGCTCATCGGCAGGGTGTACAGCTGGAAGCGGTCAGGGCGTTCGTGCAGCATCGTCGCGGTCCCATCAGCGCCGCCGACGTGGCTGGGGCGTTGCAGCTTCCCGAGCCTGAGGTCGAGTCGCTGTTGACGCGGTTGGCGCGTGAACACGCCACCGCCGTCACGCTGGACGTGGATGCGCGCGGTCAAGTCGTGTACGACTTCGAAGGCGAGGAGCGGCGCTGGCGCGTACTGGAGGAGGACGCGGCGGCGGAGGAAGCCGAAGCGTCGCGCACAGCCGCGCAAAAACGAGGCTTTTCTTGAGCGTTCTGATCGTCAACGCAGGCTTGGGCGGCAGCCGAGGCAACTCGCAGGTGGTGGCGGAGCATTGCCGCCAGCTGCTGGCCACTCAGGGTGTCGCGCACGAAATTTTGGTGCTGCGCGATGCGGCGCCGGGCGCGTTGTTAGCGGCGCTCAGGCGGGCGGAGCGGCTGGTCTTCGTCTCGGGCACCTATTGGGGTGGGTTTTCCAGTCTGCTGCAGCAGGCGTTCGAAGAGCTGACGCCGAGCGAGACGAGCGAGGTGTGGCTGGGCAAGCCCGCCGTGGTGCTGGTCACCGCGCATCAGGTTGGCGCGCAGTCGGTGCTGTTTCGCTTGCAGGGGGTGCTGGTCACCTTCGGTTGCCTGGTGCCGCCACTGTCCGGCGTGGTCATCTCCAAGGTGGGCGAAGCGCTGCGCGCGCGCGCCCCCGAGCTGTGCGGTGACGTGTGGGGTTTGGAAGACGTCGCGACCGCGCTGCACAACCTGCTCGCCGTACCGTACCTGCCCGGCCGCTTTCGGGCGTGGCCGGTCGACCGTGAGCACTACGCCGAACGTTGGCTCGAATAACCGGAACCCAACCCATGCCTCGCCACGACTCGAACGACGCCCAGTGCTGCATTTTTACCTTCAAAGAAGGGCTACTCTCGCCGGTTGCGCACGACCTGCGCCTGCGTGTCGCGCGCTTTTCCATCGACGTGGACGACGCTACGAGCGCGGTCGTCGCTAGCTTCGACGCCAACTCTCTCGCCGTCGACACACCGATGAAAGACGGCGCCGAAAACCCGAGTGCCCTCTCCGCTGCCGACAAGCAAAAGATCGCCGGACAGATTCGCGACGATGTCTTGCACAGCACGCGCTATCCCGAGGTCGTGTTTCGCTCGACGGTGGTGCGTGCTCGTGGCGACGGCGGTTATGATCTGGAGGGGGAGCTGAGCCTGCACGGCGTGACTCGACCCCTGGCCGCGCAGACGCACGTCGTCGGCGGGCGACAACGGCTCGAGCTGACTCTGCACCAGCCGGACTTCGGCATCACGCCCTACCGAGCCATGCTGGGCACGCTGAAAATTCGTGCCGACGTGATCGTCCGGATCGACGTGTGAGCTCGCCCCCGCTAGGGCGGGGTCAAGTGATCGTGCAGCTCACTCAGCCGGCGCAGCGTGCGCACGCCCTCATGCGCGGTCTCACCGCCTCCGGGCAAGAAGGCGAACACCTGCATTCCGGCAGCGATGCCGGCTTCAATGCCCAACTCCGAGTCTTCCAGGACCGCGCACTCGGCGGGGCTGACCCCCAGCGCTTGGCCCGCATGCAGGAACAGCTGGGGGTCGGGCTTCCAAGCGCGCACCGAATACGCGCTGAAGATGCGACCTTGAAATAGCTCGTGCAGCCCGACGATGCGCAGCGAATGCTCGATCTGCGCCATGGGGCCGTTCGAGGCCACGCAGCTGGGCACCCGCAGCGCGCGCACCAACTCCTCGGCTCCTGTGACCGAGCGCAGCCGTTCGCGGAACGCCTGCTCACGACGTCGGCGGAGCTCTAGCTCGAAGTCTTCTGGCAGGCGCCGGTCCATCTCGCGTTCGAAGCGCGCCACATAGTCAGCCATCTTTCCGCTGCCAAAGCGGCGTGTAGCCTCGTGGCGCGTGACCTCGAACCCGAGCTCACGCAGGTATTCGGCCAGTACCTCACCCGCTAAACCCACACTGTCCACCAGCACCTCGTCATTGGTCTCATTTCAGCTGGTGGCCACGCCCGCTGATCCTGACTTCTGGCTTCGTTTTCGCTCCGGTCCGGTGCTCACGTACCCACGTACGCTCCGCTCCGGTCCTCGCGAAAGCCTCGCCAGAAGCCAGGCTGAGCGGGCGGGCAGCTGACAAATGAGAGCAGTGGTCAACCACCAGCACTCCATCACAATCGAAGATGACGGCTTTGATCATTCGTCGCGCTCGGCCGTTCGCCAAAAATCGGAGTAGTCGCAGCGTACGCCTTGTAGGGCGAAAGAAAGCTCGCTAGTTTGTGAAGACTGCCCATGTTTTGGGGCGGGTGGAAACGCGGAGGAACATCGAATCATGGACAATATCGTGCGCGCGCCCTGTCAGCTCTGCGGTGTGGACCGCCCTCTCAAGCAGGTCACGCTGATGCAGAACATCGGCCTCTTGGTAGTACGCTTTCCCAAGACCTTGAGCGGCCTCCTGTGCAAGGAGTGCATCAGCAGCAAGTTCTGGAGCTACACGCTCATCACCCTATTTCTCGGCTGGTGGGGGGTGATTTCGTTCTTCTACACCCTGGTCGCCATCCCCACCAACCTGGTCAACTACATCGGCAGTCGCCGTTTGCCGAGCTGAGCCGCTCGCTCTAGGGACACCCCCTAGCGCGCGTAGTCGGGCGCCAACAGATCGTCGTTGCCGCTCGGCTTGGGCTTGGCGCTGGCTGCTTTGACCGGCGTGCGCGCGGCTTTGGCGGGCGGCGGCGCGGCCGGTTTCCGCGCCGCCGCAGAGGGGGCGTCGTGTTTGGGCGATGCCGGCGCTTCGGTGACCGCCGTCGGCTCGAGTGTCGGTGTTGCCGTGGCCGGTAAGGCCGCGGCGACCGGCGCTGGCAACCGCGCCGGCGCGGCCGCCGATGGTAGGGGCGAGCCGGCTTCGACGCCGACCGGAGCGGCCGCCGCTTTGGTCGCCGGCGAAGGAGTGAGAACGCGCGGCAGCGTGGCGCCGAGCGCGAACAAGACCCCGAGCGTCGCCGCAATCCAGGGCGCCTTGGCTCGGCGCTTGGGGGGCGTCGGCGCCATTTGCGTATTGCTGACGGCCTCACTGACGATGAGCTCGGCTACGTCCTCGGGCGCGGGCTGAGAGATGGAAATGGCGCGCAACGAGGAGGCGCTTTGCGCGCTGGCTTGCAGCGCTTGGCGGGCGCCCGTGTCCACGTCGTGGCCATCGGCGGTGACCTGCGCGCGCCGAACCGCTTCGCGCCGCGCCAGCTTGCGATCGCCGACGGTGCGCTCCATGAAGGCGCGCAGCTCGGCTCGGCTCGCGTCCCCGAAGGCTTCGGGCATGGCTTGCTCCAGGGCCAAGCGCATTTCTTCGGCGCTGCTCCAACGCTTCTCCACGTCCTTTTCCAAGGCTTTCAGCAGCACGCGCTCGAGCTCGGCGGGAAAGTCCTCCAGCAACGCCGAGGGCGGCGCGACCGGCTCGTCGGTGGTGATGGCGTGAATGACGGCGGCCGTGTTGTGGTGCTTGAACGGGTGACGGCCGGTGGCCATCAGGTACAGCACGATGCCGGCCGCGAAGACGTCGCAACGGCGATCGACGTCGTTACCGAGGATCTGCTCGGGCGACATGTACGAGAACTTGCCCTTGATCTCGCCGGTGTCCGTGTTCGACGACGTCTGCTGCGTGGCCTTGGCGATGCCGAAGTCGAGCAGCTTGGCGACGCCGTCGTACGTCACCAGAATGTTGTGCGGCGACACGTCGCGGTGCACGACACCGAACGGGCCCGTCTCGTCGCTCAGCTCGTGGGCGGCGTGCAGTCCCGCCAGCACTTGGCTGACCAACGCCACCGCGATGCCGAGCGGCATGCCGCCGCGTTCTTTGGCGCGGTCGAGCAGAAACCCGAGCGGCTCTCCGTCCACCCACTCCATGACGAGGTAGAGCATGCCCTCGTGCTCACCGAGCTCCATGGTGTGCACGACGTTGGCGTGCTGAATCAACGAGGCCAGGCGCGCCTCTTCCGCCAACATGCCTTCGAGGCGGGCCAAGTCTTGCTGGTTGGGCAAGAGGGTTTTGATGGCCACGAGCTTGCTGAAGCCGCGTGCGCCGCGCAGGCGCGCCAGCCACACTTGACCCATGCCGCCGCGCGCGACCGCGACCAGCAGCTGGTACCTCCCCAGAATCATGTGAGCTCGTTCGGACATCGGTTGGCGTTGCGCGCTGGCTTATTCAACGGCCCCTCCCCGTTCCCCTGAAGGCACCGCCCGCGCGTTACTTTTAGAGGTATCTCAAGTTCTCAGACTGGGTCAACGCGCCCAGGTGGTCAGTAGCCGCGATCGGCCTAGTAAAATGCACAGTGGCTTCGCGCTTGGGCGCGGCGGGTAGCCCGGCCGGTGTCCGCGGCGTCGGTGTTTGGAGGTGCCGCGCACACACCTTCACACGTCGATGTAGTAAGATTCACGGATGGGGTCAGGTTCACCACCGTCACTGGGGCCAGGCCGGCGTTGCGCCAGGCACGCGCTCGCGGCCGGACCAGATGGTCAGTGTGCGCTCTGTCGTAGTGAAAGCTTGTCTCCGCCCCGCGCCTATCCAATCTGGGTGCTGGGCGGCATTTTGCTCGCCATCTTGCTGGTGTCGGGCGGCGCGGTGGCTTACCGCCTCGTGACCACTCTTGCGGGTGTGGAGCGCTCGGCCATTGCCGGGGAGCCCTCGACGCTTCGACGCGCGGCTCCCGAAGCGCGCGGCGAGGCCCTTGCGAGCGCCGCAGTACCGCTCGTCGACGCGCCGGCGGACGCACCGGCCCCCGCAATCGGCGAGTCGATTCCGCTCGCCGAGCCCGTGCCCGAGCAACCTGCGCTGGTAGAGCCGCCGCCTCTCGCGGCAAGCGAGTCTCCAGTGGCGCCCAGCAAGCCGCCGCCCACGCAAGCCGAGCTGCAAGCGGCACTGAGCGCGACGCCCATCGTGATGTACTCGGCGAGCTGGTGCGGCGTTTGCCGCAAAGCCAAGCAGTTTCTGACCGAAAACGGCCTCCGCTATCAGGAGATCGACGCCGACACCACGCCCGGCGCGTGGGACAAGATCGAGCGGCTCATCGGACGTCGCGGAGTGCCCGTGATCATCGTCGACGGTGAGCTCACGCCGGCTGGTTTGAGCCCGCCCGGCATCATGCGCGCGGTCTCGCACAGTTTGGAGCGCCGCCTCGGCGTGCGTGGCATCCGCTACTCTTCGGGTTGACCAGGGCTCGCTTTCGATTGCCCGACAGCTGTCCGGCCCCGCGCGCTGCCGGTCAACGTTGCGTCGCCGAAGGGCCGCACCATCGCCGCGCCCGGTCCGATAAGGGCCTCTTTTCAGGACGATAATGGGCCGTGCGCGCTCGCGCTAGGAAGCGGGGCGGGGTCGTGCGAGGGTCCGAGCAACGTCTAGGAGACCTGGGTCTGCTGCAATCGGTGCGGCTCCTCCGAAAGCGAGACCACGGTCCTAGATGGCGACGATTCCCTTTCTCAAGCGCGCTCTACAGGAGCCGAGCTACGGCTGGGCGCGCGACGGCGAGTTGTACGTACCGAGCACGGCCGAGATTCGCCGTGAATGGCTGAGCCGCATGAGCTTGTGGCGGAACCGCAAGGCGTGGCTGTCGGTCACGGTGTGGGGCTTCATGCTGCTCTTGATGCCGTTCGGCGTCGTGTTTCTGACCAACTATTTCAGCTGGAAGCTGATGTTGGCGGGGTTTGCCTACTCGATGATTTGGATTGGCACCCAGGGCACCGTGTACTTGCACCGTTACGGCACGCACCACGCCTTCACGTTTCGGAACGGCTTCTATCGCTTCATCGTGCGCAACCTGTCGCTCAAGATCGTGCCGGAAGAGGTGTACATCGTGTCCCACCACGTGCACCACGCCTACTCGGATCAACCAGGCGACCCGTACAACGCGCAAGCGGGCTGGTGGTACTGCTTTTTGGCGGGTGATTTGCACCAACGCATCAACCAAGAGCTGTCCGCCGAAGACTACGCGCGCGTGGCGGGCTTGCTGAAGCACACTGGCATGCGCCTGAACTCTTATCGGCAGTATCAGCGCTGGGGCTCGGTTTCGCATCCCGCGCGACTGATCGCGCACTACCTACTCAACTGGGCCTTCTGGTACGGCGCCTTCTACCTCGTGGGTGGTCACGCGTTGGCCACGGCGCTGTTCGGCTGGTCCGCGGTGTGGGCCATCGGCATTCGCGCGCACAACTACGATTTACACGCGGGCGGCAAGGACAAGCGGCGCGACGGCATCGACTTCGATCGCAATAGCCTGGCCATCAACGCGATTTGGCCCGGATTCGTGGCGGGTGAATGGCACAACAACCACCACCTGTTTCCGACCAGCGTGCGCGCCGGCTTCTTGCCCTGGCAGCTGGACCTGTCGTTCGTCTTCATCTGGTGTTACCGCTTGCTGGGCGGCGTGAAGAGCTGGCGCGATGGTAAGGAGCGCTTCTACGAGCGCCACTACTTGCCGTATCTGGCCAAGCTGGAAGCGACGCAAAAGCCCGTGAACGCGGCCCCGTCCCAAGACGGTTGAGCGCGCGTCAGTTGCTCGTGGCCTGCAGACGCAGCACGATCTCCTCGACGCTGAGCGGCTGCTCCGAGCCTTGAGCTACCGCGCGCCAGGCGTCGGGCAGCGTGAGCTGCGCCTCGGGCGGCACGCTTTCACCGATGGAGAACACCATCGCCAGCACGACCGGGCCACCGTTCACTTGCGGGGCCGGCACCTCGGCGGCCAGCGCGCGAACCTCCGCTTGCTCGTCGAGCGGAAGGGCTTCTTTTTCGGCGGCGAGCCAGAAGTTGATGGGGCCGTCGGGACCGATACCCAAGGTGAGCGAGCGACAACCGCCGTCCTTGCGCTCGGCGTAATAGCGACCGAGGGCGGTTTGGACGCCTTGCAACCATTGGCCGAGCGCGCCCGCTCCGCCGGGCACGCGGGCGGCGATGATCTGCTCGGGCTGCAGCAGGGTTACACCCAGTAACGCGAACATGCGGGCGACGTTATCAGGTTTTGGCGTGTTCGCTCGCAGCTGGTGTCCGGGTTTTCGGACACCTTTCGCGCGAAATCTTGCGCTATGAAGCGGGCATTGGTCCACCGCTCGATGTCGCCCGATCGTGAGTGGCAACTGGCAAAAGTCGCGTTGGGGCTTGCCGGGCTCCTGGCGTTCGGTTGTGGCATCACCGAGCGGCACGTGGAGGAGCGCACGGAGCTTGGCAGTGGGGCCGGGACGGATCGGGGCAAGAGTGGAGCCGAGTCAGGGATGGGCGGGGCCGAGCCGACCGTGGGCGGGGCCGCTGGCCACGCCGCAGTGGGCGGCAAGGGTGGCGGCGGGACCGCTGGGCACGCCGCCGGGGGCGGCAAAGGCGGGGGCGGGCCCGTCACTGGTTCGGGCCACGAGCTCGACCCCGTCGAGGTAGGGGACCTGCCGCCAGCGCGGTGCGCCTGCGGCAGTGGCTGCGTGGTGGAAAGCTGTGACGTCGTGACGGTACAGCAGCCGAGCGAGTTTCTGATGAACGTGTTCGTGCGCTCCGGTCAGGCCTACTGGATGAGCCAACGCAACCTGGGCCGCGTCAACATCCAGACCGGCTCGAGAGTGAGCATGGCGACCGAGCTGCAGATCCCTTCGTGTGTCGTCGTGGACGCCGGGTTCGCCTATTTTTCGAACTACCAGGGGCTGTGGCGAGTGCCGCGCGATACCACCGCGGTCATCCTGAACGGAGCCGGGATGGGTGGAGTCACGCTGTTGTCGGCGCTATCGCCGTGGCAGCGTCGCCTGACCGAAATCGCCGTGGACAGCCAAGATGTGTACTGGACGGCCCCGCCCGGCTTGACCCCCGCGCAATTGAAGCGGACGCCCGTGGGCGGCGGCGACTCCGTGACCTTGGCGCGGCTTCCGAACGACGACGATTGGCCGCTCGGGCTCGCCGTCGACGACACCGACGTCTATTTCACCAGCAACGCGGCGCTGCAGCGCGTGCCCAAAGCGGGCGGTGCCGTCGAGGCGCTCGAGCCGCTCGGCTTGCACGTCGGCTACGATGCGATCCACCCGACGCTCGGCATCGCCCTCGACCGAGCCTATGTCTATTTCGACGCCGGCTCGTCGTTGATGCGTCGAAGCAAGCGCGACGCCGATGCGGTGGAGATCTTCGCGGTGCCGGAGGGTGACGAGCTACGCGGCGTCGTGCTCGACGTCGACTACGCCTATTTCGGCACGAAAAGCGGTAATATTCTCCGAGTGCCGAAGCTGGGCGGGTCACCCAGCGTGATGGTTACGGGTGAGCAGAACCCGCTCGTGACCGCGATCGACGCCACGTCGGTGTATTGGGTGGAGCAAGATTTGGGACGGATCCGTCGGGCTGAGAAGTAGCGGGCGGTCGGAGTCGTGCGCGCGAGCGAGTTTCGGGCACTAGCGTCGTCACTAAGGATTCATCA
>JBEQSW010000292.1:0-10655 GCA_040348565.1 Myxococcales bacterium | reverse complement strand
CAACGCCACCGGCTTCTTCAATCCGCCGACTCAGCTCGGCATCAACGACGCTTGGATCACCTTCAAACCCGGCTTTTCCAAGCTCGATCTGCAGGTGGACGTCGGTGGCTTCTCCGAGCGCTACGGCGCGATGGGTGAATACGATCTCGGCCGCTACGACACGCCGGTGATCGCGCGCTTGGGCGGCGTCGGCGAAACCGCCAAGCTCCGTTTTCCCATCAGCCCCAAGCTCACGTTCCTGGCCGAGCATGGCGTGCTCGGTCAGCTCGACAAAGCGCCGCTAGGTGTCGAGCCCGCCGGCTGGAACAGCTTCGCCGATCCTAACGTCGCTACCAGCTTCGCCAACCACGCGCATTTGGGCCTGGCGCTGGCCGATCGCGGCCGCGTGGGCCTGCACTACGTGGGCGCGTTCGCGCGCGACAACCGCACGTCGCCGTCGACGCGCGACGGTTCCATCACGGTGCTGGGCGCGGACGTCACCGCGCAGCTCGCACCAGCCGGCCGCTTCTACCTAGGTGCGTCGCACACCGCCGCCAACGACGCGCGCAGCGTGTCTGGTGTCATCCGCGTGCTCAACACGTTCGGTGGCTCCGGCCTGATGCAAGAATATTTGGGCCCCGCCTCCAAGGGCAACGGCGCACTCACCACCGTCGGCGCACAATACGACGTGAGCATCGGTGAGCTGTTGCGCAGCCCCCAACCCTACTCGGGTTACGCGCCGGACGTGTTCGCGACCGTGTTCGGCATGTTCACCAACGTGGCCAGCGACGACAAAGCCTTCGACGGGGTGAAAAAGCTGAAATACGGCGGAGAGCTCAGCTACAGCATGCTCAGCTGGCTCGCGCTGTCGACTCGCTACGACCGCGTCGTGGCCGACCTCGACAACGACGCCAAAACCTACGCCGTCGTTTCGCCCAAGCTGATCTTACGCACCGACTACAACAGCCAAGACCAAGTCACGCTGCAGTATTCGCACTGGTTCTACGGCTCCGGCGTCAACGTGCGCACCGGCTACCCCGCGCGCGAAGACGCCTCCATCGTGCCCGACTCCAACACCTTTTCTCTCACCGCGAGCATGTGGTGGTGACCACGGCCCGGTCCCAGCTCCGCACGGCGGCTCCGCGGGCGGCTACGCCGAGCGTGCTGTCAGCTGGTGCGCTCGTCACCGCCGCGCTCCTGTCGTCGGCCTGCGGCGGCACTGACGACGGTCGCCCCGCGCGCCCCCGCGTCGAAGCCACCGCGCCCGTCGACGAGTGCGCGGCCGCCGCTGAACGGCTCGCCCATGGTTGGGAATTTCAAACCATCGTCGACTTCGAGCCACCCGACGGCAAGCCGGTTGACATGCTGCAGCCCGAGTGCGCGCCGACGACGCCATGTAGCTTTTACTTCAACTACGACGCCGCGCTCTCGCCAGTCGATCCCCCTTCCCCCACCTGCGACTTGGGCCCTGGCGTCGTCACCGAGCTCAACCAGCCCACGGGTCAGCCACTCGCGTACGAAATACCGGACCCCCGTTGTGGAGTGAGCCGGCACGCCTACCACCAGCAAGGCAAGAACGTCGCCATCTGCGTGAGTCCGACCACCGGCCGGCAGGGCTGGGGAGCAACGCTCGCCATCACGCTAAACGCCAACCCCAAGAATAGCGGGCAGGCTCTGGAGGCCTACGACGCCAGTGACTGGGATGGTATCGCGCTTTGGGTGCGGCTCGGAGAGCAGCCGAGCAATCGCGCCATGCTCTTGTCCGCCAAGGATCCGTTCACCGCGCAGCCGCCCGTGTCCTCTGACATGGATCCGTATTGCTCGACCGCCGACGGGGTCGCCGACGCCAAGAAGTGTGATCCGTTCGGGCTCGCGCTCTTGCTCGAGCCACAGTGGCGCTTCGTCAAAGTGCCGTTCGCGTTGATGCAGCAAAAAGGCTACGGGACGCCGTCACCGCGCGGAAGGTTGGACGCCGCGCAGCTGGTCGCGCTCGAGCTCGGCTTCTCCGCGGGTGATTGGGACGTGTGGATCGACGACATCTCGCTGTACCGAGAACCGCGATGAACAGCGGCATCGTTGGGCTGGCGTGGGGATTCGCACTCTTCACGCTGAGTTGCGGCGGCTTCGAGGTTCCACCGACAGAAGCACAAGGCAATGCCGGCGCCAGTGCGACCGACACGCTGCCGAGCCAAGCCGTGTGCGCGGCCGACGACGACCAACCCCTGACCAACGACTACCCGAAGGGCCTGCACGTGGTCGGCAATCGCATCGAAGACAGCGGCGGCACGCCGGTATTTCTGCGCGGCGTGAACCGATCTGGCTCGGAGTACCGCTGCATCCAAGGCGGAGGCTTTTTCGATGGGCCCTGCGACGAGGCTTCGGTTCGCGCGATGACGACTTGGGGCATCAACGCGGTCCGGGTGCCGTTGAACGAGTCGTGCTGGCTAGACGTCAATGGCGCGCCACGCGACTTTGCCGGCGATGCCTATCGCCGGGCAATCCAGAGTTACGTGCATTTGCTGCATAAGTACGCGCTCGTTCCGATCCTGGAGCTCCACTGGTCGCACGACGGGGAAGGGGCAGCCGACGGCCAACAGCCCATGCCCAACGCCGACCACTCGTTGGACCTGTGGCGCGAGGTGGCACTGGCGTTTGCCGATGACTCAGGCGTGGTCTTCGAGCCGTTCAACGAGCCCTTTCCCGATCAAAACCGCGACTCTCCGGAAGCGTGGCAGTGCTGGCGCGACGGCTGTACGGCGCGCGGCTGGGAAAAGAGCGCGACGCCCTACCAAGCCGCCGGTATGCAAGACCTCGTCACCAGTATCCGCGACGTCGGCGCCACCCAGCTGATCCTGCTCGGCGGGGTGGTGTATTCGAACAGCTTGAGCAGTTGGCGCGACTTCCGTCCGAGCGACCCCCTCGAAAATCTTGCGCCGGCCTGGCACATTTACAATTTCAACGGCTGCGCCAATGCCGATTGCTGGAACGACGCTCCGTTGGCGCTCGCCCAAGATCTTCCAATCGTTGCGACCGAGATTGGCCAGGACGATTGCCTGGGCGATTTCGTCTCGCCGCTGATGATGTTTCTGGACGAGCACGCCGCAGGCTACTTGGCGTGGTCCTGGAACGTGCAGGGTCAATGCCAAGCGGACACCCCGGATACGCAGGGCAACCCCTGGCCACTCATCGAGCGGTTCGACACTGCCAAGCCGAACAGCCCGTACGCCCAGACGTTCCGCGATCATGTGCTCGACATGACGCGCTGAGTCGGCCCGACGCTTGACTTAACCGTTTAAGTAAGTAGCATCTCTGCCAAAAGGGAGACGTCTCATGCGCGTTGAAACGAGCTTGGTGTGCGCTTTGCTGATCACGGTAGCGGTGGGTTGCGGCGACAAAGGCAGCGGCGACGGTGACGACACCGGCGGTAGCGCGAGCCAGGCTGGCTCCAGCACCAGCGCCGGCACGTCCAGCGCCGGCACGTCCAGCGCCGGCACCAGCGCCGGCGGCAGCGCCTCGACAGCCATGCCCGTGTATACCTTCGACACGGACATCCAGGGCTTCAAGGTGCAAGACAGCTCGGGCGCTACCGGCGTCGATCCGGTGCCGAAGGGCGACATCATGCTGAGCTTCAACGCCGACGAGGGCACTCCCGATCCGGGCGCGCTCCAGCTCGACATTCCGTACAGCGCCGCCAGCCAGTACGTGAGCGCAGGCGTGAACATCGATCCTCCGGGCGTCGACCTCACCGGCAAGACCATCAAAGCCATGGTCAAGATCGTGTCGGGTTACGGCACGGAAGAAGACCTGATGACCGCGCCCGCCAACGCCAAGCTGTACGTCAAAACCGGCGCCAACTACGTGTACGCCAGCGCGTCGGTCGCCAACGTCACCAGCATTGGCACCTGGACCGCCATCGATTTCAACACCCGCTTTCCCGACTACAACGCCGACAAAAACGCCTACGACCCCGCGCAAGTGCTCGAAATCGGCGTGCAGTTCGACACCAACTCGGCCTCCACCACGGCCACCCCGGCGGTCGTGCTGCTCGACAACATCAGCTACTGAGTCTGCGCGCGTGTGGCGCCGTGCGCTCGTCAGCGGGCGCGCGGCGCGGCCGTGCTGCTGCGCAGAACCAGCGACACCGGCGCCAGCTCGGCGAACACCTTGGCCGTCGAGCCCTGAATGCGCTCGATCAGCAAGCCCATGGCGCGGCGCCCCAGATGCTCTTTGACGACGCCAATCGTCGTCAAAGGCGGGTCGGTGTAGCGGCTCATGGCAATGTCATCGAAGCCGATGACGCTGAGATCGTGCGGCACGCGCAGCTCCGCCTCGCGCGCGGCCCGCAAAGCTCCCGCCGCCATCACGTCATTGGCGCAAAAAATAGCGGTCGGCAACGCTTTGCCCTTGGCCTTCAAAGCCTTGAGGGTCGCGGCGTAGGCAGCGTCGAACGTGAACTCGGCGGCGGCAATCAGCTGCGGCTTTGGCGCACCAAACGACGTAGCGCGCTCACTGAAGCCGTCACCACGCTCTTCGATGCTGGGCGGCGGCTCGACCGGGCCCAAAAAGGCCAGGCGCTGGTGGCCCAGCTCCACCAAATGCGCCGCCGCCAACCCCGCCCCCAGGCGGTTGTCGATCTGCAACGAATCGATGCCCTTGATGCGCGGCGTGTTGTCGATGGCCACGATCGGCAAGCCGAACGCCTGCAAATCTTTGATCATCTTGGGCAGCGTCTGACGGATGAACAATACGCCTTCGACGTTGCGCTCGCGGATCACCTTCGGCAGATCGTTGAAGCCGGTGTACGAGCTGCCCATGAACGAAAACAACAAGTTGTAGTCGCGCTCCACCGCTTCTTTCACCGCGCCCTGCACCACGTACGAGTAGAACTGGTTGGCGATGGCGTCGTCTTCTTTGTAGAAGATGAGCCCAACGTTGTGGGTGTGCTTGCGCTTCAAGCCGGCGGCGGTGGCGCTCGGGTGGTAGCTCAGGGCGGCGGCGGCCTCCAGCACGCGCTTTTTCACCTTGTCGCTGATCACCTCGTTCGGGTTGTTGTTCAGCACGAACGAGACGGTCGCGGTCGAGACGCCGGCGCGCTCGGCGACGTCACGGATGGTGGAGCGCTTCATCGGAAGCGTCAGGCTACCGCGCGCGCCGTCTCCTGCTCCAGCTCCGCACGCTTCAGCGTGAAAGAGAAGGTCGTTCCCTGGTTCAACTGGCTCTCCACCGCCACCGTGCCGCCCATGGCTTCGACCAAATGCTTGACGATCGACAGGCCCAGCCCGGTCCCGCCCACTTCGCGCGACCGGCCCGCGTCCACGCGATAAAAGCGCTCGAACACCCGCGGCAGGTGCCGCTCGTCGATGCCCGGCCCGTTGTCACCGACGCTGACCGTGACCGCGTCCGGGCTCAACGCCACGTTCAGCCACACGCTCGTGCCGGGGCCGCAGTACTTGACCGCATTGTCGATCAGGTTCGTGAGCACGTGCTCCAGCGCGCGCCGATCCGCCCGCACTTTGGGTAGCTCCCCCACCGCCCGTTCTTCCAGGGCGACGTTCTTCTTGCTGGCTCGCTCGCGAAACAGCCCGAGCACTTGCGAAAAGATCGGCTTCAGCTCGATGGGCTCGAAGCTCAGCCGGAACCCGCGCGACTCGATGCGCGAAAGGTCCAGCAAGTCTTCGACCAGCTGCTGCAGGCGCTGCGCGTTGCGATCGATGATGCCGATGAAGCTCTGCGCCGCTGCCGGATCCGACAGCGCGCCGTCGATCAACGTCTCGGCCGCCGAACGAATCGAGGTCACGGGTGTGCGCAGCTCGTGCGACACGTTGGCCACGAAGTCTCGGCGCATCGACTCCAGCCGGCGCACCTCCGTCACGTCCACGAAAACGGCCACGAACTGCCGGCGCGCGCCGGGCATGCGGGCCACCCGCGCCAGCAGCCGCCGCGGCTTGATGTTGCCGATTTCCACCTCGTGGGTGGTCGGCTCGTCCTCGCTGGCCGCCTGCTCGAACAGGTCACGCAGCTCGGCGTTGCGCATCACCTCCAACAGCGGCTTGCCGATGGCGTCGGCCGGCAACAGCAGCATCTCGCGCAGGGCGGGGTTCAGCACCACGATGCGTTGCTTGGCGTCGAGCAACAGCACGCCCTCCTGCATGCCCTCCAGGATGCCGGCCATGCGATCGCGCTCGGAGCGCAGGTCTTGCAATGACGACGACAGACCGCGCGCCAGCTTGTCCAAAGTGCGACCGAGCTCCGGCAGCTCGCCTTCACCCTCCAACCCCGAGCGCGCCTCCAAGTCGCCTGCGGCCATGCGCCGCGCCACTTCGTTCAAGGCCGACAAGCCGCGCGCCGTGAAGCGCTCCATCAGCCCGGCCACCACCACCAACAGCGCGAACAGCAGCACCGCCGCCGCGATCACCGTCGTCCGAAACTCGGCCAACGCCGCGTCGACCGCGCCCAGCGGATGGCTCACCCGCGCCACCGCTTCCGAGCCGTCCGCCAGCTGGAAACGAGCCGCCGAGTACAGGCTGCGGCCCTCCACCAAAAAGCCGGGCAAGCCCTGGCCCCGACGCGCCGAGCGAGCGGCCACGAAGTCCGGCTCGTGGGCGCGGCTGAGCGACGGCAGCACGCGCTCGGAGCTGGCCAGGGGCACGCCATCGGCGCCCAAAAGCTCCACCGAGCCGTGCGCCTCGCTGGCAAGCTTCTGGGCCAACCGCTGCAAGCCTTCCCGATCCAACGCGGAGGGCCGCTGTGCCTCCGCCAGGGCCGCCACCAGCTGCGCTTTGCCCGCCACCTCGCGCTCGAGGTTGCTCATCAGATGCGCCTCGAGCTGCGGGCGCAGCTGTACGTTCACGAGCACGGCCGCCAAGACCACCACCCCGAGCGCCAAACCGAACAGACGAGCGCGCAGCCCTAGCTTCAAGCCGTAGCCTCTTCCGGAGTACCCACGAAGCGATAGCCGACGCCGCGCACCGTTTCGACGTAGTCACGCGCGGCCTCCAGCTTTTCGCGCAGGCGCTTGACATGGGTGTCCACGGTGCGAGTCGTGATATCGGCTTGGATGCCCCACACGTCGTCGAGCAGGGCGCTGCGCGACTGCACGCGGTTGCGGCGGTCGTACAGCGTGACCAGCAGCCGGAACTCCAGCGCCGTCAGCTCGATTTCGACCGACTCGACCCAGACGCGGTGCGCTTCGCGATCGATGCGAAGCACGCCGAACTCGATGCTGGCCGCGCTCTCCACCGGCAGCTTGCCGCGCCGCAAGATGGCTTGGATGCGCAGCGACAGCTCTCGCATGCTGAAGGGCTTGACCACGTAGTCGTCGGCGCCCAGCTCGAAGCCGACCACGCGGTCGATCTCTTCACCCCGCGCCGTGAGCATGACCACCGGTACGCCACGCGTGGCCGGAGCCTCCTTGAGCTGCTTGCAGACGTCGGTGCCGCTCAGGTCGGGCAGCATCAAGTCGAGCAGGATCAAGTCGGGGTGCAGCTCTTTGCCCAGCCGCAAACCCTCCCGACCCGAGCGAGTGGTCGTCACGTCGTGGCCTGCTTGACGCAGGTTGTATTCAAGGACGGACAGAATGTCCTGTTCGTCTTCGACAATGAGAATTCGTGCCATCCGGTCTGTTCGCTATCGGGCGGCTGTGACGTTTCGGTGACAGCCGTGTATTAGTCCCGGGTCAGTTGCTATGCAACGGCCCGACGGCCAAGCTCCGGCTCGAGCTCGACGACCGGGGAAAGCTCCGAGCCGGGACCGATTCTGAGCACGTTTCCGCGCCAAACCACGGTGCGCTTCACGGCGCCCAACGCCCAGATCCCGAGCAGCATCAAGTCTTTGCACAGCCAGCACGGCAGCTCGCGCAGCCGAAGCCGCGCGCCACGTACCCGTGACAGGACGTGGGCGTCGGAGGCCAGCTTGAGCAGCAGGCCGCCCACGAAGAACGCCAACATGCCCCGCCGCGACGCAAACCCGACCTCGCCCCCGCACAGCAGACTGAGCCAGCCCAGGAGCAGGAACGGCAGCGGGCTCAGCAGCGGCTCTCCGAAGTACAAGATGGGGGCGATGCGGCGCCGCATCTGACACCAGCGCACGTGGCGCGCGCAGAAGTCACGCACCGTGCGGTGTGCGCTAACGGCCTCCACCACGTACGACGAAAGCGCGACGCGAAAACCGCCGCGCGTGTACTTCTGCCCGAGCACGTAGTCCTCGGCCAGCACGTTGCACACGCTCTTCAACCCGCCCAGGCGCCGTAAGTCCGAGCGCCGGAACAGCATCGATTTACCAATCACGCACGGGTGAGCCACCAGCACGTCCGCACCGCACACGGCGCGCATGATGAAAGCGTTCAAGTGCAGGTTGTCGAGCTGAGCGCCGAAGTTCCGTTCACCCGCGCCGCACAGCACGCTCGACACCAAGCCCACGTTCGGGTCGCGCAGCTCGGAAGCGATGGCGCGCAGGTAATCGGGGCCGACCCGCACGTTGGAGTCGGAGATCAACACGTGGTCGTAGCGGGCGTGCGCCTCGAGCGACATCAAGTTGTTGACCTTCGGATTCAGACCCGAGCTCCCCACCCCCGAGACGACCTTGATGCGCACGTGAGGGAACGCCCGCCGCAGCTGCTGCGCCACCCGCAACGCGGGATCGTTCGGATCTTCGGCGCCCAACACGAGCTCGAGCTCGGGATAGTCTTGGGCGGCCAGCGACGCCAAATTGTCGTACAAACCGTCATCCAAGCCCTTGAGCGGCTTGAGCACGGAGATGCCAGGCGTAGGTCCTGCGTAGTCCCGCCGACGGCTCACGCGCAGCACGGACAGGTCCGTCACGAGCGTGAGCAGGAGCGACACCGCGGCCGCCATCGCCGAAGCGAACAGCACTGCGTCCATCTGCTACTCCTTCTGTTGATTCTCTGTCAGCAGAGTGAACGGCGCGCGTGTCAGTACCGTGGAGCTGGGGAAAACTCGTGGAAAAGCCTGAACGGCTCAGCGCGCGCTACTGCCCCACCGCGGCTCACCATCCGCTGGGGGCTGCCAATCCGCAGCCTGAATCGCAGAAGCCCCTGTAGCGGCGCAAGGCCACCTCGCACGAGCGAGATTTTTTTCACAGGGAGGACGGGAGGACGGGAGGACGAGACAGAGGCGAGAATTTGGGGTTCGCGCTGCCGCCAGCGAGTCTGCAGCGCCATCGCGGGCGCGACCCCTCCAGCTTTCGCCCGAGGGAAATATTTTTTGATTCGGTCCTCCGAATCAAAAAATGCGTTCTCACCTCCCGTCCTCCCGTCCTCCCTGTAAAATCTCGGACCTCTAAAAGACGCTCAGCGTGTGCCGGGGGTGGCCAGGGTGGCGATTTCGAGGCGCAGCCAGTCGCGGAACGCGGCGATCTCGGGGCGGCGAAAGGTTTCGCGCAGGCCGACCAACGAGTAGGCGTGCCCCACGGGCAGGGGCGGCGTGTGTGGAAAGACCCGGCTCAGACGGCCCGCGGACAGCTCGTCTTGAATCAACGACCAGCGCGCCAGCGCGACGCCTTGCCCGCGCACCGCGGCCTCCACCAACAAGCCGGAGTCGGTCATCTGGTGGTAACGGGTGCGGGGAGATTCCGCGAGGCCGAGAGACGCAAAGAAGCGTGACCAGGCATCCTCGTGATCGTCGAACAGTAGCGTTTGCTGCACCAAATCGGCCGGTTTCTTGAGCCGGGCGGCCTTGGCTGGCGCTGCCACGACTACGAAATGGTCGTCGTGCAGCTTCTCGTGGAAGAGCCCCGGGTAGGGCCCGCGCCCGAAGCGGATGCCAACGTCGATGGGCGCGCGCGTGAAGTCGACGACCGCCTCCGAGGTGGAGATGCGCAAATCGAGCTCGGGATGCTTGGCCAAGAAGCCACCCAGCCGCGGCACGAGCCAGCGCGCTCCGAACGAAGGAATGGTGGTCAACGAAACCACTGGACGCTGCCCTTGTGTGCGCCGCCGCAACCGACGATTCGCCTCGCGCAGCCGCGCAAACACCGTCGACAGCTCCGTCAGCCAAGCTTGGCCGTCGCTCGTCAGCGTCAGGCCCCGCCCCGTTCGCCGGAACAGCAATACTTCGAGCTCGCCCTCCAGCTGCTTGATCTGATGGCTGACGGCGGTTTGAGTCACGTTCAGCTCCGCGCCCGCTTGGGTGAAGCTGCCTAGGCGCGCCGCGACCTCGAACACGTGAAGCGCGTGCAGCGACGGCAACGGCGGAGCCTTGTCGGCAGTGCGGCGCAAGCGTCGATCAGCCATGAGAAATTCTCATGTAGCATGCCAAAGATGCGTTGGTCAGCGGTCGCTGGGCGGAGTAGCCAGGACGGCATGAAACTCTACCGTTTTCGCTACAGCCCGTACGCCCGCAAGGTGCAAATGTTGCTGGATCTGCTGAAGCGACCGTATGAGCTAGTCGAGGTCTCGTACGGAGAGCGCAACGAGCTTGCGGCGCTGACGGGCGGCTACATCTACGTGCCCGTATTGGTCGACGACGCGGGCAAGGTCTGGTGCGAATCGCGGGTGATCTGCGAACAGCTGCTGGGCTACCCCGCCGAAAGCGCGCTCGTGCCGGCGCCGTTGGCAGGCCCTGTCTGGGCCTATCAAGACTTCGTCGACGGCCCGCTCGAAGACGTGCTGTTTCGCATCAGCACGCCCGCCGTGCGCGATGCTTGGCCGACCCCGTTCG
>JBEQSW010000260.1:0-24413 GCA_040348565.1 Myxococcales bacterium | reverse complement strand
CAGCGAGCGCGCCAGCTCGACGCCGTTTCGCCGCTGCCCGCTGCCCAAGTCTCCGGTGAACAACAGAAGCTCGTAGTCGGAGCCGTTGAAATACTTGGCGTCCGCGGCGTCCCACGACGAATGTAGGTCTCCGATCAACGCTACTTTCGCGCCCGTCATGCCTCGCGCCGCAGCCTACACCGGAGGCGCTGTCAGCGCACGCTCGCGCTCAGTGGGGGGAAGCGAAGCCGTAGTGCTCGGCGATTTCTACGGCGCTGAGCGCTCGCGCGTAAATGGCAAGCTCGTCCAGCGTGCCCTTGAAGTAGGAGCCATTGACGCCCGCTGCGCGCCCGACCGTGAACGGCACGGTGCGAGCCGCGATGCTACCGGCTATTTGCTCGGTGCTGGCCAGCGTGCCGTTGACATAGAGCGCCGCCTGCTTGCCGTCGAAGACGCTCACGTAGTGACCCCAGACGTCTTCGGCGACGACGGGCCCCCAAGTGCCCACGTCGGCCGCGGGACGATCGTACTCGAACACGCTGCGTGCGCTCTCCGCCGTCGCCGGCTCCGGTAAAAGATAAAGCGCGAAACCGTCGCGATTGCCGGCGACGCCTTCGACGTTGGAGAAGAGATGTTGAAAGTAGGCGGCCCCGCCCGCTTCTCGGCGTGCCCAGCACTCGAGCGTGAACTTGGCCCCGTCCGCAAAGTCGAGCGCGCGGGCGTCGGTGGCGATGGCAAAGCTGGCCGCTCCGTCGAAGCGCACCGCGCCGTCGGCGTCGCCCTCGATCGCGCCGTCGACGCCGAGCGTTTGCCCGGTGCCTTGCAGGACCAAGTCGTTGCCGCCGCCGGTTTCGTCGGGCACGACGCGGTTCTTGGCGACGCCCATGCGCCAGTACACGAGCGGCTGATCGTCCAACACGACTTGACGATAAGAAACCGTCACCGGACCGGCGCCGCCAGGCTCGCCGCCGGCGCCCGTCGTGGGGTTGCCGTCGCCCGCGTGGCCGCCTTCCGGGCTTCCGCCTTCACTCGTTCCGCCCACGGGGGCGCTGCCGCCGTTATTCTCGCTGCCGCCCGAGGTTTCGCCGGGCTGTCCGGCGGTATCGGCGGCTCCGCCCTCGGCGTCGCCAGAGGAAAACTCGCTCCCGCAGGCGCCGAGCCAAAATGCTCCGACGACGAGGGGCGAGAGCCAGAGCGACGGCGAATGCAAGACGCGCATGGAGCTCGGATGCTAGGAGATCTGCCCGCTTGCCGCTACTGGGCAAGGCTTCGTCGCTGCACGCTTTCGAGCGGTGCTCGGCCGGGGTATCAAAGTGCCATGACGCGCGCCGAGCTGCTCTCGTTCATTCGACGTCACCGCTACGCCGTGCAAGCGAGCACGGCCGGCGATGGAGCACCCCAGGCCGCGGTGGTGGGCATTGCTGTCACGGACGAGCTCGAGCTGGTGTTCGACACCCTGGGCACGACCCGAAAGGCGCAAAACCTGCGACACAATCCGCGCATTGCTCTGGTCGTGGGCTGGGACGACGAGCAAACGGTGCAGCTCGAAGGCGTCGCCGACGAGCCCACGGGGGCGGAGCTCGAGCGGGTCAAGCAGGCTTACTTCGACGCATTTCCGGACGGACCCGAGCGAGAGCAATGGCCCGGCATCACCTACGTGCGCGTGCGTTTGGCCTGGGCGCGCTACAGTGATTTTCGGGCTGGGGGCGGCGTGGTCGAGATCGCGCTCACCTAGGGTGGGGGCGTCTCAACTGCGAGCGTTACCGCCAAAAGGCGGGCAGGTTGGCAAGCTTCTGCCCGTCGCGCTTGGCGCCCAGCACCAGCCGGCCCGTTTGCGCGCTTTCGTGGTTCTGCAGCAGGCCCAGCGCGAGCGCCTCGTCGCCGTCCAGCGCCGGGTCGTTTGGAGCCGGGGCGTCCAAGAGCTCTTGCGCCAAAGCTTGGTGAACGCGCGCGTCGTTCAGCTCACCAAGCCGATCTTGCAGTCGCTGGAGATGCCGCAGGAATTTTTCGCGACGGCGCTCGTGGTTGGGGAACAAGCCGGCAAAGAACTGCACCCCGTAGTGCAGCTTCTTGATCTCGATGCGGAGCTCGTGGCGTTGCTCGGGCGGCAGGTCCGCCAACGCGCGGAGCCGTTTTTGCGCCCGTTTGGTACGGCGCTGAAGCTCCTTCTTCGCCCGTGGTAGCAGGCGTTGGCGCCGGCGCCGTTGCAGGCGGGGGTCGGGATCCGTCGTCCATGGCCCACCCAAGACCCAGCGCGTCGTGTTCGACACCAGCTCTCGATAGCGTTCGCTCGCAATGGCGCTCTGCGCGTGCGCGAGCTTCTGCGAGCGTCGCTGGCGCAGCGCTTCCGTCAGTTTCGCGAACGCCGCTTCGTTCGAGACGGATACCGCGCTCGACTGCAGGCTTTCTTCGATCAATACGTCGTAGTCGCGCAAGGGTCCCAGTTGCTCCGTCAGCCAGCGCAAGCCAGCCTTGACCGGCTCACTCTCCCGCTCGGCAAAAAGCCTGCGAAATAGCGAAATCGCCGCGCGCAAGCGCCGCGTGGCGACGCGCATTTGGTGCACGCCTTCCGTGTCGCCCGCGGCCAGCGCTGCCTCGTTCAACGTCAGGTGGCGCAAACAAGCCAACGCGATGAGGCGAAACGCATCGCCAACCTCGACGTCGCGCGGTAGCTCGATTGCGGCCCGGTGTACCGCCTGTCCGACTTGCGCTTGCATCGACAGCTGTTTAGACACGATTGCTCCCGGCCAACAACCAAGCAAGATCTCTGCCCATTCCTGCGTCGAGCCAGCAAACCCGCCAGGGTGTCGGCTGCGTTGGACGACCTGGCTCGCACAGCGACTAATGCCACGTTGGGGCCAAACCAGCCTCGAAGCAGTGCATCTAACCGTTCGTCGGGTCTGCGGTTTTCCTGGCGCGCGATGAAGGCGCTTCGTTTTCGGCAGCCAACGTCACATCGCCAGGCACGCTTCATGCTGAAGCTCGAGCATGGTCAACATCACCTCAATCAAGCCCCACATGCCCGTCGTCTGTTCCGAAGGCGGTCAGTTTGCCGTCGTCGACCACGTGGCGAGCGACAACCGCACCATCAAGCTGGCCAAGGACGCCTCCGGGAAACATCACTACATCCCCGTTTCCTGGGTGACGAACGTGGACGGCGCGGTCCACGTCGATCGGCCTGGTCAGCAGGCCATGCGCGAGTGGACGAGCGAGGCCGCGTAGCGTCAGGCGCCGAAGCGCTACGGTGTCGCGTCCCGGCTGACGGGCGCGCCGAGCGCGCGTTCAGTGCTAGGCTGCGCCCACGATGACTCCCAAAAAGGTTTGTGTCGTCGTGGGCGTGGGTCCTGGCAACGGCGCCGCGCTTGCTCGACGCTTCTCGCAAGAAGGCTACGCCGTCGCGCTCCTGGCTCGCACCCGGGACACGAGCGGGCCGCTGGCGGAGAGCCTGTCGGATGCTCGCGCTTACCCCTGCGACATCACTGAAGAGGCGGCCGTAGCGAGCACCTTCGCCACTATCGAACGTGAGCTCGGCCCCGTTCACACCCTCGTTTACAACGCCGGCTCAGGCGTGTGGGGCACGATCGAAGACATCGAGGTGGCGGCGTTCGAGCAGGCCTATCGCGTCAACGCGCTAGGGCTGCTACTCGCGGCCAAGCAGGCAATTCCACGCATGCTGGCGCAAGGCGGCGGCAACATCGTGGTGATCGGCGCTACCTCTTCGCGCCGGGGCGTGGCTCGCACCGCGGCGTTTGCTCCCGCCAAAGCCGCCCAAAGAAGCTTGACCGAGTCGATGGCGCGGCACCTCTGGCCCAAGAACATCCACGTTGCCCTGGTTATCATCGACGGCGTCGTGGATCTGCCGCGCACCCGTCAAATGATGAAAGACAAGCCAGACGATTTCTTCGTCGCTCCCGCCGACTTGGCCGAGACCGCCTTCCGTCTCACCACGCAGCCGTCGTCGGCCTGGTCGTTCGAGGTCGAAGCGCGACCCTTCAAAGAGACTTGGTAGCAGAGCCAGCACCGCTCGGCGCTCTCGAGGGTCCCCCAAACCACTCGACCCGTCCGGGGGGGCGGTTATAGAAAAAGTTGGAGATCGAAAAAAGATCTCGAGCCGTGTCGATCTGCGCGGTGCTCGTTCGTCGCGTCCACGAACCCCCGAAAAAGGACACCCGATGCAGTTTTTGATGTTGATCAAGGTCGCCAATGACGCCGACTACGAAGCCGGAAAGCCGCCGTCGCCCGAGCTTGCGGCCGCGATGGACGAGCTGATGGCCGAGTGGTCGCAGGCCGGCGCCATGGTCTCCGCCGCCGGTCTCAAGCCGCCGTCGCAAGGGGCGCGCCTGCGCCTGACCCCGGGCGAAGTCATGCTGACCGACGGCCCCTTCACCGAGACCAAAGAGGTCATCGGCGGCTTCTTCATCTTGGAGGCCAAAGACCGCGCCGCCGCCGTCGAAATGACCCGCCGCTTCGTCGAAATCCACCGCAAAGTCCTGGGCGGCACCTTCACCCTCGAGTGCGAAGTGCGCCAAGTCGACGGCTGAGCCGCGCGCTGCGCCGGCCCAAGCGCCTTCGTTTCGTGCCTCGCTGCGTCTCAGAATGACTTCGCATGCGGAGTCATTCTGGCGCGAGGGATGGGCGGCTGAACCGCTCATCTAGAGGGCAACGCCCGCTCGCTATCGGCTGTTGGGGGTGCCGGCTTGGCTTTGATCCAGCTCGCGGAAGCGCGTTGCGAGCGCTCCAATCAGGACCTTCAACCAGCCGCTGTGACTCAGCTCGTGCTCCAGAGCTTCGGGCGTGATGACCATGACCGTCACGTCGTCCAAGGCGGCTACGGTGGCGGTGCGTGGGCTGCGCGTCAAAAGGCCCATCTCCCCGAAAATTTCGCCGGCGCCGACCTGCCGCACGATGCGCTTTTCCCCCTCGACGTTGCGGAACACCTGGCAGTTGCCGCGCGTCACCAGATACGCCGCATCGGCGGCGTCACCCTCGAGCACGATGGTAGCGCCCGCCGGAAAGGTTTGGACTTGGAACCAGCCACCACCGCGCAGAAAATCTTCGACCTCTTGGCGCAGCGCCTCCACGGAGGACTGGCGGTCGCGGGGCAGCACCGACAGCGCTTTCATGGCGATGCGCGACAGACCGGGTGGCAGCGTGGGCCACGCCGGCCTGGTCTCGGGCGCCGGAATCGGGCCCGACCTGGCCAGCCGCAAAGCCTCTGACGGGTTCGAAGCGGAGGTCGGCCCCACGCCCGTGAGCAAAGCGTACAGGATGGCGCCCAGGCCGTAGACGTCCGTCAGCGGGCCTTGATCGGCGACCAAACCGAACGCTTGCTCCGGCGCCATGTATTGAACGGTGCCGACCACCGTGCCCACCTCTTCGGCGTTGGGGCGCGCTACCGAGATGGGCGGCTCCGAATCGGGTGTCACGTCGACACGCTGGAGCAGCGCCACGCCCCAATCCATCACGTAAACCTGGCCGTGCGAGCCGACCATGATGTTGTCGGGCTTGAGATCGCGATGCACGACGCCACGACTGTGCGCGAACGAAACAGCGTCGCACACCTTCAGGAACACGCGCAGCACGCGCTCCAGCTCGAGGCCGGAAAATGGGTTTTGGTGCAGCTTGCGAAAGACGGAGCTGAGCGTCTCTCCGTCCACCAGCTTCATCGTGAAGAAGACTTTGCCCTGCTCCACGTTGGCGGCCAGATCGTGGACGGGCACGATGTTGGGGTGATCGAGCTGCGCGGTGATCTGCGCTTCTTCGATGAAGCGGGCGGTCATGTCCGGGCTGTCGGTCGCGCCCACGTGCATGGTTTTTCGGGCGACCCGCCGGAGTAGCACGCTGTCGAACGCGGCCTCGACCACGCCCATGCCGCCCTGAGCGATGGCTTGCACGCTTTGAATACGCTCGGGCGAAGCCGCAGCCGGTAGCGCGGCGGGTGCCATGCTCGGCAGCTTTCCGCCCGACAACATCGTGCGAACCAAGGTGCTCGGGGTCGCAGCAACGCGCGGGGGTGGGTTGGGAGGCGAAGGGCGCACCGCAGAGTCGACCTCGGGATCGTCGAGATCGACGTCGCCGAGGTCGAGCTGAGCGGGTCCGCGCGTGAACGGCGGATTGTCGCCGTCGACGACGGTGCCTTCTTGGTCGTTCGCGCCGGGCGCAGGCTGCGCGTCGCGTGAAACTTTCGTTTCGAAACTGGACATGACGGATGAGTCGGGGGGCCGGGAAGTCCTAGCCCCGGACGATCTTGCACCGTAACACCATTTGTCTATCGACTTCGACTGCCTCCCGTCAGCGCCTGATGCAAGCTTTGGTGTGGGCCACTGTGGGCTAATAAAAGTCACGCGATCGTGGTTCTCGCTCTCGTTTCCGGCTCGTTCTCGTCCCGGTTTCGGGCCGCGTTCTCGCGCCCCGGGTCCGGCGAAGACGCGAAGCACCGTCACTTGAGCCGGGCGCGGTCCGGACAGTAGTCTGACGCGCGTGCCCACCCTGGAAGAGCTCGAAAAGCAAGCGGCGGTAACGGTCGCAGCGGTGACGAACGACCCGCAGGGTCGGCTGCAACTGCGCGAGCGCTTCTATCAAAAATTCGGAGGCAGCACGTCTGGCGGACCCGGCTTCGGGCGCTCCGAGCTCGACTTCTTGCGCTGGGAGATAGCGCGCGGCGTGCTGGCGACGCCGCAACGAGGTGGCAGCCCCTGGTGGCGAGCCGTGAACGCACGCTTGCTGTACCAAGCCGAAGTTGCGGCGCTCATTCAGGAACAGCTACCCGACGCATCCCCAGGCGAGAGCGGCGTGCGCTTCTGGCTCGAGTTCATCCGCAAGCCCAGCCCGCTGACTTGGTACCGCGCGCACAACGCGAGCATTGTCGACGGTTACTTGGACGGCGTCGACCTCGCGTATGCCGAGCCGTGGTCGGAGCGCATCTTCGTCAACGTGGTGTTGTATCGACTGTTTTACGCCCAAGGCTTGTGCGAAGGCGTCTCGCTCGGCCGGCTCGGTGAAATCTTGGCCGATCCCATCGGGGATTCGGTCGACATTCTGGTGAACCTGCCCGCGTTCTACCCGAACAAGTACCCGCTGAGCCGGAGCGAGATTCAAACGCTGCTGCAGCAGTCGCACCACGTTGGCCCCGAGATTGCCGGCGACTTCGACGACCTGTTCGTAATTCCCGAGCTCGTCGACCTGTACGGTGACGCCGGCGGTTGGCTCGGGCAACCCGGGGTGGAGCTGTTGCTGCAGGAAGGCAAGCCTTGCTACCCCATCGACGAGGCCAGCAACCCCAGCCCCGGCCCCGACCGCGAGCCGCCGCCCAGCCCGGGTCCGAAGCGACGCATCGCTATTCTGGGTGGCGGCATCGCCTCGCTGGCAGCCGCCTACGAGCTGACGAGCTACGACGGTTGGCGTGACCGCTACGAGGTCACGCTTTACCAAGTCGGTTGGCGGCTCGGCGGCAAGACCTCGAACGGCTTCGGGCCTGCCGATCGCATCCAAGAGCGCGGCATCCACATTTTTCAAGGCTGGTACGAGAACGCCTTCCGGATGGTGCAAGACACTTACGCCTACATGGCCAAGCACGACTTGGCGCCGGGCAGCCCGTTGCCCGACTGGACCGACGCCTTCGTGCCCGACGACGCCACGTTGTTCACCGAATTCGACGCAGCGCGCGGTGGTTGGACCAACTGGCCCGTACTGTTCCCCTACAACGACAAGCTGCCCGGCGTGGAAGGCCCGCCACCGCTCGCGGACATTCTCGGCGAAGCGGTGGGTCTCGTCGCCGAGCTGTTGCTGGGCTCGCCCTATCAGGCCAACGCCGGCTGCTTGTCGAAGCTGCTGAGCCCGGCGTTGATCAAGCTGTTCTTCACGCCCCCCTGGGAAAAGAGCGCGCCCGATTGGTGGAAGCACGCCGCCGATCTGAGCGACCAAAACCACGCCGCGGTCGACCGCCCCGAGATCCGCTGGCTTCGCCAAGCCAGCAATCTGCTCAGTGAGATCAAGCAGAAGCCGATCGTGCAGCTCGGACCGTTCGAGGTTTCGGCGTTGCGGGTCGCAACCCAGCTGTTCTCGGCTTTCGTGCAGCTGCTGCGGCTAGCCGCGCCCGCCGACACGGCCAGCCAGAACCGGTTGGAGCACATCGTGGTGCTGGCCGAGTTCGGCCTCGCCAACTTGCGCGGGCTGTTGAACGACGTCTACGACGAGAAGACGCATCAATTCGACTTTCATCGCATCAACCGCCACGATTACCGCGATTGGCTGCTGGCCAACGGCTTGCCGACGGCGTTTGCCCAGTCGGCGCCGGTTCGGTTCTTGTACTGCGGAGCCTTTCACAATCTCTATCAGGGCAAGCCGGGCAAGTTGGCGGCGGACATGGGCCTGCGTAGCTTGCTGGCCTCCGTCACTTACCGCGGCTCGCTGGTGTGGAAGCTGACGGCCGGTACCGGCGGCAGCTTGACCGCGCCGCTGTACAAAATGCTTTCGCACCGTGGCGTGCGCTTCGAATTCTTTCGCAACGTCGAAGAGATCCACTACTCGACGGGTGACCAGATCGAGGCCATGACCGTCGGCGTTCAGGTCGACCTGGCGCGCGGCGTCACCGAGTACCCACCGTTGAAGAAGGTCAAAGGGCTCGACGGGTGGCCGTCCCAGCCCAAATACGACCAGCTCGAGCCCGAGCAGGCGCGCCGGCTCGAGTCGGAGCAGATCGATCTCGAGTCACCTTGGGCCGATTGGAAGCCGGTTCGCGCCCAAGTGCTGCGGCGCGGCGTCGACTTCGACGACATCATCTTGGGGATTCCGATCGGCGAGACGGCGCGCATTTGCGCGGGCATCGTGGCCAAGAACCATGCTTGGCAAAAGATGGTCAAGTACGTGCGCATCACCCCGACCCTGGGGGTGCAGATCTGGCTGCGCCCCACGCTGGCGGAGCTGGGCATGGATCTGCCGCAGTGGGGCATGGCCGCGAGCGACGAGCCCAACTCGGTCATTTACGCCGACCTCTTGTATTCATGGACCGACATGGGGGTGGTCATGCCGTTCGAGGGCTGGAAGCCCGACGACGTGCCGGGCCAGCTCAGTTACTACTGCGGCACCTGGCCGCTCGAAGGGGCGCTGCCGCCGTTTTCGGACCATGGCTTTCCGGCGCGTGAACGCGCGCGCCTGGTCGACTACACGCGCACCTGGCTTGGCCAGCAAATGGGCTATTTTTGGCCGAAGGCGGTCAAGAACGGAAAAGACTTCGACTTTTCGCTGCTCGTCGATCCCAGCGATCCGGGCAACGATCAGCAGCGCAGTGGCGAGCAGCGCTTTCTTTCGCAATGGTTCGTGGCCAACATCGAGCCGACCAACCACTACACCTTAGCCTGGCCCGACTCGGACCAGTACCGACTGCGCGCCGATCAATCAGGCTACAAGAACCTGTTCTTGTGCGGTGACTGGACGAACTTCGGTTTGAACATCGGGCACATGGAGGGCGCGGCGACCTCGGGGCTGATCGCGGCGCAGTGCGCGCTGAAGGCGCAGGGGCAGACCCAGCTGCGACGCATCTTCTCCGACGTGGGCTCTCCGGAGGCAGGCTGACATGCTTCGGTTGCACGCAGCTCTGGGTGCGACCTACTTCTTGGACGACACCGCGCCCGAAGCACCGGTCTTGGTGACCGTGCTCGACGACGTCGAGCCCGAGCCCGCGCGGCTGCTGGAGCTGGAGACCGAGCACCGCCTCACCCGCGATTTGGACATTCCGGGCGTGCGGCGGGCACTTCGCCGCGGCGAAGTCGACGGACGGCCCGCCCTGTACTCGTCTTGGTTTGCCGGCAACACGGTCGAGGAGGTGTTCGCCACCGCCCAGCCGCCCATCGATCGCGTACTGGATTTGGCGGTAAAAGCCGCGGACGTGGTGTCGCGACTGCACGCCGCGCGCGTGTTGCACGGGCGGCTCGGACCAGGCGCCTTCCGGGTGGACGCCGCGCTGCGCGAGCTGGAGCTCTCGGGTTTGGGCTTTGGCACCAAGCTGGACAGTGAGCTTTCGCACGACGGTCAATTCTTCTTCGCCAGCGACGAGCGCGCCCCCTACGCCTCTCCGGAGCAAACCGGGCGCATGAATCGCCCCGTCGACTGGCGCAGCGACCTGTACTCGCTCGGCGCGACCTTGTACCGCATGCTCACGGGGCGACCACCGTTCGAAGCTGGCGACATCGGTGAGCTGGCGTACCGGCTGATCGCGGTGCAGCCGAAGCCACCGGCGGAGCTGGTTCCGGGCGTGCCGGCGGTGCTGTCCGACATCGTGCTCAAGCTTTTGGCCAAAGACGCCGAAGATCGCTACCAGTCCGCCGACGCGCTCCGGGCCGATCTCGAGCAATGCCGAGAGCACTGGCGAACGGCCGGGAAAATCCCTGCTTTCCCGCTGGCCTTGCACGACACCGCCGCGCGCTTCGAGCTGCCTCGAAAGCTGTACGGTCGCGAGACGGCGCTCGCCACTTTGCTGGCCGCGCTCGAGCGCACCGGCACCGGCGCGTGTGAGCTGGTGCTAGTGGGCGGCGTGGCGGGCGTCGGAAAAACGGCGCTGGTGCGTGAGGTGCTGCGTCCGTTGGCGTTGCGACGTGGCCGCTACGTGGAAGGCAAGTTCGACCAATTTCAGCGAGAGCTGCCGTTTTCGGCTTTTGCCCAGGCGTTCGCTTCGTGGGTGCACCACGTGCTGTCCGAAAGCGACACGGAGCTGCATCGGCTGCGGCTGCGGGTCAAAGAAGCGGTCGGCGAGCTGGGGGGCCTGCTCACGCGCCTGGTACCGGATCTGGAGCTGGTGATCGGCACCCAGCCGCCCGTGCCCGAAGTGGCACCGAGCGACGCCTTGCATCGCTTTCAGTACGTTTTGCGCCGTTTTTTGCTCTCCATCAGCGACGAAGCGCACCCGCTGGCGCTGTTCGTCGACGACCTGCAGTGGGCCGATCCGGCGTCGCTCGAGCTGCTGACGACGCTGATGAGCACGCGCGACGCCAAATACCTGCTGGTCATCGGCGCCTACCGCACCGAAGAGGTCGGCGCCGCGCACGCGCTCCAGCTCTGCCTCGACGAAATGGAGCGCGCCCGCGCGCCGCTCGGCAAGCTGGAGCTGAGCCTGCTCGACGAAGCGGCGGTGGCGTGGCTGGTGTCCGACGCGCTTTCGATGCCGCTCGAGCGTGTCCAGCCGCTGGCCGAGCTCGTGTGGAGCCGCACCCAAGGCAACGCGCTGTTCGTGCGCCAGTTTCTGCATTCGCTGTACGAGGACGGCGTCGTCTACTTCAACCACCAGGCGCGCACCTGGGAGTGGGAGCTTTCGCGCATCGATCGGGGTCAGGCCTCGCCGGACGTGCTCGCGCTGTTCGGAGCCAAGACCGCGCGTCTGCCCGACGACACCCGCGAGGCGTTGATCCGTGGCGCGTACCTGGGCAATCGCTTCGACGTCGCGTTGCTGGCTTCGATTTTGGACAAAGAGCTGGTGGACTTGGGTCGCCTGCTCGAGCCGGCGGTGCGCGAGGGACTGCTGGTGCCGGTGGGGGCGGGCCACCGCTACGTTGCGGCCGGCCTGCGCTTGGGCGACGGGCAAAGCGCTAGCTACGTTTTTCCCCACGATCGCGTGCAGCAAGCCGTGTATTCGTTGGTGCCCGAGCACGAGCGCGCGGCTCTACACCTGGCGATCGGCCGGCGGCTGCAAGCCGTGAACGGCCTGGCCCCGGCTCGCGGCGGGGCGCAGATCTTTCAGGTCGCGCATCAGCTCAATTTGGGGCGCGCGCTGATCGAAGCTCCGGTCGAGCGACGCGCGCTCGCCTTGGTCGATCTCGAAGCCGCCTTGGCCGCCAAGCGCTCGGCCGCCTACGCCGCGGCGCTCGAATACTTGAGCATCGGCCTGGAGCTGGTCGGTGGCGATGGCTGGGCGCGCGATCACGAGCTGTTGCTGCAGCTGCATAGCGAGGCCGCCGAGTGCGCCTATTTGGCCGCCGAGCTCGAGCGCATGGCGCGACACACCGAAAGCGTGTTGGCCCACGGTCGCACCGTCCTGGAAAAGGCCCCGGTGTACCTGCTGCTGGTGGACGCCTACACTTCGCAAAACCGACTCAACGACGCCATGGCCAGGGGCTTGGAAGCGTTGGCCGAGCTGGGCGTGACGTTTCCGCGCGCACCCAAGCTGCCGCACATCATCTTGGGGCTGAGCCGCACCAAGCTCCGGCTCTCGGGCAAGAACGTGCCGGCGCTGGCGCACCAAAAGCCGATGACCGACCCGCACAAGCTGCAGGCGATGCTGCTGCTCGAGCGCATGGTGCCGCCCGCGTACATGTCGGGCAGCACCCTGTTTCCGCTGCTCGTGTTCGCGATGGTCGATTTGTCGGTGAAATACGGCAATTCTCCGCTGTCGGCCTTCGGCTACGCCTCGTTTGCCATCACCCTTTCGGGTGTTTTGGGTGACATCCAATCGGGCACCACGTTCGGCACTTTGGGCTTCGAAACGCTGGAGCAAACCCACGCCGAAACCTTCCGCGTGAAGGTGTTGTTCGTGCTCTACGTGTTCATCAAGCACTGGACGGAGCCGCTCGGCAGCTGCGCCGCGCCGCTGCTCAACGCCTACCGCTTGGGGATGGAGGCCGGCAATCTGGTGGGCGCGACCTGGTCGGCTTACTACCGGCTGCTCTGGCTCTACTTCAGCGCGCGACCCTTGGCCGAGCTGGAGCGCGAAGCCGCGACTTACAGCGCCATCTTCCACGACTTGAGCCAGGAGGCCGCCTACCGACGCAACGACATGCTGCGCCAGGTGATGTTGAACCTGATGGGGCGCACCGCGGACCCGCTCGTCTTCAGCGGTGAGACCTACCGCGACGACGAGATCGAGAGCTTGACGGCCAAGGGCGACGACGCGACGTCACGCTTCTTCTACTATTTCAACAAGCAGATGCTGTGCCTGCTGTTCGGCAAGGCCGACCAAGCCGTGGAGCACGGTGACAGCGCGCGCGCCCTGACCGACTCGGTGATTGGCTTGCCCGACTCGGTGTTTTGGGCCTTTTGGGACGCGCTCAGCCGCGTCCGCCACAGCGAGCGCGTGGACGCCAAGTCCGCCAAGAAGCTGCTGGCGGCCGCACGTGCACAGCTGAAGAAGCTGGCCAAGGCCGGAGCCCACGGACCCATGAATTACCAGCACAAGCACGACTTGGTGCTGGCGGAGCTGCTGCGCGTCGAGGGCGCACCCGAGCGCGCGCGAGAGCTCTACGATCGCGCAATCGAAGGGGCCGCCAAGAACGGCTACTTGCAAGAGGCTGCCTTCGCCGAGGAGCTGGCGGCGCGCTTCCATCTGGCTTTCGGTCGCCGCGCTCTCGCCGCCTGGTACCTGCAACGCGCTCGTCACGACTACCTGCAGTGGGGGGCGCTCGCCAAGGCCGACGCGCTCGAGCGCGAGCACGCCCTGCTACTGGCCGAGCACGCTGCGCCCGACGCCAAGCCGGCGGCCCGCGCCGAACCCGCCACCGCCATCGATCTTTCGGCGGTGGTGAAGGCGACGCACGCCATCTCCGGCGAGATCTTGCTGGATCGCTTGGCGGCCAAGCTGCTCGACATCGCCGTCGAGAACGCGGGCGCCGAGCGCGGCGCGCTGGTATTGTTCGAAGCGGGCGAGGGCCGGGTGGTGGCCCACAAAACCTCCGGGGAAGCGGCGGTCAAGACCGGCCTCGCGCTGCCGTTGCAAGACGGCGGCGCGCCGGTGCCGGTCTCGGTCTTGCAATACGTGGCTCGCAGCAAGCGCGCGCTGGTCGTCGACGACGCCGTCGAGGAGCCGCGCTTCGCCCACGACCCGCACGTGGTCGGAGAAGGGGTGCGCTCGATTTTGTGCGCACCCATCGTGCACCACGGCGACTTGATCGCCGCCGTGTACTTGGACAATCGCTTGGCGCCGCGGGTGTTCACGGCCGAACGCCTGCAGCTGCTCACGCTCCTGGGCGGCCAAATCGCCATCTCGCTCGAAAACGCGCGCTTGTACGGCAACCTGCAGGCGTCGCTGGACAAGCAGGTCGAGCTGACGCGGGCCTACAGCCGCTTCACGCCTCGCTCGTTCCTCGATTTTTTGAAACGCGACTCCATCCTGGACGTGCGGCTGGGAGACCACCGCCACGGCGACATGACCGTCATGTTCTTGGATATTCGCGACTACACCAAATTGTCCGAAGAGCTGTCGACGGGCGACAACTTCAATTTCTTGAATGGCTTCTTTCGCCGCATGACCGTGCACGTGGCGCGCCACGAAGGCGTGGTGGCCACCTTCACCGGTGACGGCTTTTGCGCATTCTTTCCCGAAAATCCGCGCGAGGCGTTCGCTGCCAGCGTGGACATGCAGAGCGCCGTGCGCGCCTACAACGTCGAGCGGCAACAGAAAGCGCGCCGCCCGATCGCGGTCGGCATCGGTCTGCATACCGGGCCGCTCATGCTCGGCGTGATCGGCGACCGAGATCGCCTGGAAGCGTCGCTCATCTCCGACACCGTGAACACGGCGTCGCGCATGGAGGGGCTGACCAAGGAATTCCGCGTCGGTATCGTGGCCAGCGAAAGCACCGTCAACGCGGTGGCGGCGTTGGCCGGCGACGGCATTCGGCGCGTGGGTGACGTGCGGGTGAAAGGCAAATCGCTTCCCACGCGCGTCTACGACTGCTTCGCCGGCGACGCGCCGGACGTCGCCGCCGCCAAGCGGGCCACCGCCCCCGACTTTTCGCGCGGCTTGGACGCCTGGCAAGCCGCCGACTTCGAGGCTGCCGTCGCCTCGTTCGAAAGCGTGCTGCGGAGGCACCCGACCGACGGCACCGCCCAACGCTACTTGGCGCGTGCCAGCGAGCACGTGGCCCGCGGTGTCTCGCCCGACTGGACTGGCGTCGAGGTGATGGACCGAAAATAGCGGGACAGGCCGCAACGCGCGGGTGACTCAACCGACCGGCTGCCTCGGTTCTCCACCCGCGCCCAGGGGAGAAACTGGGCTGGTTGCGTCTGGATTGAAAAAAACGCGCCCGCGCACCAGTCACTCCTGCCGCCGCAGCGCCAGTCCTCGATTCTGATATCAGGTGATATCACCTAATAATCAGGTGATATCACCTGATTCTCGAGTCGAGGGGTGGCGCGGCGGGACGGAGTGAGGTGGCCTCGCGCGGGGCAAGCTTGACGCGCGAAGGAGGTCCTTACGGGCTTGCGATGGGTGCTTGCTGGCTTCCAGCCGTAATCCTCGAACGCCGATTGAACGGCGCCAGCCAGCCAACCCGCCTCGGTCGTCCAGCGAGACCTCGCGACGCCACGGCAGTTTCTGCAGGAAATCTGCGGCGTGGCAGCCTCAGATGTGACGAATCCTTGGCAAGCTCCGGGGTGGCAGCCAAGACGTTTTGGTCGTTGACCGCAGTCCAACTCGCCCTGTCGCTGAGCTTATCCCCCGCGTTGGGGCGTTGGGCGCCCGTCCGCCGTCACCTCAGTTGGCTGTCGCTGTTTGCGCCCCGCCGTCACCTCAGTTGGCTGTCGCTGTTTGGGCCCCGCCGTCTCCCCAGCTGTCATTGTTTGCACCCCGCTATCTCCCCGGTTGCCTGTTGCTGTTTGCCGGCCGCGCTGGTTCCCGATCGTCTTTTGAAGAGAGCGCGTACCTGGCGAGTACCTTGCGAAAGCGCGACGACGCGGCCACGTGAAATCTTTCGCGCGTAGTCGCAATGGACCTGAGCGCGCGAACGCTGGGCGCGCGAGGGACGAGAAGTACTCTTTCCCAACTGGCGTGTTGGTTTCATGAAACCGGTTCCTCAAACGTGGTTTCGCTCGCCCGTTCTCTTGACGAGTGCTATTGCGCATGTCTGAGTTGAGTCGCAGCCAAGCGTGGGCTGCGTGTGCGTCAGTCCGCGGGTCGTGACGGCGCAAGTGGAGCGTAGCGATGCAGAACAATTCTATCTGGGCGCGAGCTGCGCTGTTGGGCGCGTGCGTGATCGGCTGCAACGCCAGTGGGGCGGGCGCGGGCCTGCACGGAACGGGGTCGGGAGCTACCAACACGGGGGCAACCACCTCGACGGGTGGTCCGGGGCAACTGGGCATCGGCGGCGGGCCAGACCTGATGGGGATCCCGGGCGACATGACCAGCGCCGATCCGGTCGATCCGGATCCGGGCAACCCGAACATCACGCACCCCAAGTGCGGCGCCAAGACCTGCACCGACTTCCCGGAGGCGCCGATCATGGGCATGGGCGTGCCCACGAACGCGGCATCGCTGTTCGGTGAGCCCACCAAGTTCACGCCGGGCAGCCTGTGCGCGCTCGAGCCGCAGCTCTCCGCCGATGGCAAAGAAGGGGCGATGTTGCCCGCCAACTGGGTGCGCCCGCGCTTCCGCGTCGTTGCCCCCGCCGGGATCGACCTGCTCGAAATTCGCATCTCGTCTCCGGTCGAAAAGAACGATTTGGTCGCCTACACCATGTACTCGCAAGCCGCGGGTGCTCCGGCGCCGTCGTGGTACTTGCCGAAGGAATACTGGGCCGGCGCAGGGGGAGACAACGTGCCCGCGGCCGGTAACGGCTTCGCCAACAACGCCGCCGGTCAGCCCGTGACGGTCACGATCCGCGGCGTCAACTCCAAGTCTCCAGCGATGCCCGTCGGAGTGAGCGGAAATTTCAACATTGCGCCGGTAGTGGCCACGGGCTCGATGGTGTTTTGGACCGTCAACTCATCGGAGGTGACCTCCGACTCGAGCAAATTGCTCGGCTTCGCCGTGGGTGACGAAGGCGTCGCCGACGCGCTCACCCTGCCCGACGTCAAATGGGCAGGCGAGATGGGCGAGGACGGTTCCGTTCTACGCGGCTACTACGACGAGACTCCGCTCAAGGGGTTTACGCTCGGTCAGGTGCGTTGCATCGGCTGCCACGCTTCTTTGCCCGATGGCACCGGCGTGGTCTTCACCGATGATTGGCCGTGGTCCAAGGTCGCGGCGTCGCTGACCGCCGACAGCCGCGGCGCCATCCCGACCGTCATTGGCGCGGGTGCACAAGCCATCATGAAGATGCCTTGGTGGGGGACGCAAACCATGTCGTTGGGGCATTGGGCTGCGGGTGACCACACGCTCGTCACCACCTACGGCTCTACCTTCAACGATGGCACCGCTCGGACCAAGGCCTGGCAATCGATGCCGGCAGGTACCCCGCCGGTGAAGATGAAGTGGCACCAACTTGCCTGGATCGACCTCGAATCGACGGCCGCCATCGACACGACCGTCGGCCTCACGCCGATGTACGACGCGGCGCTGGACGCCCGTCAGGCCGCCGCTCTGGCCGCGAAAGGCGTCGCCTGGAACATCATCCCCACCGGTGACGTGGGCGTCGGCGCCGCGTCCCCGAACTTGAGCCACAAGGGCGACAAGATCGTGTACGTCACGACCGACTACGCGCCCGACGGCCATCCCGACGCGCTGGCAAAGGTCGCAGATCTCAAAATCGTCGACTACAACAACCGCGCCGGTGGCGTCTCCGCGCCCGTCCCGGGGGCATCCGATCCGGCCTTCTTGGAGTACTACCCTGCGTATTCCGCCGACGATCAGCTGATCGCGTTCACTCGAGCGCCGTCGCCCAGCGCTACTTCGCCCGACGGCCCGTACTACAACCGCTTCGGGCAGATCACGGTGATTCCGCCCGGCGGCGGCATGCCGACCGCGCTCGCCGCCAATGACCCTGGCACGTGCGGTGGCGACAACATGGCCACCGGCTTGATCAACAGCTGGCCCAAGTGGTCGCCGGACGCGTTCACGGCCAACGGCAAGACCTACTATTTTCTGATCTTCTCTTCGGCTCGCAAATACGGCGACGAGTTCTCGACCCAGTTCAAGCTGCCGCCGAACGCGCTCTCCTCCTTCAAGGGGCTCAACGACTCGGCACAGCTCTACCTGGCCGCCGTGGTCGTCGACAACGCGACCAAGGCCATCACGACCTATCCCGCGGTCTACATCTGGAACCAGAACCGTGCGCCGGGCGCGGCCGGCATGGACGCGGCGGGGCTGCACTACAGCAACCTCACGCCGGCCTGGGATCCCATCAAGCTGCCGCCACTGAAGATTCCGGAAGTCCGGAACGACGTGCCGAAGTGACGAGCTCGGGCGCGCCAGCTTCGTAAGAGGCGGCGCGTCCGATAAGTCTGGGCTCGCCGCCGAACGTCGCTCGGTTTCGCAGCGATGTCGGGACCGCCGCCGGTGGCGTAGCGCAGTCAAGCCGGGTACGGTCGGGCAGCCATGAGCATTGCCGAGCACCCGTCCCGCGTTGGCCCGCGTTACCCCCACCTGGTGATGTTGTTCGGGGCCACCGGAGACTTGGCCAAGCGCAAGCTCTTGCCAGGCTTGTTTCATCTGGCCAGCGCCGGCTTCATTCCCGAATGCCGCATCGTCGGCGTTTCGCTGGACGACATCGACGCCGCGGGCTTTCGTCGAGTGGCGCGCGCCGCCCTGGACGAATTCTCCCAGCGGCCAGTGACCGACGAAGCGTGGACCAAGTTTGCCGAGCGACTGGACTACGTGCCACTTTCGGCGGGCGCGGTCGCGCTCAAGGCCGCCGCCACCAAAGCCGAGCAAACGTTTAGCGGCGAAAGCCGGCGCTTGCACTACCTCAGCGTGCCGCCCAACGCCGCGCTATCGGCCGTCCGCACGTTGGGCGAGGCGGGCCTGGTCGAGCGCGCGCGCATCGTGATGGAAAAGCCGTTTGGCGTCGATTTGGAGAGCGCCAAGTCTCTGAACGCCAGCCTGCACGAGGTGTTCAGCGAGCAGCAGATCTTCCGCATCGACCATTTTCTTGGCAAAGAGGCGGCGCAAAACATCTTGGCGTTCCGCTTTGCCAACGGCTTGTTCGAGCCGATTTGGAACCGCAACTTCATCGACCACGTGCAGATCGACGTGCCGGAGACGCTCGGCTGCGGCAAGCGTGCGGCGTTTTACGAGAAGGTCGGCGCCTTTCGCGACATGGTGGTCACTCACCTGTTTCAAATCTTAGCGTTCATGGCCATGGAGCCGCCGACCTCGTTGGCCCCGGAGCCCATCGGCGAAGAGAAGAACAAGGTGTTCCGCAGCATGCTGCCGGTGCAGCCGACCGACGTGGTACGTGGCCAATACTTGGGCTACCGCGCCGAAGAAGGCATCAGCAAAGAGTCGGACACCGAGACGTTCATCGCCCTCCGTTGTTTCATCGACAACTGGCGCTGGGCCGGCGTGCCGTTCTATTTGCGGACCGGCAAGCGCTTGGCCGAGGGCCAGCGCATCATTTCGATCGCGTTCCGCGAGCCGCCCAGAAGCATGTTCCCACCTGGCTCCGGCGTGGGCTCGCAAGGGCCGGACCACCTGACCTTCGACTTGGCGGACGCCTCCAAAATGTCGCTCTCGTTTTACGGCAAGCGACCGGGCCCCGGCATGCGGCTCGACAAGCTCAGCTTGCAGTTTGCGATGCACGACACCGGGCTCGCGGGAGAAGTGCTCGAAGCCTACGAGCGGCTGATTTTGGACGCCATGCGCGGCGATCGCACCCTGTTCACGGACGCGGAAGGCATTGAACAACTGTGGGAAAAGGCGCAACCGCTGCTGGAGTCACCTCCGCCCGTACGGCTGTACACGCCCGGTAGCTGGGGCCCCAACGTCATTCATTCCCTGATTGCCCCCCACGCCTGGCGCCTGCCGTTCGAACGCGCCTGGCGCGATCCCAACGCCGCCGGCTATTGAACGCGCGCCGTTAGTGAACGGCGCAGCCGGGCCCGCTTTGGTCGAGCTTGCGGTCTTTGGTCAAGGCGTGTTCCTCGTCCAAGCTGTGCGGTTCCGTCACCGAGCATTGTGCCAGCGGGACCGCCACGTGGTCGACCTCGGGCGGCTCGAGCAGCTTGTTCCACGCTCTGAAGAAGTGATGCTCGGCGTCGCTGCCCATGTACGTGATGCCCTCGGCGCCGCGCACTCGCTTCAGTTGCTCGGCGTTGATGAGGTAGAAGGTGCGGGGAGCGGGCTTGCAGCCTTTGCAGTCGGCGGCCTGCACCACCACCGACCCCTGAGCTTCGCTCGACGTTAGAAATGCCGAGCTGGGGGACTGAACGGGGGGACGACAGCCGAACAGAAAGCTGAGCGTGAGCGCCACCGCCGTGGTTGCCGCGCTTGACCGAGACAGTTGGCGAGAGCTGTTCGTGAGCAAAGGCATGAGCTCGACCGAAACTACTCGAACCTCCTGCGAACCGCAAAAAACGCCTCACTCTTGACGATGAGACATCAGACTACTAAGTAAGTGGGCTAACGGCTCACCGTTTTTGAGCCCCCGCCCTCCCATGACGTCCCCTCAGCGGCCGCACGAGCCGCAGCCTCCGACCCCGGTTGGCGCCAACCCCGGGCGCCTGCGCGCGACGCTCGGTCCAACTGCTTGGGTCGCCTTGCTCCTCAGCCTGAGTTGCTCGCGAGAGCAGGAGCCCGAGCCGAATCGGCAGCGGGCTACGCTCGCTCCGGTCGCTGCACGCGCCGAGTTCGAGCCCACGCACCTTGCTGACTCGCCGGCCCCCATGTCTGCCCCAGCAGGTATGGTGTGGATTCCGGGCGGCGAGTTCTCGATGGGCTCAGCCGACCCGACCGTGGGTGGGCATTGTCACGAGCCGATGGATGACGCGCGTCCCATTCATCGTGTGTGGGTGTCGGGGTTTTTCATGGACCAAACCGAAGTGACGAACGAAAGCTTCGCTCGTTTCGTCGCCGCCACCGGTTATATTACGGTGGCCGAGCGCAGGCCCAGCGCTCGCGAGCTGCCGGGGGTGCCGGACGAGCAGCGCGTCGCCGGCTCATCCGTATTCACGCCTCCGCCCTCCGCCGTGCCCCTCGATCGACCCTTGGCTTGGTGGCGGTTCGTGGCCGGCGCCAGCTGGAAACATCCGGAAGGGCCTGGATCTAGCCTGGTCGGGAAAGAGACGCATCCGGTCGTGCACGTGGCCTATCAAGACGCGGTGGCCTACGCGCGGTGGGCCGACAAAGACCTGCCGACCGAGGCGGAGTGGGAGTTTGCGGCGCGCGGCGGCAAAGCCGGTCAGCTCTACCCTTGGGGCAACGAGCTCCGGCCCGGAGGGCGCTTCGTGGCCAATATCTACCAGGGGCAGTTTCCCGTCGCCGATACGGGGGCGGACGGGTTCGTGGGCAGCGCGCCCGTCGGCTCCTTCGAGCCCAACGCCTTTGGGCTGTACGACATGGCCGGCAACGCTTGGGAGTGGACGCGCGATTGGTACCGCGCCGACACCTACGCGCGCGACGCCAAGCTCGGCACGGTGCGCGATCCGCAAGGACCGGATACGAGCTTCGATCCCAGCGAGCCCACGACGGCCAAGCGCGTGCAGCGGGGCGGCTCCTTTCTGTGCACGAGTGACTACTGCACGCGCTACATGGTGGGAACGCGCGGTAAGAGCGAAGCCGATTCGCCGGCGGGTCACGTCGGCTTTCGTTGTGTGCAAAGGCCGCGCGAGCGCTCGGTGGCGCGCGCGCCTTGACAGCATCGAGCGCGGCCGCTAGGTTTCGTCAGCCTAGCGAGTGAATAGATTGATAGTCGTGGAAAAATACCAGCAAATTCAATGTCTTGAAGGCGCCAGCTGTACCAGCGCGCTCAGCCAGCGGCTGAGCGCACCCGGAGAGCTCCTTCATGACAAGCCTTGTTCAAGCAGCGTTTCGACGCGCCATTTTTCGCAACACTAATCTGCTCGGTGCGCTGTCGCTCGGGCTGCTCGGCGCCGCCGCGTGCAGTAGCGGCGACGGAGACGGTGCAAACGGTAATCCGGACAGCGACGCGAGCGCTGGCCAGAGCGCCGTCGCTCACGATGGCAAAGACGGCGTCGACGGCAAAGACGGCGTCGACGGCAAAGACGGCGTCGATGGCAAAGACGGCGTCGATGGCAAAGACGGCGTCGATGGCAAAGATGGCATCGATGGCAAAGACGGCGTCGATGGCAAAGACGGCGTCGATGGCAAAGACGGCAAGGACGGCACGACCCCGGGTCCCGTCGCCATCTTTGGCGACGTCCCGAAGAAGAAGATCGCGACGATGACCAAGCCGGTGTTCACGTTCGCATGCTCGGCGGGCGATTGCGTCTTCCAATACAGCGTCGACGGAGCCGACTACGTCACCGGCTCGAGCCCGCTCACGCTCGACGGTTTGCCCGCGGGCGACCACGTGCTCAAGGTCAAAGCCAAAAGCGCCGACGACGCGGATACGCTGGGGTGGGGGGCTGCCACCAGCTACACCTGGACCTCACGCCGCCCCAACATTTTGACGATTGTCGCCGACGATTTGGGCTTTTCCGACGTCGGTGCGCTGGGCAGCGAAATCGATACGCCGAACCTCGACGCGCTGGCGGCCCAAGGTCGCATCTTGACCAATCATCACGTGGGCACGGTGTGCGCGATCACGCGCGCCATGCTGATTTCCGGCACCGATCACCACCGCGTGGGGGAAGGCACCATGGGCGCGCCGAATGACGAGCGCGCAGGTCTACCGGGCTACGAGGGCTACCTGAACGATCGCTCGCTGTCAGTGGCGCAACTGCTCAAAGACGCGGGGTACCACACGTACATCGCCGGCAAATGGCACTTGGGCTCGCGCACCGTCACCAGCGCGACCGGCAACGGCAAGACCCCGGATCAGTGGGGCTTCGAGCGCAGCTTTGCGTTGCTGGGCGGCGCCGCCGGCAATCATTTTACGCACGAGAGCGCGACCTCGCAGAATTTCGTCAAAGACGGCGTCTACGCTCACCCTGGTCAGCCGGGAGAGCCGAACGGATTTTCGACCGAGGTTTACACCGACCAGTTGATCGAAAACATCGACGCTAACTTGGCGGATAAGAAGCCGTTCTTCGCCTACGCGGCTTATACGGCGCCACATTGGCCGCTCGAAGCCCCCGAGCCCTGGCTCAGCAAGTACAAGGGCAAGTACGACGTCGGCTACGCGCCGATCGCGCAGGCGCGCCTGCGACGACTGCAAGACCGCGGGATTTTGCCGCAGTCTTTGACCCCGACCCCGGGCGTGCCGGAGAGCCTGACACGCTCTCCCGCAACGGCGGGGGACGGCACCGCTGACGCCAAATACATCAGCGCCGTGCACGCCCCCGCCGACGGCTACGTCGACTACGGGCAAGGCCCGGTGGTGAAGAAGTGGCAGAGCCTGACCGAGCTCGAGAAGAAGAGCCAGGCTCGCTACATGGAGATCTACGCGGCCATGGTCGACCACCTCGACTACAACATCGGCCGGCTCATCCAGCACCTGAAAGACATCGGCGAGTACGAATACACCTTCGTGATCTTCCACTCCGATTCCGGCGCCGAGAGCTGGCCCATCAACGCGGGCGCGGACCCGTTGGCCACCGACGAAGCCAACGCCTCGGACGCCGTCTACCCCACGCTTGGCCAAGACAACGGCACCGCCAGCGCTCGCAACATCAAGTATGGCATCCGTTGGGCCGAGGTGAGCAACCCGCCCATCTCGCAGTTCAAGGGCTTTCAGGGCGCGGGCGGGCTCACGGCGCCGGCCATCGTGCACCTGCCGGGACAGACGCAAGCGCTGCCGCCCGTGCACCACTTCACGCACGTGACGGACGACACGGCGACGTTCTTGGAGCTGGCAGGGGTGACGCCACCGTCCGAGCCCGCGCCGCCCCTCGTCGATCCGCTCACCAACGTCGACAAAAACGCGGGTAAGGTCGTTTACGACGGGCGCTATGTGTATCCGGTGACGGGCTTGTCGTTGTTGTCGGCCGTGCAAGCGGAGGCGCCCGGTCCCGTTCACACCAAGGCGTTCGGAGGTGAAGCGTACGGTCGCGCGTTCATCATCAGCGCCGACGGCAAGTGGCGCGCGCGTTGGACGGAGCCGCCGTTCGGGCCGCTCGACGGTCACTGGCAATTGTTTGCCTTCGATCGCGACCGCGCGGAGACCAACGATCTGTCGGCGCAGTATCCGGAGCGCGTGACCGAGCTGGTCGCGGCTTGGAACAGCTACCTAGCCGGCGTGGGCGGCGTCGAGCCCCTGCGTCCTCGCGGATATTACTGACGTGGAGCGACGGTCGTTCATTCGCGGACTCACGCTCGCCACCCTAGAGGGGGGAGCGAGCTGGGTAGGTCTCGGCGCGGGCGCATGCGGCGCGCCCGCGTCGGGGCCGGCCCCTTTGCGCGCGGGGGTACTGGGCGGAGTCGAAGAAGAGGTGCTTCGCTTCGTGGCCGCGAGCTACCCCGCGTTGAGACTGGCGGTAACCAAGCTGGCGTCGGCGCGGGCCCTGCGCGAGTCGTTGGCGGGCGGCGAGCTTGCCTTCGGCAGCTTCGAGACCGCGCAGGATGCGGCACGGGCCGAGCGCGGGCTGGTCAGCGCCGGCTTGGGCGTGACGTTGCCCTTTGGTCTGTATTCGAGCCAGGTGCGGAGGCTTTCGGAGCTGGGGCCCGGCTCGCGTGTCGTCGT
>JBEQSW010000227.1:0-4969 GCA_040348565.1 Myxococcales bacterium | reverse complement strand
CCGTTGGGCACGCGGTGCGAGCGCGTGCGCATCAAGTTCCGCCCGTAGTCGAGCACCAAGCCGAAGCTCAGATTCTTGGCGCCGAGGATGTCGGAGCCGTTGACGGAGAAGAAGCCTTTGGAGTCGACGGCGGGACGAAACAGATGCGTGTCGAGACCGTCGGCATTGCTGGCGGGCGCGCGCTCGTCCTTCGCTTGAGCGAACGCCACCGCGGGCAGACCGAGGATGGAAAGGAGTATTGCCGTTTGGCTAGTCTTCGCGCCCCAGCGTTCGAACGCCTTCAGCATCCTGGTCGTCTCCATAGGGTCGGGCCGTCACTTGTTCGCGGAGTCCGCGGAAAAGCTGGCAAATCCAGCATTTGCGCACGCTAGCATCGCCAAAATTGGCATGTCAACGTAGGCTCCGGGTCCTTTTGCAGATGCGTGTTTTCCAGCGCCCCTGGCCCTTTCCACGCCTCGCCCTGATCGCGGCGATGATTTTCGCCTTCGCGCTTTCGAGCCGCCTCGGAAGCGCGGAGATACCAACGCTTGCAGGCACCTGGACGGCGAGCCCGCTGTCGGTGAGCTGGCAGCTGGGTGATTGGGGCAAGGCGTGCGGACCTGCGCCGAGCGGAGGCGGCGAGTCGGGCGGGTCGGTGACCATCACGCAGAGCGGCAACGAGCTTACGATCGTGGGCGTCGGCCGCAGCTACACGACCGGCGAGTGCTGGGAGCGCTATCCGGGGATTCAGCGCATCAGCCACAGCGCGTCGGCGCGCTCGTTCCAGAACGTGTGCAAGACCGCCAACGGTGACCCGCGCCAGGCCAAGCTGGTGACGACCATCAGCGCTACCGATTCGCGCATCAACTTCGACGAGACCGGTCAATACCAGTTCGTGATCGAGGGACAGAATTGCACCGCCAGCGTGCGCCGCACGCGCAGCTACTCGTTGGTGTCGCGCCTGGGCGACGCGCCCACCCCCACGCCCAGCGCCTCCAGCGCTCCCGCCAAGCCTACCGCTCGCGCCGCGAGCGACTGCACCGGCACGGGTCTTCCCGAGCGCTTGGAGGTGCGCCCCTCGCGCAAGCTGATGCGGCCCGGCGAATCTTTCGAGTTTCGCAGCAGCGTGCTGGACGCGCACGGTTGTCCGCTACCGGTGACGCCGACGTGGCGGGTGATCGCCGGCGCCAATTTTCTGAGCGTCACGGCCCCGGGCAAGGTCACCGCCAGTCCCAACGCCAGCGAATCCGAGGCCACCCTGGAGGTGACGCTGGGTGACCGCTCGGTGCGGGTGGACGTCGAAATCGCCTCCAAGGAACGCTACGACGCGCTGCTGCAGGCGCGCGGCCTCGACGAGAGCGGTGAATCGAAGGAGGCGGCCGTGCTGCGCGTCGCCTCGGAGTCGATGGGCGCCCGCGAGGTAGTGGCCCGCGACGAAGCTCCGAGCCGGACCCGCTGGTTCGTCGGTATTGCCGGCGCCTGCGCGCTGCTGCTGGGGCTACTGGGCTTGCTGCTGGTCCGGCGCAGCCGGCGCGTACCCGAAGCGCCGTCGTCCGAATCACCATCGCGGCCGCGCGCTTCGGCGCCCGGCGCGACTGCGACTGCGACTGCGACCGCGACCGCGAGCGCGAGCGTCAAGGCGTGCCCCACCTGCCGGGAAGAGTTCCCCCCCGAAGCGGAGTTCTGTCCCAACGACGGCAACCGCTTGGTCGCACAAACCTCGCTGGGCACCGGTCCTGGCGGCTCGGTGTGCCCGGTGTGTGGTCGCGGCTTCAACCCCGGCACGTTGACCTGCCCCGAGCACGGCGAAGAGCTGGTGCCCGCCTCCGCCTACGCGCCGCCCGCGCGCCTGCAAACGCTGTTCATCACGCGCACCATTTGCCCGGTGTGCGGCACGCAATACACCAGCGAAACGCGCTTCTGCGGCGAGTGCGGCGCCGCCGTCGTCCCCGTCAACTAACGGTTGTCTCGGACGCGCGCGGCAATGAAGACGCCAAAGGCGAAATCCAGCCAATCGCGCTCGCTGGACCCAAGCCTTCGCGCCGTGGCGTGTTCGTACCCCTCATGGCGAGCCATGCGAAAAAATCGAGGCTAGGAATCATCGTAGCGCTGGGCGTACTGGGAGCCGGCGCGCTCTCGGGCTGCGCCGGCGCAAGCGAGCCGAAGGCGGTCATGCGCGTTGGCTCGCGCAACTTGCGCTGCCCGCAGAGTGATCTGGAAACTGCGCTGAACCGCGAGAGCAGCCTGGTGCGCGAGTACTACGTTGGCTGTGACTTCATGTACACGCGAGTGCTGTGCACGAAGCCGAGCGGTGGTCAGCTGGCGGCGCAATGTCACCCGGCAAAGCCGCAGCCACCGTGCTTCGGCGGTGGTTGCTTCAAGGAAAACCCGACCACCTTCGAGTGGGAGCTGGACGAAACGTTGGCCGGCGCCGAGCCGGCTGCCGCCGTTGGCGCCCGGTTTTCGGCGCCCTAGCCCAGCCCGCCACGGCTCCAAACGAGGGAGCATCTAGGTCGACGCCTGCTCGGGGCCACCGGCCCCCGTCGGCGCCAAGTGCCTCATTTTCACTCTCAGCACCGCTTTGAAGCTCTGTGCGAAGCGGCACGGCGTCACGGGCGCTTCGCGGCTGGCCGGGGGCCCGGAAGCGGCAACTTCGCGCCCGTTTTGCCTGACGGGCGGCTCGAACAGGGCGCGCCGGACAGGCCTGCCACCCCGGGGAAAAACCCCACAATTGAGGGCAAATCCCCAGCAGAGTTGATACAGTCCCGCCCGCGATGAAAGTCACCTGCCAGGCGTGCAGCGCGCAGTACACGATCGCCGACGACAAGGTTAAGGGCAGGAAGGTCAAGATACGCTGCAAGGCGTGCCAGACCCCGATCGTGGTGGACGGGCAAAATCCGCCTCCAGAAGCCCCCAGCACCGGACTGTCGGAGGCACCTCCCGCGCTCGATCCGTTCGCACCGGAAACAGCTCTCGCGCCTGACGCAGACGTGTGGAACGTCAACCTGAGCGACACCGATTCGCGGACGATGACGACGGCCGAGGTCATCGAAGGCTTCCGCTCTGGTCTGATCACGACTGACGCATTCGTCTGGAAAGACGGCATGGGCGACTGGTTGCCGATCATGGATTGCGTGGAGCTAGCTCCGTTGCTGTCCGGTCCGACCGCTCCGCCCGCGCCGGTGGCTGGCCAGACGCCGCTCGCGCCTGCAGTCGCGGCTGCGGCGCCAAAGGTCGGCGGCATGCCGAACCTGTCCGCGCCGGGCGCCGTTCAGGGTGCGCTCGCGGCGCGCGCGGCAAGCGCGAAGGCCTCGGCCGGCGCCGATTTGTTCGGTGATATCGACGCCGCCGGCAGCGAAAGCGAGGACGTCGATCTCGCCACCAGCGCGCGCGTGGTGCCGACCGCACCGGGCTCCACCGCCTACGACGACAAGCCGACCGGAGCGCGCAACGAGAACTCGGTGTTGTTCTCGCTCGACTCACTCAAAGCGGGCTTCGTCGGCAGCGCGCCGAGCGTGGCCGAAAAGTCGAAGCCGTCCGCGCCGAAGCCCGGTGCGCCGCGCCCCACGCAACCTTCGAACCCGGATGATCCGTTCGGCATGGGTGCGAGCGCGGGCCTCGCCGGCATGGGCGCCGGCGGCAATCCGCTGTTCAGCTTGGGCGCCAACCAAGCCTTGCTCACCGCTCCTGCGCCGCCGGAGCCGAAGCCGGTTGTCGTGCCCGCGTTCAGCGCTGCCACCGGTGCTGCGCCGGCAGGCATGGATGCGAAGACGAAGAAGCTCGTCATGTTCGGCGGCGCTGGCGCCGGCGGCGTCATCTTGCTGCTGCTCGGGCTGTTGGTGTTCGGAGGCAAGAAGAGCGAGCCGGCGGACGACGCCGCCAAGGCCGCGCTCTCGGCCAAGGCCGAAGAAAAGAAGCCCGAGGAAAAGAAGGAAGAGCCGAAGGCCGAAGAAAAGAAGGAAGAGCCCGCTACTGCTCCTTCCGCCTCGGCCGAGGAAAAGAAGCCCGAAGAGGCGAAGACCGAAGCCGCCAAGACCGAGGCCAGCAAGACGGGCACCGGTCACGCTGCCGCGGGCAGCACCGCAAAGCAGGAGGAGCCAGCGGCACCCGGTCCGAGCACCGCGCCTCCTTTCAGCAAGGCTTCCGCCATTTCCGCTTTGGGCGGCGCGTCGGGCTCGGCCGGTGGCTGCAAGAAAGCCGGCGGCCCCACTGGCGTCGGCAAGGTGCAAGTCACCTTTGCTCCGAGCGGTCGCGTGACCAGCGCCACCGTGATGGGCCCGCCCTTCGCCGGCACCGCCGTCGGCGGCTGTGTCGCCAGCGCCTTCCGTCGCGCCAAGGTGCCCGCGTTCTCGGGCAACCCCGTCACGGTGTCGAAGTCGTTCTCGATCAACTGATCCGCGCGGCGCCTCGCGTTGCGTTCACGCGACGCGAGGACGCAGATTTTTTCATAGGATCTTGGGCTGCCGATCCGCAGCCTGAATCGCAGAAGCTTCTGTAGCGGCGAAAGGCCACCTCGTACGATCGAGATTTTTTCACAGGGAGGATGGGAGATCGGGAGGTCGAGACGGAGGCGAGAAATTTAGGGGTCGCGCTGCCGCAGCGAATCTGCAGCGCCATTGCAGACTGAGCCCCTTTGGCTTTCTCTCGAGGGAAGGTCTCATAGGCTTGATGGAGGCGATCAGAAGTGGTCGCGCATGGTGGCCTCGCGCCGACACGGAAGCTTCTGCAATTCGGGCTGCGATTTGGCAGCCAACGAGCGAAGACAACGTGAGACATCTGCGCCCGTGATCCGGATGCCATAGCGTCTGATCCTGGACAGCCTGGGGGCGGTCGCACATAGTGGAAGTCTTATTGGCGCGGGCTTTGCGAAGGAGTTTTGCATGTTGAAACGAGCTTCTCAGGTCACGGGTATTGGCGTTGCTTTGTTGCTCGGCGGCGTTCTGATCGTGCCGGCGTGTAGCAGCGGGGACGACGTCGACGCGCCCAGCGG
>JBEQSW010000202.1:0-2360 GCA_040348565.1 Myxococcales bacterium | reverse complement strand
CGTTCGAAGAGCGCATCTGGCCGCTGGCGGAGCTGGACCGCGCCGGCTTCGACGTCGTGCTGTTCACGCTGCCGTTTCACGGCTTGCGCGCGCGCGCCGGGCACGGCGCGGTGCCGGAATTTCCGGGTGAGGATCCGCGCCTCAACGTCGAAGGCTTCCGCCAAGCCATGTTCGACCTGCAGAATTTGATCGGCTGGCTGTTGGCCAACGGGCATCCCCGGGTCGGCGCGATCGGCATGAGCTTGGGCGGCTACACGGCCGCGCTTTTGGCCACGGTGGAGCCGCGCTTGGACTTCGTGGTGCCGGTCATTCCGTTGTCGTCGCTGGGAGACTTCGCGCGAGAGCAGGGGTCGCTCAGCTCGGTGCCCGAAGAAGCCGCCGCCCAACACGCGCTGCTCGAAGGCATTTATCAGCGCGTGAGCCCGGTGGCTCGGCCGTCACTGGTGCCGCCCGAGCGCTGCCTGGTCGTCGCCGCCAAGGCCGACCGCGTCACGCCCGCCGCCCACGCCCGCCGCCTCTCGGTACACCTCCGCGCGCCTCTGCAATCGTTCTACGGCAGCCACCTGCTCCAACTCGGCCGCGCCGAAGCCTTCGAGCGCGTGATCGAGCTGATGACACGGAGCCGCTGAACACACGCCCGGCGGCATTGGCAGACGAGCAGGCCGAGGCACTTCGGGCTGCTGCTTCGTCGAAGGGTCGTGTCGAGAGCCTTCGAGAATTCACAGGGAGGACGGGAGGACGGGAGGTGCGGGGAGGCGAGAGCGCATTTTTGTTTTTGGAGGACCAAAACCAAGAATATTTCCTCGAGAGAAACCCGGAGGGGGTGAGCGCGACGCTGCTGCAGACTCGCTGGCGGCAGCGCGTACCCAAAATTCTCGCCTCTATCTCGACCTCCCGTCCTCCCTGTGAAAAAATCTCGATCGTACGAGGTGGCCTGGCTCCGCTACAGAAGCTTCTGCGATTCAGGCTGCGGATTGGCAGCCCGCCTTTTCAAAGGCGTTCGGCGATGAGGCCGGCGACTTGGACGGTGCGGCCTTTGGGTTTGCTGCGCGTGGGCACGACGTGGCGCCATTCCCATTCGGCGGCGGCCACGGTGCGCGCTTGCTGGCGTGGGACCAGTTGGTCCAGGCTGGGGGCGCCGATCAGCGGTAGGCGCATGGGTGCTTGCATCAAGATGCCGCGTGCGTCGAGCGCGGTGTATTGGTCGGTGATGTCGCTGGTCAGCGCGATGCAAGGCGCGGCTGCCAACAGTGAGCGCACGTGTGCGTTCTGAACGCGGTGGGTGAATTGGCCGAGCGCGATCTGAAATTCGAGGGCTTGCGCGCGTTGGCTTTGGGGGAAGCGCCGAGCAAATTGCTGTTGCACGTACTCCGTGAGCGGTGTTGCGAGCTGCGACAGCACCATCGACGAGCACGCAAAGTCGAGCGGGGCCTCGGCGGCGTGGGCGGGGAAAAGGCGAGGTGGTTGCTCGAGGCGGTAGTCGTGCAACAGCCGGAGCAACGCGGTGTAGACGTCGGCTTCGTCGGTCAGGGCCAGGGCCGCGTGAGCCTTGTCCAAGAAGACGTCGTTGATGCCGGTGACGTCGGCCTGCACCAGCGAGAGGCGCGCGCGCAGGCTCGGTTCCAAGCCCACTTGTTGCACGCTTTCGGCCAATGCGGCGGCGTCGATGTCGACCAGCAGTAGCTGCTCGAAGCGCTCGGCCAGCTTGCGCAGCGGAATGTCGTACAGCTTGCCCGCGCCGACGACGACGGCGCGCGGCCCGCGAGCGCGCTCGGCACCGTGCAGCAAGACTTGCTTGTTGTTTACCGCGTGCTCACGCCAGGCGGCGGCGTGGGCTTCGCGAACGCGCGTGATGCCGGCCGAAGTGGACGCATAGCCCAGCTCGGCGAAAGTGGCGTCGGCGACGGCTTCGTGCGTGGGCCAGGCGGCGACGGTGGGCGCGCGAAATTCGTCGAGGGCCTGCAGTACGTCTCCGAGGTTCAGGAGCGCGGGCATGTCTGGCAGGTTCAGGCGCGGCAAGGCGTGGGCAAAAGCGCGGAGCGGCTGGTAGTGCGCGAACGTCCACGGTTCTTTACCGGCGAAGACGCGATCCAAGGCAACCAGCTGGTCTTCGGTCAGCTGGTTGCGGACGGCCATGCCCTGCTCGGCGGCCCAACTGAGGACCTGGCGAAAGGGCGCAAGGGACGGCGAATCCATTCGCGAGAACTATAGCGGCCCGCGACCGCGCGGCGCTAGAACGCCGATCAGTTTGCAGCCACTGCGTTCTAGGCCTTTCCTGGTGGGGGCGGCACGCGCCGGTCGGTCTCCGGGGAGGCACGCGCCTCCCCGCCCCGCTGAAGTGAATTCAGCGGGGCCCCACC
>JBEQSW010000161.1:0-4125 GCA_040348565.1 Myxococcales bacterium | reverse complement strand
CTTCCATCTCCTCGGGCGTCTTTTGCGCGCCCGCGTCGCCCGAGACGGCGGCCTGCATGGCCTTCAGCTGCGCCACGACTTGGGCGGTGATGGCGTCGAGCTCGGGGCTCGTCTCCATCTCGCCCTAGTAGTGAACGATGCGCGCCTGCACTTGCTCGTTGAGCAGGCCCAAGGCCTGGATGGCCAGGGCTTCTTTCTGCCCGTCACTCATGGCTCGCGGCGATGAACCTGGAACCGGCGGGGGGCGCCGAGGCGGAACAGGTGGAGGAGCTAGCGGCGGCTTCGGCGACGAGGCTTCAGTCACGGCTCGAAAGCTTAGGCGCTCCGGCCGCGCGAGAGTAGGGGTAAGCCACCGCTCGGCGCGGGACGCGACGACGTCCGGGTCGAGGTCGCTCGGCGGAAAAACATCGAGGAATGACGGGGGGCGCTGGCGCACGCCTCGATTCGACCGAGTGATGATAGAAGGTGGGCATGATGAGGGTTTTCACGCGTTCGGGCGCAGCCTTGGCATTGACCGTGGCACTTTTCGGCTGCGCGCGTGGGCCCGATATTCAAAGCCCCGAGCTGCCGCTCCGGCGCGTGGTGGTCTACCGCAATGGCGTCGGCTACTTCGAGCGCGGGGGCGAAGTCGATGGTGAGCAGGTGTCGTTCAAGATGCGCCAGCGCATGGTGGGCGATTTTTTGGCCACGCTGGCCATCGTCGAGCGCGGAGGCAGCTCGCTCAAAGCCGCGTCGTTCCCGCTCGAGGTCGACAAGAATGATCCGGTCGCGCAAGACCCGCGCTTCGGTCGCATGCTGGAGGCCTGGAATCACCCCGGTGAGCCGCCCAAGGCGCCCGATCCTTCGAGCGAGCGCTTGCGCAAAGTGCGCTTGAGCCTCGACGGCAAAGAGCATGATCTGGCCGTCGGCTACGTAGCGGCGACGCCGCTGTGGCGGCCGTCGTACCGCGTGGTGGTCGGCAAGGGTGGGGCGGATCTGCAGGTGTGGGGCATCGTGCAGAACCTGTCCGGCGAGGACTGGAAGAACGTGGAGCTCACGCTGGTCGCTGGCGCGCCCATCGCCTTCGAGTCGACGCTGGGCGACGCGGTGACGCCCGCGCGTCCGGTCATCACCGACACCGGGGAAATCATCGCGCAGGTTCCGGAGGGAATGACCACGCTCGGCGAGCAGCCCGGCGGCGCGGTCGAGCGCTACGCACCGGAAGAAGAGAAGGCCCCCGCGCCCGCGGCTGAAGCCGCTCCTGCCACCGGCGAGGGCTACGGCTACGAATACGACGACGACCCGACCAGTGCGACGCGTCGGCTGGACGCCAAGAAGAGCCGGGCCGGCGGTGGCGCGGCTGCTCCCAGCAAGCCAATGCCGAAGAGCATGCCCGCTCCCGCGGCGCCTCCGCCCCCGCCGCCGGCGGTACAGCGCGAAGCTGCTCGCCGCGCCGCCATGAACGAGCTGCAACAGCAGGGCTTGTCGGCGCCGCGTCGTGTCTCGGCGCTGGCAGCAGTCGCCGTCGGTGGCGGTACCACGCGCTACAAAATCCCCGGAGAGGTCACGGTACCCGACGAAAGCGCCACCATGGTGCTGTTGGTCAGCCGCAAGGTCCCGGGCGAAAGCGTGTTCCTGTTCGCGCCCGACGGCGGCGTCCCCGACTCCAGCGCGCACCCGTTCCGCGTCGTGCGCTTCGAAAACGCCACCACCGGCTTGCTCGAGCGCGGGCCGATCGCAGTCTTCGGTGAAGGCCAGTTTTTGGGCCAAGGCATGCTCGATCCGTTGCCGCCCAAGGGCAAAGCGACCGTGCCGTTCGCGCTCGATCGCAGCATCGCCGTCACCAGCGAACGCCAGGGTACCGAACAGGGCGCGCGCCTGTTTCGCATCGAGGCCGGAGCCCTGTACATCGAGCGCGACAGCGTGACCAAGACCACCTACAAAGTCGTGAGCGGCAGCGACGAGACCAGCAAGCTCATCGTCCGCCACCCGCGCATGTCCAGCGCGCGCTTGTTCAAGCCGCCGGCTGGCACCGAAGACGACTTGGCCACGTCGACGGCGCTCGTGCCGATTCCCCTGAAGCCGCACGGTCGCGCCGAGCTAGTCGTGGACGAGCGCCAAGCCACGCAGCAGGGCATGGATTGGCTGCAGCCCTTGGCCGACGAAGCCGTCAAAGCCTACCTGGCCGATCCACGTGCCGATCGCGGCGTCGCCCAAAAGCTCAGCGAAGCATGGTCCTTGCGCGCGGCGCTGAAGAAGGCCGGCGACCAAGTCGACGCGCTCGAAACCGAGCAGCAAGAGCTGGAAAAGTCGTCTCGCGAGACGCGCCTGAGCCTGGAAGCCATCGAAAAGAACAACCAAGCCGCCGATCTGCGGCTCAAGCTCACCCGCCGCCTGGCGGAGGTCACCACCCGCCTCGACCAGATCACCAAAAAGCTGATCGAGCTGCGTCTCGCCCTGGGAGAGGCTCAAGTCCGCTTCAAAGAAGCCATCCGCGACGTCAAGCTGCCCGGCCCGCTACCGCCCAAGGAATAAGGCCCTGGGCATGCGTCGTCGGGGCGTTTGACCCGCGCGGGACGGCCTGAAGACGGCACGAAAGCTTCTGCGAGCGGGGCTGCGGCTAGCGCCACACATCTTGGGCTGCCAATCCGCAGCCCGAATCGCAGAAGCTCCTGTAGCGGCGAGTGGCCACCTCGTACGATCGAGATCTTTTTACAAGGACGACGCGAGGACGCTCACTACTCATCGCATCGTTTCCCCCAGCAGCCTCACGCTGCCTTCTCTCGTCCCTTTGACGTGCCTGTGGAGCGCCTTCACTTTCGTCCCTCGCCGCGTCTCCGAATGACTTCGCATGCGAAGTCATCACGATGAGCCCTCCCGAGGGCTGGCTTTCACTAGTGAATACATGCACTTGAAGGTCCGTCGCCGGTGGTGCCGGAGATGACTTCGCATGCGAAGTCATTCTTGCACGAGCGAAGGGCGCCCGACCGCTTACCAAGCGACGGCCACGTTCTTCAGCACCGTCGCAGGCTCAGCCCTCCGGCTTTCTTTCGAGGGAAATATTTTTGGTTTTGGTCCTCCAAAAACAAAAATGCGTTCTCGTCTCTCGCCTTCCTGCGCTTCCGATCTTCCTGTGAAAATCTCGGAGGTTCTCGATAAGACCCCCTGCAAGGTAGGAGCCCGAAGCGGTCGCTAGGCTTGGCCTTGCGACGCTACGAGAGTTTCTGCAAGGGACCTGCGGCGCGGCAGCCCAAGATGTGACGAATCCTTAGGGGGCTGCGGTTTGGCAACCCCCGGGGTGAAGCCCCGATAACTCCAAGGTGAGGGGGTAGAGCCAGGGTAGGATTGACAGGCACCTTGGCTTGAGTCAGATAGCCTCGCGCAAGGCTTGGATGGCTCCGGAAAGCGTTCGAAGGATGTTGCTTGCGGCTTTACCCGACGCGGAAATCGAGCTCGTCGACTTGACGGGCACCGCGGACCATTATCAGGCGCGGGTGGTTTCGCAGGCCTTCGAGGGGAAAACGCTGATTGAGCAACACCAACTCGTGTATCGCGCGCTCGGCGACGCGATGCACGGCCCCATCCACGCCCTAGCGTTGAAAACGTACACGCCCCAAACGTGGGCGAAAGTTTCGGGAGGCTAAGATCATGGACGACGCATTGAAGCAGCGCATCGAAGGCACGATTGGTCAGAGCCGTGTGGTGCTGTTCATGAAAGGCTCCAAGCACTTCCCCCAATGTGGCTTCTCGGCCCAGGTAGTGCAGATCCTCAAGCAGAAGGGGGCCGAGTTCAAAGACGTGAACATCCTGGCCGACGCCGAGCTGCGCCAAGGCTTGAAGGAATACTCGAACTGGCCGACCTTCCCCCAGCTGTACGTGGGCGGAAAGCTGGTCGGTGGTTGCGACATCGTCAGCAGCCTGAACGAGTCGGGCGAGCTCGACACCATGCTCGCCAGCTCCTGAGCCGAACCGCTCGGCTGGGGCCTCGGGCCCGCCTCGTGGTAGACAGCTCGACATGAGCCGTCGCCCCCTGATTTTGCTCGCTAACGACGACGGCTTCCGCGCGTCTGGGCTGAACGCCTTGCGCGCGGCGCTGTTGCCGCACGCCGACGTGGTCGTGTGCGCGCCCGATTCCGAGCAGAGCGC
>JBEQSW010000144.1:0-2507 GCA_040348565.1 Myxococcales bacterium | reverse complement strand
CGCGAGCCAACTGGTGCCCGGGCAGCTCGACACAGCCGTTCGTGCTGGAGGCCGACGCGCTAGCGGCCCCTGGCGAGCACCAGCTCACGCGCAGCATTCTGGAGCTCGCGCCCGGCGGCACCTGGTACGTCTCCGCGACGTATTTCGCGTTCGAGTAACGCTACGCGCGCAGCACGGTGTCGGGCAGCTCGTTGACGTCGTCGGGCAGGCGTGGCGCCACGCTCGCCAGCTCGGGGCCGAGCCGCTCCAAAACCTCGAGCAAGCCGACGCGTGTGTGCCCCGCCCGAATGTGCTGCAGCAACCGCGCGACGTGCTCTTCCCAACCTTGCTGACCGACTTGGGCGTGCAAGGTGCGGTCGCCCAACAGCACGACGCGGTGCTCGAGCTCGGAGACGAAGATCAACAGCGCGGTGCGACCGCGCGTGCCCTGCAGGCCGCGCTCGGCGAACAGCTGAAACGCGCGCGCTTGCACCGCCTGGCGTGCGACCTCGGCCGGAACCAAGCGACGCAGGAGCGGTCCCCAGCCTCCGAGCGCAAACGCGGCCGCGCCCACCAGCACCTCCACCAGCAAAGCCAGAGCCGGCTCGAGCCAAGGCTCGAACAGCAGGAAAACCAAGCCGGCACCGAGCCCCCAGAACACGGCGAGCAGCACGCGCCCTTGCCAGTATTCGGTGCTCTTCGGCAACACGGCTACCACAACCTCGGCCGCGCTTTGGCTCTCGACGCGAGCGACAGCGGCTTCGACCTCGCGCGCCTCCGCTTCGGACAACAGTGACTTCACCATGAGCCGGACGAGCCTCCTCCACCGAAGCCGCCGCCGCCACCACCCCAACCGCCGCCACCGCCGCCGCCACCGCCCCAGCCGCCGCCGCCACCCCAGCCACCACCGCTACGGCCGCCCCAGCCGCTGCTTTGCCAGCCACCCAAGCCACCCAACAGAAAGCCCGTACGACGCGCGCGGCCACGCAGAAAGATCAAAGGCAGAATGAACGGCAGCAAAAAGAACAAAAGCGCAAACAACGCGAAGCCCGAAGGTTGGTTGGACTTGCGAGCGGGTGGAGCAATGGCGCTCTCGGGCACCGCCTCACCGGCTGCCTTTTGCATCAAGGCATCGAACGCCTTTTGAATGCCTTGCTCGGCGTTGCCGGCGCGCAGCGCGGGTGTCAGCACGTTGCGAATCACCTGCGCGGAGAACGCGTCGGTGACGTCACCTTCGAGCCCGTAGCCCGCCTCGACGCGCAGCTTCCTCTCGCGCTTGGCGACCAACAGCAAGAGCCCGTCGTCTTTGCCTTTTTGGCCCAGCTTCCAAGCCTCCACGACGCGGATGGAAAAGTCTTCCAGCGCGTCACCGTCGAGGCTGTCGATCGTCAAGAGCGCGAACTGATGGTGAGTCTTCTGTTCGTAGTTGACGAGCTTTTGCTCGAGCTGCTGCTCGGCCGCGTCGGACAGCATGTCGGCGGTGTCGTTTACGTGGCCGCGCAGCGGCGGTACGTCGCGCGCCCACGCCACGCCGGGCGCCCAGAGGACGAAGACGCACAAGAGCCGCGCGAGCCAAGCGACGACTCGCGTGGCCGTAAAAGCGGTGCGAGTCATGATCGGCTCGCTTTCAGAACTTCACTTCGGGGACTTTGTCGGACCCGGGCGCGGCTTGGAAGGTGGGCCGCACGGCGCGGCCGCGCATGGAAGCGCCAATGCTGGTGGGAAAGCGCTGCACGAGCCCGTTGTACTCGGCGACGGCTTCGATGTAGCGCTTGCGGGCGACGGCGATGCGATTCTCCGTGCCTTCGAGCTGAGACTGCAGATCTCGATAGGCGTCGGTGGCTTTGAGGTTGGGGTACTGTTCCGCCACCACCAACAGCCGGGACAGTGAGCCGGACAGCTCTGCCTGCGCCGCTTCGAACTTCTTGAGCTTTTCGGGATCGTCGATGGTGGAAGCGTCCACCTTGAGGCCAGCCACCTTGGAGCGCGCCTCGACCACCTTGGTCAGAGTCTCTTGCTCGAAGTTGGCGGCGCCCTTCACCACGCTGACCAGGTTGGGCACCAAGTCGGCCCGGCGCTTGTACTGGTTCTCGACCTCGGCCCAATTGGCCTTCACGCCCTCGTCTAGGGTGATGACGTCGTTGTAGCCGCAGCCAGAGAGCGGCGCGGCCAAGCCGACCACCAACGCCAAGGCGGGAAAGAGCCGAAAAAAGCGCGAAGCCTTGCCCGTGGATTGCTGCTGATTCATGTCGCCTCACACAGTTGTGTCGCAAAGCGACTTTGGCAAGGCCAAAGCGGGCGATTCGACCCGCAAAAGACCTGACGATTCCTCGCCATCGCCTATGCCAGACATCGACATTCTCTATCGCGACGCCGATATGGTGGCAGTGAACAAGCCATCGGGCTTGGCCGTGCATCGGGGTTGGTCGGACGACGACGCTTTTGCGATGACTCTAGTTCGAGATCAACTGGGCCAATGGGTGTACCCGGTTCATCGCCTGGATCGAGGCGCCAGCGGGGTGTTGTTG
>JBEQSW010000125.1:0-21542 GCA_040348565.1 Myxococcales bacterium | reverse complement strand
GGTTCGCCGCTCCATCGTCCCTCCCGCGTCGTTGGGCGCCGACTCGACGGAGAAGTCGGAGCGCCAGCGGCGACGCTTGCTCTCCAGCTCGCGCCTGCGCATGGCGTTCACGCTCTTCGTGGTAGCGCTGCTGCTGGCTCTGTCCGGCCTGATCTTCGTGTTGGTGTCGCGCATTTTCGACACGCTGACACCAACCATTCAAGCCGATTTGGAGTGGAAGGCACGCCGCGGCGCGGGCGAGCTCGTTCACGCCACCGAGCTTGGCATCGTGGTGGCGGAGGAGCGCGAAATCAAAGGCTCGCTGGTTGGCTACGACCGAGATCCCGACATCTTAGCCATCGTCGTGACCGACATGACCGGCAAGGTGTTGGCGACGCACGGCTCACCACCCGAGCCGCCGGCCCGGCTGTTCGGCGGCGACGCGCGGTCGTTGCGCAAGACCGAGGGCTATTACGTGTCTTGGGCGGAGGCCGCCATCGAGGGTGGACCAATCGGACGGGTCGCGGTGGTGGTCTCGACGGCGCGACTCAAGGCTGGCGGCGAGCTCAAGCGCAGCATCTTGTTCAGCGCCGGCGTGGGCGGTGCCGTGGCCTTTTTGTTCGCGCTGTTGTTCGTCAGCCTGTACATCGGGCCGATCATTCGCGTGACCGAGACGGCGTTTGCTCGACTGGAAAGAACCACCGCCAAGGCGCTCGAGGCCGCGCGGCTCAAGAGTGAGTTCTTGGCCAACATGAGCCACGAGATTCGGACGCCGATGAACGGCGTGCTCGGCATGATCGAGCTCTTGGCGCGCACGCCCTTGGACGAAAAGCAGCGCCGCTTCTTGAGCACCCTGCAAACGTCGGCGGGCGGCTTGATGACGGTGCTGAACGACATCCTCGATTTTTCCAAGATCGAAGCCGGCAAGATGGAGCTGCGGGAGGAAACTTGCCGCGTACGCGCGCTGGTCGACGAAGTGACGGAGCTGTTCGCCGCGCGCGCGGAGCTGCGCGGCGTGGAGCTGGTCGCCAGCGTCGAACACGACGTGCCGTCCCAGGTGGAGGCCGACACCGAGCGGGTGCGCCAAGTGCTGTCGAACCTGGTCGGCAACGCGGTGAAGTTCACGGAAAGCGGGCGCATTACCGTGCGCGCCTTGGTCGAAGAGAACAAGGGTCAGGTGTTCCAGCTGCGCTTCGAGGTCATCGACACCGGCGTCGGCATCGATCCGGCGTTGCAGGGCAAGCTGTTCGAAGCTTTTTCGCAGGTCGACGGCTCGCTCACCCGCAAGCACGGCGGCACCGGCCTGGGCCTGGCGATCTGCAAGCAGCTGGTGGCGCTGATGAAGGGGCGAATGGGCGTGAGCAGCGAGCCTGGGCGCGGAAGCACCTTCTGGTTCGTGCTGCCGCTCCGGCGTTTGGAGTCGACGGGTAGCCTCGAGCTATCGTTGCCGAGCGACAAGCCGCTGGCCTTGCCGCCCGCCTCCAAAACCGGCGCTTCGCGCAAGATTTTGGTCGCCGAAGACAACCCGATCAATCAGGAAGTGATTCGCGAGGTGTTGTCGGAGATGGGCTACGAAGCCCACGTCGTCGAAAATGGCCTGCAAGCGCTGACTGCGCTCGAGCAGGAGGCGTATCCGCTGGTGTTGATGGACTGCCAAATGCCGGAGCTGGACGGCTACGGCGCGGCGCGCGAGATCCGTCGGCGCGAGGCCGGCGCGCGGCACATTCCGCTGATTGCCGTCACCGCGCACGCTTTCGATGGCGAGCGCGAGAAGGCGCTGGCGGCGGGCATGGATGACTACGTGACGAAGCCTATCAGCGCGGCGGTGCTGGGCGAGGTGGTCCAACGCTGGTGGCCCAAGTCGTTGAGTCGCGAGCCGGAGTCGGGGGAGCGCTTGGCGTCGGCCGACGCCGAGCCGAGCGGCGCGGGCAGCTCGGTCGAGCGCGCGCTGGATCCGAGCGTGCGGCGCAGCCCGGCCGTCGCAAAAATTTTCTTGAAGCACGTACCCGAGCAAATCCGTTCGATCGGTGAGGCCCTGCAGACGAACGACGAAGCGATGCTGAAGGCTGCAGCGCACAAGCTGAAGGGCAGCTGCTTGGCGGTCGGGGTGCCACGGATGGCGGAGCTGTGCAGCGCGCTCGAGGACGGCACGGGCGACGCCTCGGCTCAGCTCGACGAGCTGAAGGCGGTGTTCGCTCGAGCCGAGCGCGAGCTCTTGGCGGCCAGCGCCACCGCCAACGTGGCCAGCTGATCAAAACGCGAGTCGCAGGCCGAGCGAAGCGTTCAGCGAGACCTCGGGGCGCTCGCGGTTCAGCCAAATCATCGGCTCGAGCGGGAAAATCTCGAGGGAAACCAGCTCCGAAAGCGCGAAATCGAGGCCGGCGCCCAGCCGCAGCGTGGGGCCGTTCTTCGGCAGGTAGCCGAGCGCGAAGCGCAGCGGTAGGCCGAACGACTCTTGCTGCAAGGGCGCTCGGTATTCGGTGAAGAGCTCGGGCAACACCTCGTGCACGCGCCGATCTTTGCCTTTGAGGTTGGCGTAAGCAAGCGACGCGCCGAACGCGAAGCGCGTCGTGAAGCGGTAGTCGAGGCGGGCTCCTGCGAGCTGGTTGAAGAACTTGGCGTGAGTGACGCCGAACGCGGACGTCGACGCCAAGGCGAGGCGCAACGGGCGAGGGACGGAGTCGTCGAGGGCGGGAGCGGGAGCGGGAGCGGGAGCGGATGTGGGAGCGGGAGCGGGAGCGGGAGCGGGAGCGGGTGCGGGTGCAGACGGAGCCGGGGCGAGCAAGGCGAGGGGGAGCAGGAATTTCATGGGGTGGCTCCGGGGGTCAGGCGTTCGGCGGCGTCGAGCAGGGCGCGAGCGTAGGCGGGATGGTGCACGTCGGCCGCGGGATCTTCGAGCACCAGCAAGACGTCGCGAAGCGCGCGAGTTTGCTGAGGGGTTGGCAGCAACAGCTCGTAGGTCGCGTGCCAGGGTTTGCTCACGTCGCCTTGGGCATGGGCCGGATCGAGCCGCGCTAGCAGCGCGCGGGCGCGAGCAGCCAGCGAGGGATCGCGCGGCTGGGGCGCGTCGTGGCAGCGCTTGCAGCTCTGCTCGCCGGCGCGAAAACCGTGGCTTTGTCCCAGCAAGAGGCCGTCCGGGCCCGAGTCGTGACAGCTCAGGCAGCCTTTCGGCGCTGCCGCGTGCGGTCCATCGAGCAAGAGCGGCGCACCGGTCGAAGGCTCGAGGCCGCCTCGGCCTGCCACGAGCGCGGCGGCGCTGGCTTCTGGACGGAGCGTGTTGGAGCTGGGCGCGTGGCACCCGATGCAGACGCGGCTGACGCCTTGAAACGAGGCGGGCGGGTTGGTCAGCGTGGTCGGCAGCGCGAAGTCGCGCAAGAGGCCGCCGTGGCTCGGCGCGTCGGGCGCGCTTGTCCGGCCCGCGGCCGCGCCGTGCGGGTGCACGTCGTGACAGGTTGCGCAGCTGATGCCGAAGGTTTCCGAGTCGTCGGTCGGCGCGGGACGTCCGATCGCGCCCCAAGCGGTGTGACAGCGCGCGCAGGTCGGCTGGTTGCGCGCGGCGGGTGAGCTGTCGGCGTGGCCCATGCGCGACGCCGCGAGCGCCTGCACGTGGCCGTAGCGCGGAGGCGCATCGTGGCACACCGCGCACACGTCGTTGCGCATCAACGCGAAGCGCTGGCTCGGTTCGGGGATCTTCGTCGGCCCGTGGCAAGCCATGCACCCGACGCCACCCAACCTGCGCAGCGCGCGCGGCAGAGCCTCGTATTCGGCGGGCAGCGTCGGCAGCGCCATGGCCGCGGCCACGTGGGTGAAACCGCCGTCGGCGGTGCCCGGCTCGCCGGTGGCGTGACAAGCGCTGGCGCAGCTGGGGTCGTCGAGGGCGTGGCAGCCGCCAAGATCGGAAGCCAAAACCTGGGTCATCGGGCTGTGCCGGGCGCTTTCCGCGATCTCGGCGTGGCAGCTGCTGCGACCGCAGTCGAGCGGCATTTCGTCGTAGCGCCCGCTGCGGATGGACAGCGTGTGGCCGGCGGCGTCCGAAATCCGGTAGCGCCCGGTTTCGTCGGGCCATAGCTCAGACAAGGTGCCGATGCTGCGCAGCGCGGCCGCGGAGCCTTCTGGCTTCTCGAGCAAGGTCCAGCCCTGCCCGGAAAGCAGCAGCGGATGCGACAGCCCCACGTCGCTCAAGCCACTGCTGCGGGCCACAGCCGTGACGCCAAGTCGCCGCTCGACGTGCTTGCCGTCCAATAGCTCGACGCGAAACACGATTTCACTCCGCAGCTCGCGCTGGGCCCGCGCCGACACGGGCACGATGCCGGAGCGAACGCTGGTGGCGGGCGGCGTGGCGAGCGTAGCGGCGGACAAGCTTCGCCCGTCGGGTGCGCGAACCACGGAGCTGAGCGGGGCTCCCGGCGCGACTTCGAACGAGGTGCGCAGGGCCCGAGCCTCCGGGCAACGTGCCGACGCGCGGACTTCGAACGCTTTGGCAAGACCAACGACGCGCTCGCTCGGTCCCACGTCGAACAAAGCCTCGAGGGCTATGTCGGCGGGCTTGCTCTGAGGTAGCGAAGCCAAGTCGAGCACGCGTGAGCACGCCCCCGGCAGCGCCAGCCGGACCTGTCGTGCTTCGCGCTTCAGCTCCAGCACCACCACGCCGGCCGCCGCCGCGCGCTGAATTTCGGCGATCGCCGGCAGCACTCGCAGCTCTTTGGCATGCTCGGCCAATTCCGGAGCTAGCTCCACGCGCACCGTGACCTTCTGAGGCGGCACGTAGCAGCCGCCGAGCAGCGTCAAACAGGCGAGCAACCGGCGCTTCACGGCTTCGCCTCCTGGCATACGCCCTCGGTGCAGCGCCCGCGCGCGCAGTCTTGGCTCGTCGAGCAGGCGCAAGCGCCGCGCTCGCAATGCGCCGAGGGGCAGTCGTGGTCGAGCCAGCAAGCGGGCAGAGCGCGCGACGGTAGCGCCGCGGGCCGTGGCGCGGCGCTCGGACGGCAGACTCGCGCGCTGCCGCGCTCTTGCTCGAAGGCGCAGCGATACGAGCCGTCCGGGTAGTCCGGATGGTCGTCGATGCACACGCGCTCGCCGCCGCCGCTACCCCAGCGCGCACCGCAGCGGTAGCCAGGATCGGCGGGGCCGCTGACGACACCGGCCGCCGCCTCGCCTCCGGCACACCAAACGACGCCGTCGCGTTCGGCACAGCGCCATTCGCCGGTGTCGGGCAGCCGTGGTTGCGCCTGGCGCAGCGTGTCGCCCACTTGCTGAAATCGGCTGGCTCGGCGCGGCGCCAACGTCGCCTCGAGCGCGCTCGCGCTCGCTATCGCCGGCGCGTTCGGCTGAGCTTTTTTCGGCCGCTGGCAGCCGACGATGGACGCCAGCAGCATCAGCTCAAACAGCGCGAGGCGTACGCGCATGCGCCGCTCTTCCTCGCCGAAGCGCAGCCAACGCCAGCAACGCAACCCAGGCGCTGGCCGATGCGCCGGGCGCGGTCGAGCCGGCCACCGAAACTGCACAGCCGTCGAAGAAGGGCGGCTTCTGTGTCTTCACGCACACCTGGCGCTCGCCACCTCCGGACACGCTACCGATCAGGTCTTGGGCTACGGCCGCGAAGCACGTCTGCCCGGCATTCTTGGCGGGCCGTCGCACTTCCAGCTTGCCGTCGGTGGGCCACGCCCGCACGCCAACGCGGCTGGGCTCCGTCTGCGCGGGGGCGGCTGGATCTTCGGTTTCGAACACGAGCAAGGACAGCAGGGCCGAGCCGGAGTCGTCCGAAGCTTGGCCGACCCGCAGCTGGAACACGAACCTGTCGTCGAGCCGGTCCAAGCACGGATCGCGATCGCGCGCGAGATCCCAACCGATGTCCGACAAGCCTTCGAACACGGGCGGGGTTGCGTCCAGCGTGCTCGTGACCGTAAAGCCCACGCTGCGGCCCCGTCCCACGCCGCCGCTGCCGCTCACCCCACGCAGCCCTGGCCAAACAAGATCGAAGTGCCCGGCCGCCAGCGGTTGATCGGGAGTGGCACGCAGCATGGAATCAGCGTCGTCATAAGCCAGTGTCACGGCGACGCTGCGTCCCGTGGCGTCGAGCAAGCTGATGGCTTCGTCGGCATAGCGCGCGGGCGAGCCGTAGTGCGCGGCCAAGATCGCGTTCGACGGGACGGCGGTGGCGCCGTCGGGGGGAAACGTCAAATCGACGTCCGGACGCCCGCACGGCGCCGCGTGAGCGGAGCGGCTGAGCAGGGCCAAGCTCACGCCAACGAGCAGCGCCGATGAACGCACATTGGGCGCGAGCCGGAGCCAGCTCATTGGCAAACGACGTCCTCGCACGCGCCCAGCATCTCACGCCGGTTGCCGTCTCCATCCAGGTCGTACTCATCCAAACAGCAATAGCCGTTGTCGAGGCAACACTGCTCGAGCTCCTTCGAGTCTTCGAACTTGCGCGCGGTGGCGGCGCACTCCGACGGCGGCTCCGCCTCGCGGCAGCTGCCGAAGCCTTGTCCGTCGGCGGCGCACTCTTGCTCGCCCCAGAACGAGCAGAACGAGTTTTGGCAAACGCGCCCGCTGCCCGGCACGCACACGTCGCAGCGTCGCGGGCATTCGCTGAGCCGGCCGGCCACGCAGAAGCGAAAGCCGCCGCCGGGGCACGCCTGCGCCGGCAGATCGTCCACGGCGCCGTTGCAGTCGTCGTCCCGGCCGTTGCACGTCTCGGGGCTCGGCACGCACACGGGAGGCTGCTCGACCGGCACCGGGGCCATGCCCGCGACCGGCACCGGGGCCATGCCCGCGGTCGACTCCGGGGGCATGCCGCTGGTGGGCAGAGGCTGCACGGGCGCGCCGCCGCTGGCTTTGCCCCCGGCGCTGGTCCCGCCGCTGCCCGTCGCGTCCGGGTCGGGGTCAGTCTGGCTCAGGTCGCCCGGATACAGCCCCGTCCGGGCGCAGGCGACTGCGCAGAGCAGCATCACCGCAGCCCAGCCGCGGGACCTCCTCGCCTGGCACACGATTGGCAAAGCCACGACCTTCGACACGTATAACATCGCTCGGTGGCGGTAGCGCCGTTTGGCAACATGAAGACTCACGCCGCGTTTCTTGCAGTATCCGTGCTCTGGCTCGAAAGCGCGGTATTCGCGAGGGTTGCGGCGGCCCAAGTCCCCGTGCCGCCTGCGGAAGTTCCGGCGCCCGCGCCGCCCGTCCCGTCAGCCTCGGCGGCTCCGCAGCCGCCTCCACCCCCAACGACGGTTGACACGCCTCCGCCAACGCCAGTTAACGCGGAGCCTCCGCCCGTGACCGCGGCGCCGGCGATGACGACACCGGCCGCTCCGCTCGCGCCGCCCATCCCGCCGCCGGCTGTGCTCGTAGCCGACGTTCCGCCGCCCGTGGAAGCGGGCGAGCGCGGTCTCGGTCGGCCGCGCTATCGCGACGCTCATCATGATCGGCTGCTGCTTGCTCCGACCGCGGAGACGAATCCGAAAGGTTCTTTTTACGCCACCAGCTACGACATCGTCCTGCTGCAGGTCGGCTACTCTCTGACCGACTCCACGCAGCTTTCGCTCACGACCACGCCGCCCTTGGGGGAGGCACACGTCGTCCCCGCCGACATCAGCATCAAGACGGTCCTGCTGCGCGAGCCTCACGTCAGCGTGGCGGCCATCGCTTCGGCCTCGGGCATCCTCGGTTTCGAGGAGTTCAGCGGATTTCTGGGGCGTGCCGGCGCCGTTGCCAGCTTCTGTGCCGACGCGCGGGAGTGCCGGCTCAGCTTCAGTATGAGCAGCAATATCGCCTTGATTGGGCCGGCGTCGTTGTTGTTCAACGGGGCCGGCCTGAGCTTTCGGGCCGGCCGCATCGTCTCCATCCTCGCCGAGCTGGACTCGCTCATCCCGCTCGGTGAAGCGGTGGGGGAGGCCAACGGTCTGTTGGGCGGCTGCGGTGTGCGCTTGTCGGGCCGGGCCTGGGGAGTCGACCTGGCCCTGATGGCAGCCGGAAAAGCCCGCGCTGACGTCAGCAGCGTCGTGCCGTTCTTGGCCGTCTCCTACCGCTACGTCCCCTGACGCCGCCTCACCACTGGCGGGGGTGATGCGGCTCGTATCACCCGCACTGGAATGTCGAGCGCGAAGAAGCTCGAGCGATGCATCATCCATTCATGCGGGCAGGCCGCGACGCCCACATGTACGTCAGCACTTCGGAGCCACGTCGGCGACCCTTCTCGAGAGCACGCGCGCCCCACGTGCGTTCCGCGACCATGCCGCGGGGGTGGACTGTCGCACACATGCCTCGGCGCGTCAGCCCTCGTGGCGCCGCTCATTTCGATTGAGAAGGTGAGCATGGGCGCGCTACACATGTCATCTTGTCGTGTCTCCATTGCGAGCGACGTGCGCAGCCGGCGCGTGTCGCTTCGAGCCCGCCGGTCTTAGTCTACGAGGTCGCTCCATGAGCTGGTCGTCCCCATTGCGTGTGCTTGGTGTTTGCGGAGTTTGGTTGGCCATTCAAACGGGTTGCGGTGGCAATCCTTCGGTCAGCACCAATGACCCGGGCACCACCGGTGGCTCGTCCAACGCGGGCAACTCCGGCAAGGGCGGCAGCGGCGGCGGCTTGGACATCCACACCACGGGTGGCGAAGACGAAAACGCAGGCGGCGGTACCGACATGCCGACCAACTACGTCTGCGGCAACGGGGACCTGGAGCCGGGCGAGTTCTGTGACGACGGCAATACCGACGACGACGACGGCTGCTCGGGTGATTGCACGACCCTCGACCCGGACTACGACTGTTCGGCGGTTGGCGAGACCTGCACCAAGGTCGTCATCTGCGGCGACGGCGTGTTGCAGGGCGACGAAGCCTGTGACGACGGCAACACCGACGCCGGCGACGGCTGCTCGGACGACTGCGGCATGGTCGAGGACGGCTGGCAGTGCGTGCGCCCCGGCAAGCCATGCGTGAAACCCCCAGTGTGCGGCAATGGCCGCATGGAGCAGGGGGAGGAGTGCGACGACGCCGAGAACCCGATGCCAGGCTGCGATGCTGAGTGCAAAATCGAGACCGGCTATTTTTGCCCCAAGGCAGGCCAAGCTTGCGTGCCGCTGGTGTGCGGCGACGGTGTCCGCAACCCGGGCGAGACCTGTGACGACGGCAACACGACCGACGACGACGGCTGCGCCGCCGATTGTAGCCAGATAGAACCTGGCTTTCGCTGCGGGACGACGGGGTGCCACCCTCTGTGCGGGGATGGCTTGGTCGTCAAAGGAGAAGAATGTGACGACGGTGATCGCGACGGCGGCGATGGCTGTTCCAGCGGCTGCACCGAAGAGCCGTTCTTCGATTGCACGGGGCAACCGAGCACCTGCACATCCAGCATCAGCTGCGGTAACGGTGTCGTCGAACCGGGCGAGGTTTGCGACCCGCCAGGGCTGAACGGCTGCAAGCCGCTCTGTAAGAGCTTTACCCTGCAAAGCACGCCGCCCAAGTGCAACAACGGCAGCGTCGAAAAGGGCGAAGAGTGCGAGCCGCCCAGTCCCGGCAATGGCTGCAATGCGACCTGTAAGGTCGAAGATGGTTGGACTTGTCCGCAACCGGGCTTTTGCTTCAAGAACCCGTTCTGCGGCGACGGCATCGTGCAATCAGCCCAGAACGAAGGCTGTGACCCTCCCAGTCCCGGCAATGGTTGCAATAGCAGCTGCCAAGTGGAAGGCGGATGGACCTGCGTTGGTCTCGGGCCATCCGTGTGCGTCAAGCCTATCTGCGGCAACAGCGTGGTCGAGCCAGGCGAGCAGTGCGACGATGGCAACGCCAACGCAACCGACGGTTGTGCCGCATGCAGCATCAGCGCGGGCTGGTCCTGCCCAACGGCCGGCAGTGCCTGCATTCCCAAGTGTGGTGACGGCAAAAAGCTCGGCATCGAACAATGCGACGACGGCAACAAGGTGAGCGGCGACGGCTGCAACGCCGGCTGTAAAGTCGAAGTCGGTTACTCGTGCCCCACCGTCAACGCCAAATGCGTGGCGTCGGTGTGCGGCGACAAGAACGTCGACGCCGGTGAGGGGTGCGACGACGGCGGCTTGTGCTTCGGTGGCACGAAGGCCGGAACGGCTTGCACCAGCGACGCTACCTGCACCGGCGGCGGCCTCTGCAAGACGGTGGCCGGTGACGGCTGTGGTCCTACCTGCCAGCCCGAGCCCACCGTCACCGTCGGCCCCGTGCCGGTGGTCAACGTGTTCTGTGGCGACGGTCTCAAGACCGGTACGGAAGTGTGCGACGACGGCAACACGACCGACGGCGATGGTTGCGAATCCGATTGCAAGTCGGTCACGACCGGCTGGACTTGCTCGGGCAAGGTCACGACCCCGACCTCATTGCAGATGCAGGTCACTTACCGCGACTTCAAGCAGCGCAGCTCGACCGGCGGTCATCCCGACTTCGAGCACGACAACAATCCTTCCTCCGCGATCAGCATCCCCGGGCCCGCTTGCAAGCTCGGCGACACGCAGTGTTTGGCGGCCGCCGGCACGACCTGCGCGGCCGGGACCTGCAGCTGGTTGGACGCCCAAGGCAAGCCGGCGCTCCATCAGCCCAACGAGACGGCCGAGATCACCAATAAGGACACCTTCTCGCTTTGGTATCGCGACACCAATCCGACCAACATTGCCGGTGATCACGGCGCCATCCAAATCTCGAAGCTGACGAGCTGGCTGACGTTGAACCAGGTCGGCGCTGCGACCTCCGAAGTTTACGAGTACGACAGCTCCGATTTCTTCCCGTTGACCGGGCTCGGTTTCGGCAACGACGGCAACTCCAAGAATTTCCACTTCACGACCGAGCTCCGCTACTTCTTCCAGTACAAAGGCGGAGAAAAGCTCACGTTCCGTGGCGATGACGACGTGTGGGTTTACATCAACGGTCGCTTGGCCGTCGACGTAGGTGGCGTGCACTGCGCCCAGCTGGGTCAAGTCGTCCTGGGCGACGAAGACTCGACCTGCACGCTTCATCAGGCCGACTTCACCGACAATAATCCCGGTGGAAACTTCAGCATCGCCGCCTGCGGGACGGCTGGGGATCCGCCCGCCTGCACCTTGACCGCAGCCGAGCAGAACGACACGACCGACGATCGCTTCGGCCTCACCAAGGGCGGCGTCTACGAAATCGTGTTGTTCCACGCTGAGCGCCACACCACGCAGTCCAATTTCCGGCTCACCCTGGCTGGCTTCTTGGCGCCGCGTTCGTCCTGTGACACGACCTGCGGCGACGGCATCGTCGCTGGTGACGAATTCTGCGACGACGGGGTGAACAACTCCGATACCATCGGGGCGCGCTGCAACACCACGTGTACCGCGCGCAACTACTGCGGCGACGGCACCATTCAAACCGGTGAGGTGTGCGACGACGGTACCAACATCACCGTCTACAAGAATCCGCCGGTGGGCAGTGCGTGCGCTCCGGGCTGCAAAGCGCCGGCAAATTGTGGTGACGGCAGTGTGCAGCCTGGGCCCGGCGAGCTTTGCGATCTTGGCTCTGCGCAGAATACGGGCGCGTACGGGGGCTGCACGGCTCAGTGCAAGCTAGGTGGCTACTGTGGCGACGGCGCCAAGAATGGACCTGAGGCCTGCGATCTTGGTGTCCAAAACGGTCAAACCTACGGCAGCAATTCCTGTGGCTACGACTGCCAGCCCGGACCGCACTGCGGTGACGGCATTCCCAACGACGACAGCGAGGAATGTGACAAGGGCGCTCTGAACGGCCAAGTCGGTTCAGGCTGCGACGCTCTGTGCAAGCTTGTACCCGGGTGTGGGGACGGAAAGTTGCAGACGAACCTGGGCGAACAGTGCGACGCCGGACAGTTTGCGTCCAATGCCTACGGCGGCTGCACCAACATGTGCATGGTCGGCCCTCACTGTGGCGATGGAAGCACGCAAGAGCCCTACGAAGAATGCGACGACGGGGCAGGCAACAGCGACGCCACCTATGACGGCTGCACTACGAAATGTGCGCTTGGCCCGCGTTGTGGCGATGCGGTGCTGCAGAGCATGAGTGAAGACTGCGACAACGGCTTCAACAACGACGACTACAAGTACACCGAAACGTCTTGTGGCGAGGATTGCACGGCTCCGCCATTCTGCGGTGACGGGAAGCTCCAGCCGGATCACGAGCTCTGCGACGAGGGAGCAGCCAACAAGGATGATGCGTACGATGGCTGCACGACCGAGTGCAAGTTCGGACCGTTCTGCGGTGATGGCGAGCCCAACGGCCCCGAAGCTTGCGACGACGGCCTCGACAACGTGTCGTGGGCAGCAGCCGAAGGCGCCTGCAGCTACGATTGCCAACCGGCGCCGTTCTGCGGCGACGGCACTCGTAACGGTCCCGAGCAGTGTGACTTGGGCGCCGACAAGAACACCGGCGAGTACGGCACCTGCAACGCCGACTGCACCTTCGCGCCCCGCTGCGGCGACGGTAAGCGGCAGGGCACCGAGCAGTGCGACGCCGGTCCCAGCGGCAGCCTGGACTGCTCGACCACCTGCAAGAAGCGCGTGGTCGTGCAGTAACGGCGCTGATTTGCCTCGCCGGGAGGGCGGTGCGAGAGTGGCATCCGGATGCGGATCGCGCTGCTCTACCCGCCGCCCTGGAAAATCCCGGCTCCTGGCGAGCCGCGCTTGGCGCCGCGTGAAGGCGGGCCGCCCGCGGACTATCAAGATGGCGACCTCGACGCTGATTTCTTCCAGACCCCCTACGGTCTGCTGAGTCTCGGAGCGCAGGCGCTGCGAGCCGGACATCAGGTCAAGGTTCTCAACCTTTCGGGGTTCGCCTGGACCCGCGTGGAGCAGGTCGTCGCCGAGCTCGACGCCGACGTCTTCGCCATGTCCTGTTGGACCGCGAACCGGCGCGGCGTCGGTTTGATCGTGAAAGAGATTCGCCGGCGCCACCCCAAGGCCCACATCGTCGTGGGCGGTCCCCACGCGACCCCGTTACCGCGCGAGGTGATGCGCCACTACCCCGAGATCGACACCCTATGCGCCGGCGAGAGCGAAGCCAGCTTCATGGAGCTGGTGGAGCGGCTGGCGCAGGGCGTGTCCACGAAGGGCATCGCCGGCACCTGGTACCGCGAAGGCGCCGACATCGTGCAGGCGTCGTCGCGCGACTCAATCCAAAACCTGGACACGCTGGCGTCGCCGCACGCCTACTTCGACACGCACATCTTCATGACGTCGCGCGGCTGCCCGTGGGCGTGCACGTTTTGCGGCGCCGAGAGCAGCTGGGGGCGCGGCTTTCGCGGCCAATCGGTGCCGTACGTGCTCGACGCGCTCGAGCATGCCACGTCGCGCGCGCGCGTGAAAATGCTGCAAATCAAGGACGATACCTTCACCACCAACAAGAAGCGGGTGCTGGAGCTGTGCCGGGGCATTCGCGATCGCAACCTCAAGTTCTTGTGGAGCTGCGACACGCGCGTCGACGTGCTCAACGAAGAGCTGCTGCGCGAGATGCGCCTGGCCGGCTGCCAGCGGCTCAGCCTCGGCGTCGAAACCGGCTCGCCGAGCATTCTCAAGAACATCGACAAGAAGATCACCGTCGACGAAATCATCGCCGCCGCCGAGATGGCCAAAAAGTACGGCGTGCACGTGCGCTTCTACATGATGCTCGGCAATCGCGGCGAGACTGCGCAAACCTTCCGCGAGACGCTCGACTTTTTGGCGCGCGCCAAGCCGCACCAATACATCTTCTCCTGCCTGTCGGTGTTCCCCGGCACCCACGACTTTCAAGACGCCGAAAAGGCGGGCTGGCTCGACCGCGAGCGCTACTTCACCGAAGACTTTCAGGAGCTGAAGGTGCCGTTCGACGCTTCGGACGAAACCACCGCGCTTCTCAACGGCTGGTTCGCCGAGAACAAAGGTCTGCAAGAAGGCTACGTGCAAACCACGGAAGACTCGCTCGGTATCTTGAGTCGCCTTGGCGATCACGCGCCCGCCCACCTGGACGTGGCCGGTGGCTACTACCGCGACGGTGCGCTCGAGCTCGCGGCCCAACACGCACAAAAGGCGCTGGATTTGGGCCATCCCACGCCCGGCCTGGCCTACAACTACTTGGCCTGCATCGCCCACCAAAAGGGTGACATCCCCGCCATGCAGCAGCACTTCATGACCGCGGCCAAGACCGATCCGCAGCACCAAGTGTTGATCAGCAACGTGCAGCGCGCGCGCGCCTGGTTCGCCGAGCACGGCCCCGAGCGCAATCTGCCCCTGCACTTGGTCGGCAAGCACGACTTTCAGCTACTCGAGCGCACCGAGCAACCGGCGCTGCCCGGCTCCTTACCAGCCGACTTTGCGGCGTGGGACACCGAAGCACCGCGCGCCGCCGCGCTCACCGCCGACGAAGGCACCGGCAGCGTCGTCGATCGCCAACGCCAACCCATCGAATTCCGCAGCCGCCGCCTACCCGTAGCGCGCTAAGGCGATCATCAGCTGGGGCTGCCAACCTGCAGCCCGAATCGCAGAAGCTACCGTGGCGGATTCAGGCCAATCTGCGCGAGCGCGAGAATTTTCACAGGGAGGACGGGAGGTCGAAACAGAGGCGAGAATTTTTGGGGGTTCGCGCTGCCGCCTGCGAGCCGCAAACTCGATTCCTCCTGAACCTCGAAGGAAATATTTTTTGATTCGGTCCTCCGAATCAAAAAATGCGTTCTCGCCTTCCCCCACCTCCCGTCCTCCCGTCCTCCCTGTGAAAAAACAGGCGCTCGAAAGTGGCTGCGGGCAAGGCCGAGGCCCGAAGCGTTTGCGGGTCATTCGGCGCGGAGCGTGATGGGGTAGCGGATGGTTTGGCCCGACAGCGTGACGTCCAGGAAGAGAACGTCTTCGCGCAGGCCGGCGGCGCTGCGCGTGAAGTCGACGCCGATTTGGGCGCTCTTTCCGGGCGCGATGTCGGCCGGCGGGGTTGCGGGCAAGGCGAAGTCGCTCAAGCCGAGGCGGCTCCGCGGATTCGTGAAGGTAACGGCGTCCGCACAACCGTTCTCGACGCCCAGGGTTGCGTGCGTCTTGCCGTCGAATGCCAGCACCAAGCCGGGAGAAAGCTTCAAGCAAGCAAAGCGTGGTGCGACCGCAATTTGGAAGGATTGCGATAGCGGATCCGGCCGGGAAATGATGGCGTCGGCGGGGGCCGAGTGCTCGCTGCCGTTCACCCACTCGAAGCGCAGCTCTTGTCCGTCACTGACGATCAGATCGACCTCGAAGCCGCCCTGAGGCGTACCGGCGCCCGCCACGACCGGATCGGTGCTGTCGAGATTGGTCACGCGCACGGTGGCCCCGTCCGGCACGTTGCCGGTCGCGGTTTGAATCACGAGCACGCGATCGTCCAAAGGAATTTTGGCCGACACCGCGGACTGATCGAACCCGCTCAAATCGAACGCGGTGGGCGGCTCGGGCATGGGGGTCGCGACGCCGGGCCCGCAGGCGCTGGCCAAGAGCCAGACGCCTGCGGTCAAAGGCGCGGAGCTTGCGAGCGCGCGTCGTGCGCGACTCGGGCGAGTTCGGGAAGGTGGCATCGAGCAAGCTCCAGGTTACGCGGAAAAGCGTGAGCTAAGCGCTCACTTCACGTGGCAATCGGGATCCTGGAAAATGCAGGGATCAGTGGGCTCGCGCTTGCACACGCCGTCCGACAGCTCGATGTACGCGGCGCACGCCACGCCGCGGGTGCAGTCCGGATCCGCCGCCAAACACGGATCGTTGGGCTCACGGCTGCACACGCCATCAGCGGGCTGAGCCGCTACTTTGCAGGCCGGCGTACCCGGATCCGAGGGGTGGTCCGGGGGAAGCGGATCGACACTGGCGCAGTCCGGATCTGCCTTGAACATGCAGACATCGTCCGCCGGGTAGCCGCACACACCGTCCGACACCAGCGCGATGGCAGGACAAATGATGGGCTCGGTCGGCGGATCGGTGGGCACCGGAGTGCCGCCCGCGCAATCCGGGTCTTGATAGAAGAGGCAAGGGTTGCTCGGATCGGTCTTGCACACGCCGTCGGCCTCCTGCGCGATGGCGGTACAGACGATGGGGTCCGTGGGCAGTGGATCGTGAGTGGCGCAGTCGGGGTCCTGCGAGATGCAGGGATCCTCGGCCTTACGGCTGCAGAAGCCGTTGGGCTCCTCGACGAACGCCGCGCACACCACGCCCGGCCCGCCGCTCACTGGCGTGCAATCGACACTGTCGACGTTGCCGCAAAAACGGTCGCATTCACCGTCGCCGTACCAGCCGTGCGTTTGGCAGGCGTCGCCTTGAGCGGTGTGATTGGCCTCGGCGTCGGCCGCCGCCTTCTTCAGCTGCAGCGTGGTCTCGTCCCCGTTCCCACCGGTCGTCTGCCCACCCGAGCAGGCGGCCACCAACAACAGCAAGCTAGTCAGGTACTTCGTGTTCATTGATTCTCAGCCTCCGAGGCACTGCTACAGCAACGCTCGTTCCACCCTGCTATCTAAGAAACAACTGTGTAATGTCAATGACTTAGCCACGTGCTTGAATGTTCCATAGTGTTCCATTCTGCTCTGCTGATGGCCAAGTGGTACAGTCTGAGCCTTGGCACTCACGCTGGGCGATCTGCTGCAGGGCCGCTACCGGGTGGGCCCACCGCTCGGGCAGGGCGGCATGGGCTCGGTCTTTCAAGCGGTGGAGGAGCCGCTCGGCCTCGAGCTGACCGTCAAGCAACTGCGGCTGGACGCCCCCGAGCTGCTCGAGGCCTTTCGGGGTGAGTTTGCGCTGCTGTCGCGGGTGTCGGCGCCGAACCTACTGCGCGTCGTCGATTTCGGCAGCGAGTGGCTGCGCGGGGAGCTCCACCACTACTACGTGGCCGAGCGCGTCGATGGCACGACGCTCGCGGAGCGGGCGCCGCGAGCTCCGGTTGCGGAGCTGTTGCGCGCGCTGGCCGACGCCGTGACCGGCCTTTCCGCGTTGCACGACGCGGGCATTCGGCACGGTGACTTTACGCCCGCCAACGTGCTCGTCGACCGCCACGGGCGCGGGGTGTTGATCGACTTGGGGTGCGCCCGCCCCTTCGGTGTCACCCACGAGCTGGCCGGAACCGAGCAGTACTTGGCCCCCGAGCTACTCGAGGGCAAACCCGGCGACGCGCGTTCCGACTTGTTCGGCGTCGGCCGCACTTTGCAGTCACTGTTCAGCGGTGGTGCGCGGCCGCCAGCGCCGGTCGAGCGCTTGATCGAACGCTTGCTGCGTGCCGAGCCGAGCGCGCGCCCCGTCGATTGCGGCGAGGTGCTGGAAGCCTTGGGCCGAAAGCCGCGCGCTCGCCAGCTGTCGCTCGCGCCGGCGCGCCTTTTGGGCCGCGAGGGCGAGCGGCAGCGGTTCGAAGCGTGGCTCGCCACTTTTCTGGGAGGCGATGCTGGGCCACGCGTGTTTGGGCTTTGGGGCGGCTCCGGCATGGGCCTTTCGCGGCTCTTGCGCGAGCTGACCTGGGTGGCTCAGCTGCGCGTGAGCGTGCTGCGGGCGCGCTCGGAGCAGCCCGTGGGACGGCTGTTGCAGGCCGCGCTCGGTTTGCCAGCGCCCGTCAACACGCGCCGCGCGGCTCTGGCCGCCGCCAGCGTGCTGGGCGAACGAGCCGAGCCGCTGTTGCTGGTCGTCGAGGACGCCGAGCGCCTGCCGAGCGAACAGCAAGAGCTGCTGGTCGCGCTCGTTCGTTCGCTGGGGCAGCGCGGCAACCTCGGGCTTTTGGTTTCGTCGCGCGCTGCCTTTTCGGGCGAAGGGATCGAGACCGTGGAGTGCGGCGCGCTACCGCTCTCGGCCGTCGAAGCGTGGGCCTCGCCGCTGTTGACCTCGAAGCGAGTGCGTGAGCTGGCGGGGCAGAGCGCCGGTAGCCCCAAGCGGATCGAGGCGCTGTTGGCAGATGCGCTGGGCTTGGTGGCGGTGGGCAAGCCAACGCCCGCGGCTATCGGGCAGCCGGCGTTCGTCGAGCTTTCGCCGGCGGAGCGCGAGACGCTGGCGCTCATCTACACGCAGAGCGGCAGCATGGGGGCCCACAGCTTTGGCCTCGGTTGGCAAGAGCTAGACCCGTTGCTCGAACGGCGTTTGGTGGAACGCGAGGGCGAAGAGCTGCGCCTGGCTCCGCGCACGCGCGAGGCGCTGGACCGCGGAGCACTGTCGCCGGCCGAGCTGAGCAAGGCGCACCTGGTAGCGGCGGGCTGGTTTGCGCTGCAGGAGCTGGAGCCTGCTGGCAGCCTGCGCGCGGCGCGAGTCATCCACCATCTCGTGTTGGGGCAGGAGCTGCCGCGCGCCGAAGCGCTGTTCAGCTCGGAGGTGCACGGGTTGCGGGCGGGCCCGCGCCAAGTGGCCAAGCTGCTGCTGCCTCTGGTGGACGCCAGCCAGAAGCCGGAAGTATTGCTCGATTTAGCCGAGCTTTTGTACGAGCTGCTGCTGCCGCGCGCGGCCGTGCGGGCGGCGGCGCGGGCCGCCCGCTACGGTTCAGCGCCGTCGGTTCGGCGTCGCGCCGGCTTGATCGCCAGTGACGCGCTGAACCGGCTCGGGCGCCCCGCCCGCGCCGAGCTGTTGCTGGGGGGACTATGGGCAGCCGGGGGACGGGCGGTCCACGGCTCGGAAGGCGCCGAGGTGTTGCAGCGCTTGGCGCGCGCGCGGCTGTCGCGCGGTGACTACGCGGGCGCGCGCAGCATGGCCGAGCGTGCGCTCGAAGAAGGGCCGGTCGCGCTCGTGGCGGGCCTGGCGCACGAAACGCTCGGTGTGGCTTGCGCCTATTTGGGCGAGCCCGCGCGCGCCGAGCAGGAGCTGAACCAAGCGCTGAGCTTGCTGGGAGAGCAAGCGCGCCCGCGCGACCGCTCCCGCATCCAAAGTCACCGCGCCATGGTGGCGTTTCGGGCCGGCAGCGTGGAGCCCGCGTTGGCAGACTACGCCGGTGCCTTGGCGGTGGCCGAAGAACACGATCTCGACGACCTGATCGCGACGGGTCTGCTCAACCTGGGCACCGCCGAGCAGCAAGCCGGGCTTTGGGGCGACGCGCTTCGTCACTACGAGCGCGGGGTGACGTTCGCGCGCGCGACGGCACGCACCAGCACCGAGCTGACTCTGGCCTACAACCTGGCCAACTTGTACGCGGAGATTGGCGCCTTCGAACGCGCGGAGGAGGCGCTCGGGCGGCTGGAGCGCGAGGCGCGGTCGGCCAAATTGGGCCACTTTGCGCCGGGAATTGCGCTGGTCCGCGCCGAAATTCAGCTGGCGCGGGGCGAGCCCGATCTGGCCGAACGGGAGCTGCTGGCGGCGGAGCGGCTGTTGGAAGAGCGCGCGCAACCCCGCGAGCTGCTCGAGGTGCGGCTGCGGCGCGTCGACGTGGAGCTGCTTCGCGAGCAGCCGCAAGAGGCGGAGAGAAAGCTCAAGGCGCTGTCGCGCTCGCAATCACCGACGACGGCCCAAGATTTGAACCTAGGCCTGGAGCTTGCTCGCGCTCGCGTCGACGCGGCGCTGGGTAGACCGAGCGCGCTCGAACGCCTCGAGTCCGCGCGCAGCCGCGCGCAGCGAGAAGGCTTGCTGGCACTGGAAGCGACGCTGGAGACCGAGCTGTCCCAGAGCGCACAGCGGCTCGGTCGACTCGACGACGCGCGCGCCCGCAGCGAGCGCGCTCGGCGCCTTTGGGATCGCATCGGCGAAGGGTTGCCGGTCGGTTTGGCTTCCCTGTTTTGGCGTCACGCGCGGCGCGCCCACTTGGTGGAGCCGTCGCGGTCGTTCGAGGTGACCGCGGGCCCGGCTGCGGGCGCCCACGAGGCGGAGGCGTACCGGCGCTTGCTGGCCTTGAATCGACGGTTGAATTCGTCGCTCTCGCTCGAGCGGGTGCTGGAATACGCCGTGCAGGCGGCGCTGGATTTGACGGAGGCGGAGCGCGCATTTTTGCTGCTGACGAAGGCGGCGGAGACTCCCGGTGGCCCGACGCCCAGCGCCGAGGTCGTGGTCGCGCGTAGCACCGATCCGGCGTTGCCCGAAGGCGAGGGGCCGAGTCAGAGCATCGTGCGGCGCACGCTGGAGCGCGAAGAACCGATCCTCACGACCGACGCGCAGGGCGATCCTCGCTTCGCCGGGCAAGGCTCGGTGCACGCGCTGCGGCTGAAGTCGGTGCTGTCGGTGCCGGTGTTGTCACCGTCGGGGGTGTTGGGGGTGCTGTACGTGGATTGCCGCGTGCAGCGCGGTCGCTTCTCGGAGGCCGAGCGCAGCCTGTTGCTGGCGTTCTCCGATCAGCTGGCGCTCGCCATCGGCAACGCACGCCTGCACCAGGAGCTGGAGCGCAAGAACGCCGAGGTGGCTCGCCAAAAGCACGCCGTCGAGCAGCTGTCGCGCGGACAGGCGCGCGAGATTGAAAGGCTCAAGCGCGAGGTGCAAACGCAGCGCCAGAGCTTGGAGCTGCGCTACGACTACTCGCAGATCGTGGGGCGTGGCCCGGCCATGCGGGCCGTGTTGGAACGGCTGGATCGCGTGGTCGACGCCGAAGCCAGCGTGCTCATCCTGGGCGAATCGGGCACCGGCAAGGAGCTAGTGGCGCGCGCCATCCATTGGAACGGTCCGCGCAAATCCGGCCCATTTTTGGGCATCAACTGCGCGGCATTGCCGGAAGCTTTACTGGAGTCCGAGCTGTTTGGTCACGTGCGTGGAGCCTTTACGGGCGCTGATCGCGACAAGCGGGGGTTGCTGCAGAGCGCGGCCGGCGGCACGTTGTTCCTGGACGAAGTGGGCGAATTGCCGCTGCCGCTGCAAGCCAAGCTGCTGCGCGTGCTGCAAGAGCGCGAGGTGCGGCCGGTGGGCTCCGAAAAGGCGGTGCCCCTCGACGTCCGCTTGCTCGCCGCCACCCACCGAGATCTGGAGCGCGCACTGGCGGAGGGCAAGTTCCGCGAAGATCTGTACTACCGCATCGCCGTCGTGACCGTCACTCTGCCGCCGTTGCGAGAGCGACCCGAAGACTTGCCGGCCTTGTGCGAAAAGATCTTGGAGCGTCTGGCTCGTGACGCCGGAAAAAAGCCGCCGGAGCTAGGCCAAGATGCCTTGCGGCGGCTTTCGGCCCATGCGTTTCCGGGCAACGTGCGCGAGCTGGAAAACGTGCTCACCCGCGCCTTCGTGCTGGCGGCGGGCGCCAAAATCCGCGCCGAAGATCTCGACCTAGGTGGCCGGCGCGCGCCGGCGCCCCGCGCTCGCTCGCGGCGCGACTTCGAGAGCGACGAAAAAGAGCGCATCTTGGCCGCATTGCGAGCGGCGCGCTGGAACGTCAGCGTTGTCTCTCGCAGCCTGGGCATTCCGCGCAATACCCTGTACCGCAAGCTCTCGCGCTATGGCCTCGAGCGCGCGGTTTGACGAGCCCGGCTCACAATCCGTGCCCGATTTGCGGCAGCCTGGGTTAAGCAAGAGCCGCGTGTTTGGTTCTGCCGCGTCCCTTGCTCGCTGCTCCGCGCTGGCGGCCCTCGCGCTCGCGGCCGGAACCGGCTCGGCCTTGGCGCAAGAGACGCCGGCGAGCGGCGGTGCACCAACCAAGGCCGAGGCCGCGCCGGACGCCCAACCTCTGCCCATCGACTGGCAGGGGCCCGAAGACTGCGATCGCGGAGACGCGGTGCGGG
>JBEQSW010000091.1:0-3559 GCA_040348565.1 Myxococcales bacterium | reverse complement strand
AGATTGTCGGCCGACGGGTTACCGGTGATGACGGGCTCGGGTGGCTCACCGAGGCCGCGGGCGAAACGGATCTGATCGGCGAGGGCCTGCACGTAGCGGGCGCCGAAGGTGCGGGCAGTGTGAGCGTGCACCGCGATCCGCGGATAGTCGGTGAAGATCGCGGGATGACGGTGGGCGCCGTTCACCGTTCACCGGCGCGGATTTGGGCCTGTTCGGGGCCGGCAGGATAGAAAGCGGCCGCCGAAATTAGTGAAGGCCCAAGAGCGCCAACTCTCGAGCCTTCTGGGTCTCCAGTGCGGTGGAGGGCTGCACCTTCATCACACCGTGAGCTCCCTGTCCAGAAATCGGCAGTCGGAGCCGCGTGCGGTCGTAGAGCTTTCGCGTTGTCGTTTGTGGGCGATGTCATGCGCAGCTACGGCTGTGCGGGCGGTGTGATCGGAGGCGGCGATTCTGTCCCCCTTGCTCGGTGGAGCAACGTCGCGATTCTATTCGCCGAGCGGGCGCTACGTATCGAGTCGCCCGGCGTGCTCGGCGGCTGCATGCGACACGGCAAGCTCGCTATCGCGACCGGCATGCCAACTTCTCGGCGCAGAAAGTGACGCATCAGTCGGTGACGCAAGCCGCGGCATCGCGCACTGACTCGGTCGTTCCGGAGCCCGATTCCGGCGGAAAGGACCGAGAAGATGTATTGGTTTGCGACCAGGGTCGCTGCTCCCTTTGCGGGGCAGCGCTGCCGCCGTGGACACGACGGACGCCGACGCCAACGCGCGGTATCGCCCGGCGAGCTCCGAGGCTTCCGCGCGCGCCGCCGTCTCAATGAGCGAGGGTCGGCGTGATCTCGAAGGAAACAGAGGCTGAGGTACTGCGCCTCTACCACGCGGAGAGATGGCGGATTGGCACGATCGCTGCGCAGCTCGGGCTGCACCACACGACGGTGCAACGAGTTTTGGGGCAGACGGGGGTGGAGTTGAAGGCGGTCGTGCCTCGCGCGTCGATGGCCGACCCGTTCATCCCGTTCTTGGTGCAGCAGCTCGAGAAGTACCCCGGGCTCTGTGCCAGCCGGCTGTTCGAGATGGTGCGAGAGCGCGGCTATCCAGGCGGTGCCGATCACTTCCGGCGCGTCGTCTCGCGTCATCGACCGCGCAAGCCGGCGGAGGCGTTTCAGCGCCTCAAGACGCTGCCCGGCGACCAAGGTCAGGTCGACTGGGCCTACTTCGGCAAGCACACGGTCGGGCGAGCAGAGCGGCCGCTCTGGGCCTTCGTGATGGTCCTGAGCTTCTCCCGGAAGGTGTTTCTCCGCTTCTTTCTGGGCTCTTCCATGCCGTTCTTCATCCGCGGCCACGTCGAAGCGTTCGCATTCTTCGGCGGTGTCCCCCGCATCCTTCTATACGACAACCTCAAAAGTGCGGTGCTCGAGCGCCAGGGCGACGCCATCCGCTTCAATCCCAAGCTGCTTGAGCTGGCCGCTCACTATCACTTCGAGGCGCGGCCCGTCGCCGTCGCTCGTGGCAACGAGAAGGGGCGTGTCGAGCGCGCCATCCGCTACGTGCGCGACGCCTTCTTCGCCGCCCGCAAGTACACCGACGTCGCCGACCTCAATCGGCAGGCTGACGGCTGGTGCCAGGGGGCCTCGGCGGACCGCAGATGGATCGAGGACAAGTCCCGCACCGTCCGTGATGCTTTCGACGACGAGCGTGGTCGTCTGCTCCCACTTCCAGCTGAGCCCTTTCCGGCGCACGAGCGGGTCGAAGTCGAAATCGGCAAGACCCCGTACGCTCGCTTCGACCTCAACGACTACTCGGTGCCACACGACCGCACGCAACGCGCTTTGACCGTGCTCGCCGACCTCGAAACCGTCCGCATCGTCGAGGGCCAGGACGACGTCGTCGCCGTCCATGCTCGCTGCTGGGATCGCGGCCAGCAACTCGAGGTCTCCGAGCACCTGGAGCGTTTGGCAGCAGAAAAGAAGCGGTCCCGAGAGCATCGCGGCCTGGATCGCCTCGCCAAGGCGGCGCCCAGCAGCCCGGCGTTCCTCCGCTGCTTAGCTGACCGCGGCCAGAATCTCGGCAGCAACACTTCTCGTCTCTTGCAGCTGCTCGATGCCGATGGCGCCGACGCGCTCGAGGATGCGCTGGTCGAGGTCCTCGAGCGCGACACCATCCACATCGGCGCTGTGCGCCAAGTGCTCGACCGACGCCGTTCCGAGCGCGGATTGCCACCGCCGGTCTCCATCTCGCTCGCCCCCAGCGAGCACCGCGACCTTGTCATCACTCCCCACAGCCTCTCCACCTACGACTCACTCAAGGAAGACACGAAACCATGACCGACCTCAATCCCGCCGATGTCAAACCACGACTCAAAGCCCTGGGTCTGTTCGGACTGATCGCCTGCTGCGACCAGATCATCGACAAGCCCTGGCTGCGAGACGTTCTCGCCATCGAAGAGCGCGAGCGGCAGAAACGTGGCTTCGAGCGCCGCGCCCGTGACGCCCACGTCGGCGCCGCCAAGCCTATGGCCGACTTCGACTGGTCATGGCCGAAGAAGATCGACCGCGAAGCTATCGAAGAGCTGTTTAGCCTTTCCTTCGTCAAAACTGGCCACAACACCGTGCTGGTCGGCCCCAACGGCGTCGGCAAGACCATGATCCTGAAGAATATCGCGCTGCAGGCGTTGGCGCGCGGCCACACCGTCCGCTTCACCACCGCCAGCGACATGCTCGCCGAGCTGGCCGCTCAGGATTCCTCGTCAATCCTCGCTCGGCGCATCCGTCGCTACACGCTACCGCACGTCCTTTGCATCGACGAGGTCGGCTACCTCTCCTACAACAGCCGCTACGCCGATCTGCTGTTCGAGGTGGTGACCCGGCGCTACGACGCCGGCAAGCCCATCGTGCTCAGCACCAACAAGGCCTTCTCCGAATGGGGCGAGGTCTTCCCGCACGCGGCCTGCGTCGTCACGCTGGTCGATCGCCTGATTCACCGTGCCGAGGTCATCGACATCGACGCCGACAGCTACCGTCTGAAGGAGGCCAAAGAACTCACCGCCGCCCGCTCCACCCGCCGCAGCAAGAAAACCGCGTCCTGATGCTCACCGACACCGGTGAAGTTCACCGCCCTCAGGCGCGGTTTTCACCGGTGAACTTCACCGAATATCCGCGGTTCCTGATGCCCGCCAACACAGCGCAGTCAGCAGTTCGTCGCGCTCGGCGCGCAACACATCGATCGGGCGAGCGGCCGCTGCCAGGTCGGCGATGAGTGAGAGGTAACTCTCTCGTAGGATCCAGATGTCGCTGGCTGCTTGCCGATGCTTCTGCGCCAGCTCACCCAGGTCGCCGACGGACTCGTCGTAGCTCGTTGCCGCATCGCTTGCATCTCATTCGATGGCTGCCCCTGCGTCGCCGCCCCCGGTCGAACCCACTGGCATGGTGACAACGAAGCAGGCGCCGCTGCCCTTGCTGCTTGTCGTTTCGAGCCAGACGTCACCGCCATGTGAACGAGCAATCTCACGCGCTATGCCTAGGCCCAGCCCGGCGCCTTCGGAGACGGTGGCGCCGCGAACA
>JBEQSW010000084.1:0-19281 GCA_040348565.1 Myxococcales bacterium | reverse complement strand
TTCCGCAAGGCGGTCCACGACGGCATCGTCGAGGGCTCGGCCTTCGACCGCGTCTCGCCCAAGCTCACGTCGATTCCGCCCATCAAGCTCAGCGAGCGCGAGCTGTCCGGCGAGGTTTCCAACGGCGGCTTCGAAGTGCGTTTCGTGCCCTGCCCCAAGATCTACGACGGCCGCTACGCCAACAACGCTTGGCTGCAAGAGCTGCCCGAGTCGTTCTCCAAGCTGTCGTGGGACAACGGCGCGTTCTTCAGCGTGGCCACCGCCAAGGAGCTTGGCATCACCGACGGTGACGTGCTCACGCTCACCCTGGGCGGCAAGACCGTCGACGTGCCGTGCATCGTTGCGCCGGGCTCGGCCGACGGCTCGATCAAGCTGGCCCTCGGCTACGGCCGCACCCACGCCGGTCGCGTCGGCGGCAAAGTCGGGACCGACGTCACGCCGGTGGGCGGCAACGCCAACCTGATCCGCACGACCGAGGCGCCCTACTTCGCCGCCGGCGTGCGAGTGGCGACCAGCGGCCCCGGCAAGCGCCTGGCCAACACCCAAGACCTGTACGCGATGGACCAAATCGGGCTCGACGGCATCGCCGAGCGCTTGCCCGAGCTGGTGCGCGAAGCTCCCTACGAAGAGTTCAAGAAGGAGCCTCACTTCGCCAAGCACTTGGTGCACCAGCCCCACACCATGAACCTGTGGGTCGATCCGGTCTCGTACGAGGGTCACAAGTGGGGCATGGCCATCGACCTCAACAAGTGCATCGGCTGCAGCGCTTGCGTGACGGCGTGCCAGGCCGAGAACAACATCCCCGTCGTCGGCCAAGAGAACGTGGCCATGGGCCGCGAGATGCTGTGGCTGCGCGTCGACCGCTACTACCGCGGTAACCCCAACGAGCCGGAGCTGCGCTTCCAACCCCTGCCCTGCCAGCAGTGCGAAAACGCACCCTGCGAGCAGGTGTGTCCGGTCGGCGCGACCATGCACAGCCACGAAGGGCTGAACGACATGGTCTACAACCGCTGCATCGGCACCCGCTACTGCTCGAACAACTGCCCCTACAAGGTGCGGCGCTTCAACTACTTCAACTACAACTTGGACGTGATCGGCATGACGCCGTACACGCCGACCGAAGATCCGAAGATGAAGTTGAAGGCCATGGTCTTCAACCCCGAGGTCACGGTTCGCTCGCGCGGCGTGATGGAAAAGTGCACGTTCTGCGTGCAGCGCATCAAAAACGCGAAGATTCCGGCCAAGAACGCGCACCGCGCGATCGAGGACGGCGAGATCAAGACGGCTTGCCAAGAGACCTGCCCGACCGACGCCATCGTGTTCGGTGATCTCAACGACAAGAAGAGCCGCGTCGCCAACCTGCAGAAGCTCGAGCGCGCTTACCAGCTGCTCGGCGAGTTCAACAATCGCCCGCGCGTCCAATACCTGGCCCGCATCACGAACCCGAATCCGGAGCTTGCCTGACCATGGCCGCTGCCAGCGACTTCAATCCGTTTCAGTCGCCGCCCAAGGGCGACAACATGTTCGCGCAGATCACGGACAACGTGACCCGCATCATGGAGGCGCCCAAGCCTCCGCGAGCCTGGTACATCGCCATGGGCATCGCGCTCAGCTTGCTGACGATGTTCCTCGGCAGCATCACCTGGGCGGCTTGGAACGGCATCGGCGTGTGGGGCAACATGATGCCCGTCGCCTGGGCCTTCCCGATCGTCAACTTCGTGTTTTGGATCGGTATCGGCCACGCCGGCACGCTGATCAGCGCCATCTTGTTCTTGCTGCGCCAAAACTGGCGCACCGCCATCAACCGCTTCGCCGAAGCCATGACCATCTTCGCGGTCATGTGCGCCGGCATCTTCCCCGGCGTGCACATCGGCCGCCCGTGGCTGCCCTACTACATGATGCCCATCCCCAATCAGATGGGCATGTGGCCGCAGTACCGCAGCCCGCTCGAGTGGGACATCTTCGCCGTCAGCACCTACGCCACGGTGTCGATCTTGTTCTGGTACATGGGCATGATCCCGGACTTTGCGACCTTCCGGGATCGCTCGACGTCGACGGTCAAGCGCATCGCCTACGGCATCGTGGCCATGGGCTGGCGCGGTTCTTCGCGCCAGTGGCACCGCTACGAGCGCGCGTACTTGATCCTGGCCGCGCTGGCGACGCCCCTGGTGCTGTCGGTGCACTCCGTCGTGTCGTTCGACTTCGCAACGGCGCAGCTGCCCGGCTGGCACGCCACCATCTTCCCGCCCTACTTCGTCGCCGGCGCCATCTTCGGCGGCTTTGCCATGGTGGTGACCCTGGCCGTTCCGGCACGCCAGTTCTTCGGCTTGAAGCGCATCATCACGATTCGCCACCTCGAGCTGATGGCCAAGGTGATGATCGCGACCGGTTTGATGGTCGGTTACGCCTACGGCATGGAGTTCTTCATCTCCTGGTACGGCGGTAGCTCGTACGAAGGCTTCACGTTCGTGAACCGCCTGTTCGGTCCGTACGCCTGGGCCTACTGGACCATGATCGCCTGCAACGTGATTTTCCCGCAGCTGTTCTGGTTCAAGAACGTGCGTACCAACGTCTGGGCCATCTTGCTGATCGGCATGATCGTCAACGTCGGTATGTGGTTCGAGCGCTTCGTCATCATCTGCACCTCGCTGACGCGCGACTTCTTGCCCTCCAGCTGGGGCTACTACGTTCCCACCAAGTTCGACTTCATGACCTTGGGCGGCAGCTTCGGCCTGTTCTTCACGCTGTTCCTGCTGTTCTGCCGCTACCTCCCGATGGTGGCCATGTCCGAAGTCAAAGCCTTCAGCCCGGCAGGCGGCCACGCGCGGCCTCACCTGCACCACGGCCACGACGACGCGGCCCACGCTCACCACTGACAGAGAAGACCATGAGCGATCACAAGCCCCAGGCTGAATCGACAGCCCCCGAGCTCCACGGCATCCTGGCCGAGTACGACACGCCGGACCAACTCGTCGCTGCGTCCAAGAAGGTGCGCGACGCCGGCTTCGAGAAGTGGGACACCTACAGCCCGTTTCCGGTCCACGGCATCGACGCCGCGATGGGCATCAAGATGACGGTGCTGCCCTGGATCACGCTGTGCGCGGGTCTCACCGGCCTCGGCACCGCCATCCTGATGCAGTGGTGGATGAACGCCTACGACTACCCGTGGCTCATCTCCGGTAAGCCCACCTGGAGCATTCCGGCCAACGTGCCAATCATGTTCGAGCTCACCGTGCTGTTCAGCGCCATCACCACGCTGGTCGGCATGCTGATGTTGAACGGGCTGCCGCATCCGTCGCACCCGCTGGACTTGGTCAAGCGCTTCGGGCGCGTCACCGACGACAAGTTCTTCCTGATGATTCAGGCGGCGGACGCCAAGTTCGACGAGAAAGACACGCGCGAGCTGATCGACGCGACCCATCCCGTCGCGATCGAGAACGTGCTGGAAGACCGCGTCACGCCCGACACCATGCCCGCCGGGCTGGTCTACGGCTTGATTGTCGTCACCTGCGCCGCGCTGTTGCCGGTCGCGCTAGCCGTCAAGGCGCGTCACTCCAAGAGCGACAAGCCGCGCATCCACATCATTCAGGACATGGACGCGCAGCCCAAGTACAAGGCGCAGCGCGAAAACCCGATCTTCGCCGACGGCCGCGCCGACCGCGAAGCTTTGCCCGGCACCGTTCCGGTGGGCCACCTGAACGACGACGACCATTTCTTCCAGGGTCGCGCCAATGGCGCTTGGGCTCGCACCTTTCCGGCCCAGGTCGAGCTGTCGGAAGAGACGATGGCGCGCGGCAAGGCTCGCTTCGGCATCTACTGCACGCCGTGCCACGGCCAAGCGGGCCTGGGCGACGGCATGGTGCACAAGCGCGCCGACGCCTTGGCCCAGGGCGGCTGGATTCAGCCGACCAACATGACCCAAGAGTACGTGCGCAATCAGCCCGTCGGTGAGCTGTTCAACACCATCACCAACGGTATCCGCAACATGCCCTCGTACGGGTCGCAGATTCCGCCGGAAGACCGCTGGGCCATCATCATGTACGTGCGCGCTCTGCAAAAGAGCCAAGCCGGTTCTGTCGGCGACGTGCCCGAGTCCGAACGCGGCAGCTTGAAGTGAGAGACGACATGGCAACGGAAAAAGGCAAACAGGACGCGGGAAAGCAGCCCAAGAAGTCGGCCGAAAAAGCCGGCGGCTCGGGCTCTGCTGGCGGCGGTTCGAACGGCGGCGGCAAGGGCGGCGGCAACGTCGGCCCCGACTACCCCGACGACAACATCCGCCTCGGTGCCGCCGGGCAGTCGCTATTCACCAAGGCTGCCGGTATCGGCGCCGTGGGTCTGGCCGCCGCGGTGGCGCTCGGCTCGATGCAGGGCGACGGCTTCCGCCGTTTCTCGCTCTCCTACGTGACCGCCTTCATGTGGGTGCTGGCTTTGGGCCTGGGCGCTCTGTTCTGGGTCATCTTGCAGAACTTGGTGAACTCGCACTGGAGCATCGTGCTGCGCCGGGTGGGCGAGATCATCGCGGCCCAAGCGCCGCTGTTGGCGGTGCTGGCCTTGCCCATCGTGGTGCCCATCTTCATGGGCAACTCGACCATCTACGAATGGTCCAATCACGCCACCGTCGAGGCCAGCCACCTGTTGCACAAGAAGGCCGCGTACCTGAACAGCGGCTTCTTTTTGGTGCGCTTCGTCGTCTACTTCGGCTTCTGGACGTTCATCTCGCGCTACTACTTGAATAGCTCACTCGCCCAAGATTCGAGCAAAGAGCCCAAGTCGATCATGGCCAAGATGCGCGCCGTCGCCGGCCCGGCGATGATCGCCTGGGCGCTGACGATGACGTTCTGCGCCATCGATCTGTTGATGTCGCTCGACCCCCTGTGGTTCAGCACCATCTTCGGCGTCTACTACCTGGCCAGCTGCGTGCAGGGAAACAACGCCTTCATCGCCTTGGTCGCGATGTGGCTGCAGAAGCGTGGCGTGCTCAAGAAGAGCGTCACCACCGAGCATTTCCACGATCTGGGCAAGATGGTGTTCGCCTTCACCATCTTCTGGGCCTACGTCGCCTTCTCCCAGTTCATGCTGATCTGGTACGCGAACATTCCGGAAGAGACGGGCTGGTACAAGCTGCGTTTCATCGGTGGCTGGGGTGGCGGATGGGGCCTGCTCAGCGCCGTCTTGCTTTTCGGGCACTTCGTCATTCCGTTTTTCGGTTTGCTCTCGCGTCACATCAAGCGACGTCGCCCCACCTTGGCCTTCTGGGCCATCTGGCAGCTGGTGATGATCTACCTGGACATGTATTGGCTGGTGATGCCGACGCTCGGCAAAGACGTGACCGCCCCGCCCTTCGGCCTCATCGACCTGGCTTGCATGGTCGGCGTCATGGGCGTGTTCATCGCGGGTATCGCCATGCGCGCCAAGAACCTCAACCTCATGCCCACGAACGACCCGCGCCTGCCCAAGTCGCTGGCCTTCGAGAACATCTGAGCCATGGCAACCGAATCCGACAACGTCAATTCTGGTGCGCTCGGCACGCTGCTGGCCGTCGGCGCCTGCGCCACGCTGGGCATCGCGCTCGTGGTCACCGCCCTGGTCCGCACCGAGGTCGGCGAAGAAACCCAGAAGAAGGAGGTCGGCGCCGACCGCCCCTACCGCGATCTGGTCGCCGAGCAGACGGCAAAGATGGCGGCGCCGGCCGCCTACGTGGATCGCGGCCGCGGCCTGGTCTCGCTGCCCATCGACCGCGCGATGGAGCTCACCGTCTCCAACTTGATCAAAGACCCGAACAGCGCGACGCCGCCGGCCGTGGGCGGGAGCGGTGGGGCCAGCGCCGACGCGAGCGCGCTCGGTGGCAGCAGCGGAGCCGGAGGCACCGCCACCGCTACCGGAGGCACCGCCCCTGACGCGACGGCTGCGGGCGGCTCGCCAACAACTGCTGGTTCTGCGGCTGTCGAAGTTGCAAAGCCGCCAGAAGGGTCCAAAGCTCCAGGTACGGGCGACAAGCCGGAAAAGAAGGTCCCGCCGAAGCCGGCCAAGCCGACCCCCGCCGCCCCCGCACCCGCACCGGCTGCCCCCGCGCCGGCTCCCGCTGCCCCTCCCGCACCCTAAATGCTCCGTCGCCTGCTCCGCCATCGAGCGAGCGCGCTCGTCGCCGCATCGCTCGCCTTCACCTCCGCCGCCGAGGCGGATCCGGTGCAGGCGCCCGATCACACCGAAGAGGCGCCCAAGCGCCTCAAAGGCGTGGATCTGATCGAGCATTTGGGCGACGCGGTGCCGGAGACACTGCCGTTCAAGGATCAAGACGGCAAAGCGGTCACGCTGGGCGACTACCTGCACGGCGGCGTGCCGGTCATCCTCACCTTCAACTACTCGAGCTGCCCCATGCTGTGCAGCTTGCAGCTGACGGCCTTCGTCGAAGGCCTGAAGAAGCTCGAGTTCACGGCCGGCAAGCAGTTCCGCATCGTCACGGTGCTGCTCGATCCCAAAGAGACGAACGACACCGCCCATCGCTTCCGCGCGCGCTACCTGAGCCAGTACAACCGCCCCGGCGCCGAGCCCGGCTGGAATTTCCTGATCGGCTCGGACGCGACCATTCACGCGCTCGCGAAGTCCGTCGGCTTCACCTACAACTACAACGAAGCCCGCGGCGAGTACGTCCACCCGGCCGCCATCACGCTGCTCAGCCCGGACGGCAAAGTCGCCCGCTACCTGTACGGCCTCGAATATCCGGACAAAACCCTACGCCTCGGGCTGGTGGAAGCCTCCGAGGGCCGCGTCGGCACCAGCCTGGACAGGCTGGTTTTGTACTGCTTCCACTACGACTCCTCTGAAGGCCGCTACGCCCCAGTCGCCGCTCGCATCATGCAGCTCGGCGGCGGCGTCAGCCTCGCCCTGTTGGCGGGATTTCTAACGATTCTGATTCGGCGCGATAAGAAGCGCACCCTGGTCGAAAGCACAGCGCAATGACTCTACACCTGCTCGCCCTGCTGGCCGACACGGCTTTACCCAAGCTGGCGCCGTCGGATTCTTTTTGGCTTCCTGCCGACGCGTCGGTGACTTCGCGCAACATCGACTGGGTCTGGGACTTCTTGGTCTGGATGAGCGTGCTCACGGCGCTCGCCATCGTCGTCGCGATGTTTCATCTCGTGACGAAGTACAAGGCCAAGTCGCGCGCCGCCAACGAGCCCGTCGAGAAGAGCGCCGAGCACAACACCGCGCTCGAAATCACCTGGTCGGTGCTGCCGCTGTTCGTGTGCATCGCGCTGTTCGTGTGGGGCTTCAAAGGCTTCGTCGACCTGCGCACGCCGCCCAAGGACGCGATGGAGCTGCACGCCAACGCGCAAAAGTGGAAGTGGACCTTCGACTACAAGTGCCCGACCGGCGGCATGACCGACGACACCTTGCACGTGCCGATCGACAGGCCCGTGCGCATGCTGATTAGCTCGGTCGACGTGCTGCACGCGCTGTACATCCCGTCGTTCCGCACGAAGATGGACGCCGTGCCCGGCCGCTACACGGACATGTGGTTCCAAGCCACCAAGGCCGGCGACTACCCGATCTTCTGCGCCGAGTACTGCGGCACCTCCCACTCGGACATGCTGTCCCACGTCATCGTGCACCCCGCGGGGGAGTACGAGACCTGGCTCAAGGGCGCCTGCGAAAAGGCCGACTCGATGGTCGGCCCCGAGCGCGGCAAGAAGCTGTACAGCCAACAAGGCTGCGAGACGTGTCACACCACCGACGGCACGCCGAAGATTGGTCCTTCCTGGAAGGGCCTATTCGGTAGGACGGAAACCATTGCCGGCGGCCCTCCCATCAAGGTCGATGAGAACTACCTCCGCGAATCCATGATGGATCCGACGGCCAAGGTGGTGCAGGGCTTCGCGCCCTCCATGCCCACGTACAAGGGCAAGCTGAGCGATAAAGACATCGACGGCCTCATCGAATACATCAAGACTCTGAAGTAAAGGATCCAGCCATGGCGTCACCCACCACGACAGCCGATGCGGCCATTCCCCAGCAGAAGGGCGCCGACGACAACTACCTGACCCACGACAAGGGCTTCGCGTCCTGGGCCTTCACGCTCGATCACAAGCGGATCGGCGTCATGTACCTAGCCTCCGTGCTGAGCGCGTTCGCGCTGGGCGGCTTCTTCGCCCTGGCCGTCCGCACCGAGCTGTGGTCGCCCGGCAAGACGATCATGGAGCATGACACCTACAACCAGATGTTCACGCTACACGGCGCGATCATGGTGTTCTTGGTGATCATCCCCGGTATTCCGGCGGCGCTCGGCAACATCATCTTGCCGCTGCACCTGGGCGCCAAAGACGTCGCCTTCCCCAAGCTGAATCTCGCCAGCTACTACCTGTGGATCATCGGCTGCCTCTGCATGCTGTCGTCGCTGGCCATCAACGCCGTCGACACGGGCTGGACGTTCTACGCGCCCTACAGCACGACCACGCAAACCGCGGTGATTCCAGCGGCGTTCGGTGCGTTCATCCTGGGTTTTAGCTCGATTTTCACGGGGCTGAACTTCATCGTCACCATTCACAAGCTGCGCCCGCCCGGCATGACGTTCTTCCGCATGCCGCTGTTCGTTTGGGCGCTGTACTCGACGGCGCTGATTCAGGTGCTGGCGACGCCGGTCATCGGCATCACCCTGCTGATGATGATGGTCGAGCGCGTGTTCGGCCTCGGCATCTTCGACCCATCGTTGGGCGGAGACCCGGTGCTGTTCCAGCACTTCTTCTGGTTCTACTCGCACCCGGCCGTGTACATCATGATCGTGCCGGCGTTCGGCGTGGTCAGCGAGATCATCCCGGTGTTCTCGAGGAAGCGCCTGTTCGGCTACCAGTTCATCGCCATCAGCAGCTTGGCCATCGCGTTCCTGGGCTTCTTGGTCTGGGGCCACCACATGTTCACCAGCGGTCAGTCCGTGCTGGCCGGCACCATCTTCAGCGCCATCACCTTCTTGATCGCCATCCCGACGGCCATCAAGATCTTCAACTGGGTGTCGACCATGTACAAGGGGCGCATCCACCTGGACACGCCCATGCTGTACGCGCTGGCGTTCCTGTGGGTGTTCACCATCGGCGGCCTCACCGGCGTGTTCCTGGCGGTGATGGGCGTCGACATTCACTTGCACGACACCTACTTCGTCGTCGCGCACTTCCACTACGTGATGATGGGCGGCGCCATCACCGCCTTCTTGGGCGGTCTGCACTACTGGTTCCCCAAGGCGTTCGGCAAAATGTACGACGAGAAGATGGGCCGTATCGGCGCCGTCATCGTGTTCGTCGGCCTGAACCTGACGTTCTTCCCGCAGTTCATCCTGGGCAGCCGCGGCATGCCGCGCCGCTACTACAACTACCTGCCGGAGTTCCAAGGCCTGCACCAGCTGTCGACCATCGGTGCCTTCACGCTCGGCATCGGCTTCTTGCTGACCGCGGTCTCGCTCGGCCGCGCGCTGAAGTACGGCAAGAAGGCGCCCAACAACCCGTGGGGCGGCGTCACCCTGGAATGGACGACGGTTTCGCCTCCGCCCTACTACAACTTCCACACGCCCCCGCCCGTGACGGCCGGTCCCTACGACGGCTACGACGACCTCGTCTACGACGAGAAGATCGGCGGCTACGTCGCCAAGAAAGCCTGATTAGGACGCCCAGCGATGTCTGAACCCAGCACAGCCACGGAAGCCGCCAAAAAGGCGTCCGCTCCTCCGCCCGCCGCCCACGACGCTGGCCATGGTCACGACGATCATGGTCACGAGGCGCACGATCCCATCCACGCCGCCAACCCGCACCTGGCGCACCACTTCGATACGCCGCAGCAGCAGTTCGACGCCGGCAAGCTCGGCATCTGGCTGTTCTTGCTGACGGAGGTGTTGTTCTTCGCCGGGTTGTTCTGCGCGTACACCGTGTACCGCTCGATGCACCCCGAGGTGTTCGTCTACGCGCACTACTTCTTGGATACCAAGCTGGGCGCGCTCAACACCTGCGTGCTGCTCATCTCGAGCTTGACGGCGGCTTGGGCCGTGCGCAACGCGCAGCTGGCCGAGAAGAAGATGTTGATGATCAACATCGTCGTCACCATCGCCTGCGCCTTCACGTTCATGTGCGTGAAGTACGTCGAGTACGCGCACAAGTACCATGATGGCCTTTTGCCCGGTAAAAACTTCCAACCCAAGGAGCAGATCTGGGAGCTGAAGAGCTTCCGTGATCGGCATCCCGAGGCCGCCGAGTACGCCGAGAAGCTGGCCAAGCTCGACGAAAAGAAGCCCGAAGCGCCGGCCGCCGCGGGCGCCAAAATGGAAGGCAAAGTCGAGGAAAAGATCGAGCGCCCGACCGAAGAGGAGCTGGAGCCGCTACTGGCGGCCGGCCTCGTGGGTCCTCGCTCGCTCGATCCGAGCGCGCACATCTCGCGCCCGCGCATGGCTCACGTGTTCTTCGGCATCTATTTCTTCATGACCGGCCTGCACGGGTTCCACGTGCTCATCGGCATCGGCATCTGGGTTTGGATGCTGCTCAAGGCGGCGAAGGGTCACTTCGGACCGAGCTATTTCGGCCCCATCGACTTCACCGCTCTCTATTGGCACTTGGTCGATCTGATCTGGATCTACCTGTTTCCCCTCCTTTACCTGATTCATTGAAGGCCGATCATGAGCGACGAAAAGCCCGAGGCTGAGAAGCCTGAAGTCGAATCCGCCGATCACGACCACGATGGTCACGCTCACGCCGACGCGCATGCCGCGCGCGACCCGCACGCCGCGCACGATAGTCATGCTCACGGCGACGCGCACGCGCACGGCGCCGACCACGGCCTGGCTCACACCATGCCGCTCCCGCTGCTGTTCGGCGTGCTCGGCGCGCTGCTAGCTCTCACGGTAGCCACCGTCGCCGTCACGTCTTTCGATTTGGGCGCCCAGGGCAACCTGATCGTCGCGATGGCGATCGCAACGGTGAAGGCGGCGCTGGTGTGCGTCTTCTTCATGCACTTGTTGTGGGACAAGAAGTTCAACGCCGTCCTGTTCCTGACGTCGGTCTTGTTCTTGATCTTGTTCTTGTCGATGACCACCACCGACCGCGGCGAGTACCAGCACCTGGTCGACGAATACCGGGCTCAGCAACTGCAAGTGAAGTAACGCCCCGTCAGGAACCCCGATTTCTCACGGGAAGATCGAAAGATCGCCTGAATTTGGGTTTCGCGACGCTAGAAAATGAACGGCACCTTCACGGTGCCGTTCGTCATTTCGTGGCTCGCCCCCAAATCCGCGAAATCTGGGCACGCTCAGCGCCGCGCGAGAGCGCCCAGCGAGCTCTTGGGCGCCCATAGGGCGTCGGAAATCTCGAGCACCAGCGCGTCCATGCGCTGGCGAATTTCGGCGTGGGCGGAGGTTCCGCTGACCAAGATCGAAAAGGCGACGCCGGTCTCTTGCTCGGGGCCGAAGACGTAGCCGCTGAGCGCGGTGACTTTGTTCAGGGTGCCGGTCTTGGCGTGCACGGAGCGCCGGTTGCGCAACGCGTAGAAGCGCGTGCGCAGCGTGCCGTCGAGACCGCCGATCGCGAGCTGGTCCTGGTAGGCGTGCGAGATGACCGGGTCGAGGTAAGCGGCTTCCAGCAGCCGCGTGAGCGTGCGCGCGCTGACGCGATTGGCGTCGTAGAGACCGGAGCCGTTGCTGATCTTCAGACCCTCGTCCGCCAATTGACGACTCTTCAGCCAATCGATTTCGACTTGGGCCGCGTTCTCGGCAGTGCCGGGGCGACCGCGCTTTGCCGCGCCCAAGGTTTTGAACAGAGTCTCGGCGTAGAAGTTGTCGCTGGCCTTACCCAGCTGTTGCACCAGCTCGCTCAGCTTGGCGGAGTCGCGGCCCACGAGCTCCACGGCTTCGTCTTCGCCGCCGCGACGCACGTCGCCCTGCACCACGACCCCGAGCGTGGTCAGGACCCGCTTCAACACTAAACCCGCGTAAATTTCGGGATTTTCGATGCGGCGGGTGATGTGCACGACCGTCTCACCCTCGGGCAAGCCGCCGCTCACCTGCGCGCCCAGCAATAGGCCGTGCGGCTTGAGCGTGAGCCCGACGTGGTCGCGCTTCTTGCCCTTCTCGGTGCGGACCTCGCCCTGCACGCTGACGTAGCCGGGCGGCTCGAACTCGACGCGCGCCAATTGCCCGGGCTGGGTTGGGAACACGTGCAGCGTGGTCGAGTTGCGATCCAGCGAGACCGCGCTCACGGGCGCGCGGAACGCGGCCCACTCGTTCGGCTGTTGGTCGAAGGCGGGGGGTGTGTACTTGTCGTCGAACGCGCTTTGGTCGACGAGGATGTCGCCGGAGACCTTGCTCAGACCGAGCGCCACCAAGCGCTCACCGAAGCCGCGCAGCTCTTCGTAGCTGAAGGTCGGGTCACCATTGCCGCGGATCACCAAGCGTGGGGCAACGCCAGCCTCGATCTTGCCGAGCACGCCGACGTGGTACTTGAAGTCGGGGCCGAGCTCGGACAGCGCAACCGCGGCAGTGATGAGCTTCTCGTTCGACGCCGGGTTGAGCGAGCGCGTGGCTCCATCCCCCGACAGCTCGCGGCCCGTGCCTAGGTCGCGCAGCGCAAACCCCAGCTCACCCTTGTGGCTTTTCACCCAACTGGAAAGCGCCTCGAGCTTCGGCGCCACGCGCGTTACGAGCTGACCCGGGGCGGTGCTCGGACGGGCCACACTGCTGGGAGCGGGGGCGGGAGCCGTTTCGGCCGCGTGTTCGGGGGGCGCCGGAATCGGCGGTGGCGAGGGAGCCAGCACCGGGTCCGGTTCGACCGGCTCCGAGCTCTCCGGAAAGTCCGCGCTGCTGGGCAGGGCCGGACTGGCGGCGCCACGGGCTCCGGGCTCGCCCCAGCACGCGATGGTGGTCAGCACCAAAAGCGCCGCCAGCCGCGGGCAACGGCGGGACGGTAGGTGCGCCAGCAGGCGCTCGAAGCGGGCAGGTTCCAAGGGTGGCCTCCGCTTCAGTTATTCCTGTCCGGCGCGCTGGGGCAAAAAGCTGGCATCCCGCAAGGTAGAAAGGTAGAGCCGGCTCGTGCGATTCCGCGTTTTGTTCAGTTTCGGGCTGACGCTGCCTACGCTGCTCGCGGCGACCGCCGCCCGCGCCCAGGAAGCTCCGCCCGCCCCTGCCCCCGCCCCCGCCGTTAGCCCGCCCCCAGCGCCGCCCGGGGCCGACGTGCCGCCACCCGGCGCCCGGACCACGCACATCGTGGCTGGACTTGCGACCACGGCCGTTTCCTACGGTTTGGCGGTTGGCGCCTCGTACCTGATCAAGCCGGAAGACTTGAACGGCTCGAAGGATCTGCGCATCCCGATCGCGGGCCCGTGGATGGCGCTCGGCAAGACCGGCTGCCCCTCGAGCGATTCCAGCGGCTGCAGCAAGGTGCCGTTGGTGCTCGGCGCCATCTTGACGATCTTCGACGGCGTGGTGCAGGCCGGCGGACTCGGTATCGTCGCCGAAGGTTTGTTTCTGAATACGTCGAGCGCGCGACCCGCCCCGCAAAAAGCGTCGGTTCAAGCCGTGCCCCTCAACTTCGGAAAGGACGGCGTCGGCCTCGGCGTCGTCGGTACGTTCTGAGCCGCGCGGCGACGACGCGCGGATTTTGCGCGCCATATTTCCGAGTCAGCGCGCGAAGATGTGCGGAAGGGGTGCAGGCGTCGGCGGGGCGTGATACGGGGGGGTCCGACATGGAGATCTCCCTGTGAGTCGGCGTACCAAGTTCGTGTTGGTCACCGGCGGTGTCGTCTCCTCGATCGGCAAGGGACTCACGTCCGCGTCGATCGGCGCATTGATGGAAGCGCGCGGGCTTCGTGTAACGCACATGAAGCTCGACCCGTACATCAACGTGGATCCGGGAACGATGTCGCCGTATCAGCACGGTGAAGTGTTCGTCACCGATGACGGGGCCGAAACCGACCTCGATCTCGGCCATTACGAGCGCTTCACCGCGTGTCGCCTCACCCGGCAAGCCAACGTGACGACGGGCCGTATCTACGAGGCCGTCATCACCAAAGAGCGCCGCGGTGAGTACCTGGGCGCCACCGTCCAAGTGATTCCTCACATCACCGACGAAATCAAAGCGCGCATCCACGAAGCGACCGAAGGCGCCGACATGGCGATCATCGAGGTCGGTGGCACCGTCGGCGACATCGAGTCGTTGCCGTTCCTGGAGGCCATTCGCCAGCTCAAGCTGGAGGCCGGCTCGGAAAACGCGCTCAGCGTGCACGTCACCTTGGTGCCGCACATTCCCACCGCCGGGGAGCTGAAGACCAAGCCGACCCAGCACTCGGTGCGCGAGATGCGCGAAATCGGCATTCAGCCGGACATCTTGGTCTGCCGCTGCGACCGACCCATTCCGCGTGGCTTGAAAGAGAAGATCGCGCTGTTCTCGAACGTGGCCGTCGACAGCGTGATTTCCGCGGTCGACGTCGGCTGCATCTACGAGCTGCCGTTGGTGTTGCACGCCGAGGGTCTCGACGGTCAAGTCGCCGAGCGGCTCAACATCTGGTCGCGCCAGCCCGAGCTTTCGGCCTGGAAGCGCACGGTCGAGACGTTCAAGAAGCCGGCGCACGGCAGCGTTCGCATCGGGGTGGTCGGCAAATACGTCCACTTGAAGGACAGCTACAAATCGCTGCACGAAGCGCTGGTCCACGGCGGCTTGGCCAATGATCTGGCGGTGCAGCTCGAATACATCGACTCCGAGCAAATCGAGCGTGGCGGCACGGCCATGTTGGCGGGTCTAGACGGCATCCTCGTGCCCGGTGGCTTCGGCGACCGCGGCGTCGAAGGAAAGATTGCCGCCATCCGCTACGCGCGTGAAAACAACGTGCCGTTCTTCGGCATCTGCCTCGGCATGCAGCTGGCGGTGATCGAGTTCGCGCGCAACGTGTGCGGCCTCAAGCAAGCCAGCTCGACCGAGTTCCAGAAGGACTGCCCCGAGCCGCTGATCGACCTGATGCCGGATCAACGCGGAGTGAAGGACAAGGGCGGCACCATGCGCCTCGGCGCCTACCCGTGCGTGCTCAAGCCCGGCAGCCGCGCGCTCGAGATCTACAAGAAGGAAGAGATCTCCGAGCGTCACCGTCACCGCTTCGAGGTGAACAACGATTTCCGCGACGCGCTGACCGAAAAGGGTCTCGTGCTCAGCGGCACCAGCCCCGACAACCGGCTGGTCGAGATCGTGGAGCTGCCCAATCACCCGCATTTCTTGGGCTGCCAATTCCATCCGGAGTTCAAGAGCCGCCCGATGGCCGCACACCCGCTGTTCTCCAGCTTCGTCTCCGCCGCCGTGCAGCGCCGCGACTCGGTCGGCAGGCCCGCACAGCGCGAAGGCCAAAGCGCCGAAGCCAGCAGCAGCGTGAACTAGCCGAATCGGTCCGAACCTGCCGGAAGTCGCTCGGTCTGCGGTAGGTCTGCCGCCTCTTCCTCATCGGTCAGCCCGCCCGCTAAGCCGGGGTTCTGGCGAGGCTTTCGCGAGGACCAAGCGACGTGAGGCGCCTCTCCTTGAGCGTACTTGAGTACGTGCACCGGAGCCGCTTTGGCGGCGGAGGTCCCGAGCACGGGCGAAGCCCGCGCGCAGGTCACACCGGACCGCAGCGAAAACGAGCCGGAGTGGACGGAGTCCAGCGTGCTGGACGAAGTCCACGGAGGCCTACGGCCCGAGCCAACGGCGAGGGAGCGCCGAAGGCGCAGTGAAGCAAGAACCCCGGATCAGCGGGCGTCGCCACCAGCTAAGACGAGACCAAAGACAGGCGTGCCGGTGTAACCTGCGACCATGCGCCTGGGTTTGCTGGCTAGCGCGGCGTTCGCCGCCGGAATTTCCATCGCTTGTGCCGGTCCGCGACCGGAGGTGCGCACCGCCCTGACCGGTACTTTGCCGGAGCTGCAGGCGGAGATCGCGCGGGCGGAGCGTGGGGGCGCGCTTTCGGGCGAGCGCCTCAAAGCCCTGGCGCACGCGGTGGCCGAGCGAGAGATCGCCGGCGCGCACGGGCCCGAAGGCGCAGAGCAGCTTGCGGTGTTTCGCCCGTGCTTGCCGGAGCTCGAGGGCGCGCTCGACGAGCGCGCGGCGCGGGGCGACGAGGTGGCGGCGGTGGCGACGCTGCTGCTGTTCGAAGCGGGCAAGCGCCCCGCCAACGACTTGGTCACGCGCTATCGCGAGGCCGACAGCGGCGCTTTCCGAGCGCTCGCGGCGCGCGCCACGCTGGCGCCCAGCCATGCCGAGCTACGCCGACGCTACTTCACCGATCCGGATGAGCGCGTGCGACACGCCGCGTTCGAGGCGGCTCTGAAGGCGCCGCTGCCCTCGCAGCTGCCGGATTTGGTGGAGGCGGCGCGCCTGGATCCCAGCCCGGCCAATCGCTCCCGGGCGGCGCTTGCCGCCGGTCGCATCGGCAGCGAGCCGGCCGTCCTCGGCTTGATGGATCTGTTCGCGAGCGGCGACGAGCAAGAGCAGCTTTCGGTGCTGGACGCCTGGTCGCAAGCCGCCAGCTTCCGCCGCGGCGGCGAGCGGGAGCTTTCGCGGGCGCTCAACCGCCCGGGGTTGGTTTCGGTGTCGGCGGCGACGCTGCTGCTTCGCTCGCGCGAGTCGCGGGCCGCCGCCATCAGCGTGTTGGCGCGTGCGATCGCCGACGGCACGGACGACGAGCGACGCACGGCGTTGATGGCGGCGCCGCTGGACGAGCCGTCGATCAAAGACGCGCTGGACAAGGCCGCCAAGAGCCCCTCGCCCGAGATCACGCCGCTCGTGCTGGCGCGCCTGGCGGAGCTGCCGGGGCGCGGCCCGAAGGCGCGCGAAAGCCTCGAGAAGCTGGCCGAAGACAAAGGCGACTACGGCCTGGAGGCAACCTACACACTGGCACGGTTGGGCTCGCTGCGCGCCATCGCGCGCCTCGAGCAAGAGCTTTCGCACGAGCGCGCTTCGCGAAGACTGCGCGCCGCCGTCACGCTGGCCGCGCTGGGCAAGAAGCAGCACTTGGCACCCCGCCTGGCCGACCAAGATCCGTGGGTCCGCTCCACCTTGGCCTGTCAGCTGTCGGAGGCGCGCTGAAGCGCTTGCACGCTCGGCATTTTTCGGCATTTTTCGCGCTCTTGCTGAGCGGCTGCGTGCAGCAAGCGGTGCTGGAAAACGACGTGCGCTCGGCGCAATGGAAGGCGCGCACGCTGTCGACCGCGGCCGATCCGGGGCTGGCGCACGCCGCCCTCTCGGCACAACTGGTCGAGCTGGAAGCGCTGCACCAACGCGATCCCGGTGACGCGCGCGTGCTCGGCCTTTTGGAGCGCGGCTATCGGCTGATGGCGCACGGCTTCGTCGAGCTGCGCTACTTGGAGGCGCTCGGCGCAGGGGAGCTTGCGATCGCCGAACGCGAACGGCAATTGCGCGCCGACGCCGAAGCACGCGCGCGCTACTATCGCCAGCAGCTGGGGACGGCCGCAGCGGCTAGCGCGCCCCTGGCGGTGGAGAGCGATTTCGCCGAACCCGAGGCGGCGTGCGCGCGCCACGATCGCGCGGCCTACGAGCAGCGGCTGAACGCGCTATTGGCCGCGACGGAAACGCAACCGGAAGAGCGGCTCGAACGCACGCTGTCTCGCCGTCTGGCAGCAAGTTGGCTTTCCGCCAACGTCGCGGCGCGCTGCAAATTCTAGTCTTTCGCGACCGACGCCGAACGGCGCGGTCGCTCACCGGCCGACGGCATCAGTCGAGGGCGCGGCGCACGCTGGCAGCGAGCGGGCTGTTCGGGTGCCGTTGCAGGAACTCGAGCGCCAGGGCGCGCGCCCGTTCACGCTCCCCCGAGCCGAGCAGGGCCTCGATCATCAAGGCCTCGCGCTCTTGCACGAGCACGCCGTTCGGGAATTCTCGCGTGAGCTCGTTCAGCACGACGAGGCCGGCTGCGGTTCGACCGGCGCGCAACAGCCCTCGTGCTTCGGCCACTCGCCGACTTTCGAGCTGGGCCCGATCAGCCCCCGAAGCGGATTTCGGAGCTTCGACCGGCGCGTCCGAAAACGCCATTTGGGAGGGAGCGGCGGGGGCGGCGGGGATGGGCTCGACGCTGGACGGCGCGTGATCGACCGAGCGCCGCGCGGGGGGCTCGGCTTTGCTGGGCGCATCGAGCGGAGCCGGAAGCGCGGGAAGGACGCTTGATACGGGCGCTGCGTCAGGTACGTCGCGAGCAACGCGGGGGGCCGATGCCACCGGCGCCTTCGCCGGCGGTGCCGCGCCTGACGCCACCCAGGCATTGACCCCCGCCGTGGCCGCCACTCCCACCAACACCCCCACCGCCAGCGATTTCGCCACCAGCACGAGCGAGCTGGTCTTCACGGCCGCGGCCGCGGTTGCGCTGAGCGCTGCCTGCGCGGAGATGGCAGCCAAAACGCTGGCCTTGGCCCCCGGCGGCGCGCCGATGCTCCTGCCCGCATCGAGCACGCGCCGCTCCAGCGGTGAGGTGCCCTCTTCGAGCTCGATGAGCCGCGTGGGATCGGTCACGAGCCTTCCTTCCAGGCCGGCATGCTCAGACCCAGCCGCGCCGCGTGACGCTTCAGCCGCTCTCGAAAGGAGGCGCGACCGAGGCGCAGGCGCGAGTAAGCGGTGCCCAGCGGAATATCCAACAGCTCGGCGACGGCGGGGCCGCTCAGGCCTTCTAGCTCGAACAGAGTGAACACCGCGCGTTGATCGAGGTCGAGACCATCCAGTGCGGCGTCGAACAGGGCCAGATCATCGCGGCGCTCCAGGGCTTGCGTGGCGTCTTCACCGGGATCGATGAGGGCGTCGAGCGCTTCAGAGCTCACGACCTCGTGCCGAACGTGGGCCCGGCGCCGTCGATCACGCGCGACGCGCAGCGCGATCTTGAACAGCCAGGTGGTCACCTTGGCTCGCCCTTCGAACGAAGCGAGCCGTCGATGAACGACGAGGAATACCTCTTGTACAGCGTCCGGTAGGTCGTCATGGGGAATGCCAAGCCGCCGCAAGCTCCTCCAGATGAAGTCGAACTCGCGATCATAGAGCTCCTCGAACGTCATCATCGACCGCCGGTCATGCGAGGCCGGCGCGCTGACCTCCTCTTGACTTGGTGGGAAGGGCGGAGCCGAGCCATCACCCAATCGTTAGCTCTAGGCCAAGCTGAAGCATTCCGGCGACGGGCCAGGTTTCGAACGCGGCGCCACGGCCTTGGACACTGAACTCGTGCCGCGCCAGCGGCAGCCACAGCAACAGGCCAGAAACGAAGCGGACGCGAGCCGAAATGGGCAGCTCCAAGTGCCCGCTCGCG
>JBEQSW010000076.1:0-8749 GCA_040348565.1 Myxococcales bacterium | reverse complement strand
GTTCCCGCCCTGGCGAACGCGCGCCCTGCACTGGTGAGCGCGCCGCGCCGCGGTATTCAGTTGCTGGTGGTTCAACTGACCGCCCGGACCCGCGCCACCTGTGCGGACGAGGGCCGGCTCACCGAGTGAGTTTTGCTTGCGGCTCTCCCAATTAAGTAAGACTTCCCAGCAGAGCGGCCCGTCTTAGGGCCTTGACGATCTGGGTTCGCGACATACATCTCGTCAGAGATGGCGCTTTTGACCACCTTTTGCGCTATTTGTGACCAAGTTGCGTTGGAAAACGAGCAAGGTCTTCTGACCGGGTCGCGAGGTTGCCAGGTCTGCGGCAAGCCCTTGCGAATTGTCCCCGGCTGCAGCCTCAATGAAGACGAAAGGGAGCTCTTTGATGATCTGCGGGAGATCATCTTCGAACGCACGATCGAGGCCGACGAGGCTCGTCGCATGGCTCGCCACGTCGCCGGCGCGCTCCAGTCGGGCAAGGATCAATCGCTCATCGATCATCTTACCGGCCGGCTACCCGGGCTTCTTCCGATCCAGATGGCCGTGGGTGCAAACCTGGTGGCGCGCCGTCGTGTGCTCAAGGTACTGCGCACGATTCTCGAAGCAAAGTCGCTGGCCAAACGTGTCGCCAATCCGTGAACCCGACGAGGTTCCAACAGCGGAGAAGTCGCATAGCGGGCGAGTCCTGGGCTGCCGCGCAGGGTTGCCTCGACGGTGGCGTTTGTGAGCGCGTCGATTTTCTCGTTCACGATCGGCGAGGAGTGTCCACGAACACGATCGCGGCGTGGAACCAGAGCTTGGTGTTGATCAATCATACGCTGGCGAGAGTAATTGCTGTGCCAGCTGCAGCTATGCCCGCGTGCCCGAATCGCCCCGGAATACAGCGTTCCAGCGTTGGACGCGTTCTTCCCGCCGGCGCACAGACTGAGCTAAGCCCACCACGCCTGCGACAACTGCGTAAGCAATCAGGGCAGTTACAACAAGGGGCGGCGCAGGCGGTCGAAATGTCATCTCAGTCGCGACTGCAAAATCAGTACCCTACTGGGAAGTCACGTTGGGCTTCAGCTCCTTGCGGTTTCGAGCTTCGGCCTTGATGGGGACGGGGCGTTTGGAGCCGGGCTCCGATTCTCGCTCCGCCTGTTCGACGCTGACCTTGGCGCCGCGCTCCAGGTCGCCCGCGGTACGCGCGAGGCATTGAAAGCGGCGGTAGAGAATCTCAAGCTCTCGATCGGTCAGGTCCTCCACGTCAATCAGGCGATTGCTCGCACCCTCGACCGCAGCGATCAGCTCATTGAGCTTCAGGTGTACGGCACGCGTGTCCTTGTTTTGTGCGTGCTGGATGATGAACACCATCAAGAACGTGATGATGGTCGTGCCGGTGTTGATCACCAGTTGCCACACCTCGGAGTAATGAAAGAAGGGACCTGTCGCGCCCCAAACGATGACGAGCAGCGCAGCCCCGACGAAGGCCCAAAGACTGCCCGCAGCCACACTGGCTCGCGCTGTAAGCCTGCCGAAAACTTCTTTCAGATCGAGGGCTTTGCCATCCATGCGCTGACGCAATGCAGATGGCATGCCAATTGTCCGAGCGGTCATTGCCGACGGGCTTGGACGGTTCGCGCCACGGAGCGTCGGCGTCTAGTTCCGCCGCGGCTCACGCCACGAGCGTTTGCGAGCGTTGCGGCAAGGCGACGGACTCCTTCGTGGATGTCGTCTTCCGCGACGTTCGAATAGCAGAGTCTGAGAGCAAAAGATTCGTAGGGCCGCGAGCGAAAGAGGTAACCGGGATCGAAGCTGACACCTGCGTCGATGCTTGCGGCCAGGAGAACCTTCTCATCAATCTTGAAGTCGCCCTCCAGCCAGAGCGAAAAGCCGCCACCCGGAGCAGTGAAGCGTAATTCTGGTAGCTCTTTTGCGACGCTCCTCATCAGCGCGGCTGCTTTGCGTCGGTAGCGAAACCGGGCTCTCCGCTGGTGGCGGTCAAACTGGTCACCCTGCAGGTATCTCTCGAGCAACGCTTGCGCCAGGCTGTTTGCTTGCAGGTCTTGGTTCTGTTTCTGCCGCAAAACGCGCCGCGCTAGCTTGGGCGGTGGCACGAGCCAACCAATGCGCAGCCCTGGGCAAAGCGTCTTGGAGAACGTGCCAACGTGGAAGACGCGTTCGGGCGCTTCCGCCAGCAGGGGAGCGGACGCTTCGCCATTGAACCAGGTGCCGTCATAGGCATCGTCCTCTATCAACAGCGCGCGATGCCTCGTTGCACGCGCCAGCAACGCCTGGCGCTGTTCGGCGTTCATGCGTTGGCCGCGAGGATTCGAGACGCTGGGCATCACGTAGTACGCGCCTGCGGTGTCCGCCAGCGCCCCCTCACGGTGGCGCGCCCCCTTGATGAGGTCGAGGGCGCCTGGGTAGCTTTCACGCTCGACCCCAATGATGCTCCGAGCGGGCAAGACACCCAATGCGAGTGCAATGGCTTGCTGAGCACCGCTGGTGACGATGACGCGATCGGCGGTGACCGTCGCCCCTCGAGCTGCTAACCCAGCCGCGATGTACGCACGGAGCTGCTCCGTGCCCTCAGGCCACCCATACTGAAGTGCGTCGGTGTCGCTCAACGCGGTTTGGAGCGCGCGACCCAGCTCTCGGGTAGGGAACAACCCCGGATCCGGTAGACCTCCCGCGAACGAAATGAGTCCGGGCTCTTCGGCCGCTTTCCGCGCCAGATGGTCACGCTGCCCTAGGTCGACCCCCGTCGACTTTCGACGCGCTTTGCTCACCCGCCGGTGCCTTCCATCGCGACCATCGCGCCTTTGCGTACGACTCCGGTCAAGCCTCTTGGGTGGTGAAAACCAACCGAGACAGTGTGTCGCGCGCTTGGCATTTTGCGTCGTTCGTTCCCACCAGTTCGCTTGAAGTTAATTGTCATCCTAGCCCTGACCTGCAGTATTGCTTGCGGATCTGGGCGGCGATGGTTGGGAGCAGCATGAGCGAGCTGCACCATCCAAGGAGCTGAACCATGGAGTTACCCGCTATGCAAGCGCGGGACCAATGGCACGAGATGTGCTGCAAGTCGCCCACTCGCCAACGGGCTCTTAACCGTTTGGGGCGCCAAGCATCGAAAGCCAAGCGGTGCCCAACAGCCGCGCTAGAGCCATCAGAACGGCAGCGGGCTGGCGATCGCCGTGGGCGCCCTGCTCGATGGCAATCCCGAGTCGATCGTGATCGGGCTCTCGTTGATGAAGGGTGGAGCGGTCAGCATGGTCGCCGTCATCGCGACCTTTCTCAGCAACGTCCCCGAGGGCTCGAGCAGCGCTGCCGGCATGAAGCGGTCCGGCCGCAGCGTGGCCTACGTCTTTGGCGTTGGAGCGCGATGGCTCTTGCAAGCGCTCTGGCGCCATAGGCGGGCTTTGCCCTATTTAGGTCTGGGCTCGAACGCCTGTAGCAAACAGCCACGGTCGAATGCGGCGACTCCAAATACTATCCCGCACGAGTTCCGCTTGATGCTCTGAGGCCCTGTTTCAGGAACAACACGATCCCTGTTGAGCGCCGTGGCCCCCACGAAGTCACTGAGATCAACGAATTAGCGCGATGCTCGGCAGACGCCTCACACCCACTCCGCGTGCGCGTTGCCTTCCAGGTTTGGCTTTTGTACGTTTTGCACGCCAAACCATGCGCGGCCCCGCACTTGTGGAAGCAGTGATCGAGAGAGTCGGCCAGACGCCGGAGCGCGTTAGCGCGATTTTGCAGGAGCATGCTGAAGCGCTGTTAGCGTTCGATGCGGGACGGGCCATCGTCGCTGCCAACGACGCGGCTCGACGTTTTTTTCGCGATGAGCGCGACGCTTTGGTTGGACAGTCCACTGATCTGCTCGTGCCGGTGCGTCTTCGGCAGCCGAACGCCCCACCACCTCTTGCAACGCGCGAGTTGACCACCGTCGAGCTACCGGCTCTCCGGCGGGATGGCAGCGAAGTGGTGGTAGTTTGGACGTTTGGTGCAGCGGCGACGACGAACGGACCGCTCTTCCTCTTGCTCGTGCGTGAGCGAGCGAAGATGCTGGCCGAGCTCGAAACGGTTGCGTACGCAGTTCTCTTCGAGCAATCCCCGTTTCCTTTATCACTCACGAGGCTCTCCGATGGGATAACGGTAGCCCTCAATCAAGCTTTCGCGGATCTGTTCGAGCTGGATCGTCAGGCGGTCATCGGCAAACGAAGCGTCGACTTCGGCGTTTCTACCGAGGCTGAGCGCGCGGTGGTCGCACGAATTTTCGAAGCGCACGGCGCGGTACAGAATTTCGAATGCGAGCGACGCACAACACGAGGCAAACCTCTTCACGTGTTGATGGACCTCACCCCGGTAAAGATCGCGGGAGTCGATCATGTGCTCGCGACGGTGCAAGACATATCGCTCCGGAAGGCACAAGAGACTGCCCTAGCCCAAGCTATGCAGCACGAGAAAGATGCTCGCGCCGAAGCGGAGGCAGCCAGCCGTGCCAAGGACGACTTCTTCGCAACCATGAGCCACGAGCTGCGCACTCCACTCAATGCCATTCTCGGGTGGGCGACCATGCTCCAGCAGACGCCGAGGAACGAAGCCAAGCTGAATCACGGGCTCAAAGTCATCGAGCGCAACGCCAGAGCGCAAGAGCGGCTGGTGAGCGAGCTACTCGACACGTCACGCATCATCAGCGGGAAGTTGGCTCTCACACGGACGCGCACGTCCGCCTGGGAGATCACCAACGCTGCCGCGGACGTCATTCGTCCAGCCGCCGAAGCCAAGGGGGTGCGGTTGATCATCGATGTAGACCCCGATCTCCCACTGCTCGTCGGCGATGTCGCACGGCTGCAGCAGGTCCTAGGGAATCTACTCAGCAACGCTGTGCGATACACGCCGCGTGGCGGTCGGATCACGGTGACGGCGGATCGCTCTGCTAGCAGCGTGCGCATCCGCGTCCATGACACGGGCGAAGGTATCGACCCAGATCACTTGCCGCGAATCTTCGAGCGCTTCCGTCAAGTAGACACGTCCACAACACGCGGCGCCGGTGGCCTCGGTCTTGGTTTGGCCATCGTCCGGCAATTGGTCGAGGCACACGGCGGAAGCACGGAGGCGCACAGCGATGGACCGGGCTGCGGCTCAACCTTCACCGTCACGCTCCCTGTGCCAGCCATCGACGTCTCGCAAGCACCCTTTTCGCAACCGCCACTCGGATTGGTCGATGATGAAGCTGCCAGCTCGCCGTCTGACCAGCTTCCAACCAAGATCGAGTTGAATGGCTTGCGAATCCTCATCGTCGATGACGAGCACGATTCCCTGGACCTCGTCAGTCACGTTCTAGAGGCGGCGGGGGCCAAGGTAACGGCGGTCTCGAGCGCCAGGGCCGCGCTCATGGAGCGCGGTCCCTTCGATGTGATCGTCAGCGACGTTGGCATGCCAGAGATGGATGGTCACGCGCTGATACGTGACCTTCGCGCCCGCGGCTCCGCAGTCCCGGCCATCGCCCTGACCGCATACGTGAGTTCGGCCGACGCCGAGCGAGCAACGGGGGCTGGATTTCATGAGCACGTCGCCAAGCCCATTGATGCAGCGACACTGATTGAAACCGTACATCGATGGGCGCGCGCGTCGTGTCAGCCTTCGTAGCTGTCCTCGCCCAAGCTCTTCCTCTAGGGCTTCGAGGCGGCTGCGGGAACTTTGCAGCGAGCGGAGACCTTCCTGGAACAAGGTGCCAGAAGGCGGCTGCAGCAAGGAACGACTACCGGAGGAGTCGCCCCAGCTGCACGTGACGAGCGCGGGGCGAGCGACCGCGACGAAGCCGGTCACCTCGTGGTCCAGCTGTCGAGCACGAAGGTTCGCGTCAGCCTTCGTAGCTCCCCGATAACCACGGGCGCACAGCTCGCGGCCGCGCTGCGGAACAAAATCCAACGCTCGTCAAAGCGCGTTCGAGTCGCCCTTCAGCGACCCGAAGGAGCTTTGATTGTCAAAGCCGGCATCGCCTCGGCGACGGCATAGGTGGAGCTAACGCGCCACGCCGTCGCCAGCGCCTCCAAGACAGTCTTCAGCAGCGCCAACGCGCGTCGTTGCGCCGCCGTATTCTGGCCGAGGGCCTGCTCCACGGGGACCAACCTCGGCATGCGTTCGCAAAGCTGCTCGAGGACGCGTTCCAATGCTCCCGACGAAAGCGAGGACGCAACGTGCATAGCTGATGCTCCTACCTTGCCTTTCACCGATGGTGTGCCCCAAATAGGACGTCATGGACGAGGGAATCTGCCTGCGAGTGCAGCGACGGCGGCGACGAGCTCCTGGGGATCTGAGGGCTTCGCGACGTGGTTTTGAAAGCCCTCCATCAATGCGCGTGTCCGGTCGGCCATCGAGGCGTAGGCGGTGAGGGCCACGGCCGGAACACGTCCGCCCTTGTCGGTTGGCAAGGCACGAATTCGACGGATGAGCTCGTAGCCCGACGCCTCGGGCATGCCGATATCACTAATGAGGACGTCGGGAATAGCTTCGGAGAATCGGTCCAGTGCCTCAGCAGCGGAGGCTGCCAGCGTCACCTTTGCTTTGCAGCCGGTGAGGATAGATTCGAGCAGCTCGCGAGCATCGGGCTCGTCTTCGCAGACCAGAACGCGGAGCCCCTCGAGCTCGGGTGGACACTGCAACACTGCGTGCGTGTTACCGCGCCGCGACACCGGTGGCGCGGGAGCGGGCAGCGATGTCGAGCGAAGCGGAGAAACTGGCAATCGCACGACGAAGGTCGCGCCTTTTCCGAGACCGTCACTGCGCGCTTCGATGCTGCCGCCGTGTAGCTCCACGAGGTGCTTGACGATGGCAAGGCCGAGTCCCAGCCCGCCGTGCGAGCGTGTGGCGCTGGCGTCTTGCTGTCTGAATGGTTGAAAGACATGCGGAAGGAACGCCGGCGCGATGCCGGCTCCGGTGTCCGCGACCACGATCTCGATGTGCGAGTGCTCTCGCTGCATGCGAACGTAGACGCGACCATCCTTCGGCGTGAATTTCACGGCGTTCGACAACAGATTCCAGACGACTTGCTGGAGACGATCCGCGTCGCCGTTCAGCACCCCGGCGTCCCGATCGATCAACACCTTGAGGCGCACGTTCTTCGCTTCTGCAGCGGGTCGGCTGACATCGACGGCCGCCTCCACGACTCCGGCCGGCTCGAGCGGCGCCAAAGCGAGCCGGAGCTTACCGGTAGTGACCCGATTGAAGTCCAGCAAGTCTTCGACCAGTTGAACCTGAATCCTGACGTTGCGCTCGATCGTCTCGAGCGCCCGCGCCTGCTTGTCGTCGCTCAGATGCCCGGAACGCAGCATTCGCACCCAGCCAAGGATGGCGTTCAGGGGTGTGCGGAGCTCGTGCGACGTGACGCCGAGCAACTCATCCTTGGCGCGGCTCGCCTCCTCCGCGCGCCGGCGCTCCTGCTGCGTCATCTCGAACAGCCGTGCATTGTCGATGCTGGCTCCCACGCGGCGCCCCACCTCTGCCGCGATGTCCACGTCTCGCTGGTCGAAAAGTCTTCCGGACTCGGATGACGCTAGAGAAATGACCCCGATGGTGCGGCGGTCTACCGCGATGGGGACGGCCATCCAGGACCGCAAGCCAAGAAGCCGAATCAACTCCAAGTGATGGGCATCGCGCGCGCTCGCCGCCAACATCTCATCGGTGAGCTCGTGTACGTATTCGGGCGCTCCCGTGTCGACGATGCGCCGAGCCGCGTCGTTTTCGTTGTCGGGATACTGGTGCTCGATCTCACGAACGACTTCGAGGCGCTGTGGGTCCGCGTGGGCAACGGCCAGGCGTTCCAAGTCGCCGTTGGCGTCCAAGAGTCGTATCGAGCACCAGTCAGCCATGTGCGGCACCGCAAGGCGGGCCAGGGCGGGCAGCGTCTGGCGGTGGTCCAGAGAGGACGCGAGCAGAGCTCCGGCTTCTGCCAGAAAGCGGTGCGTCTCCTCGGACCTCTTGTGGTCATCGATATCCGTGCAGGAGCCAACCCACCTGACGATGCGCCCTTCGGCGTCTCGAACACAGGCACCCCGGGCCAGAAACCATCGATAACTTCCATCGGAAGCTCGTCGGAAGCGGTACTCGACTTCGTAGGGCTCTCCGGTCGACAGTGCCGTCGTCCAGGCGACGACCGCCCTGGGCATATCTTCGGCATGAACGAGGACCTGCCATTTCAGCTCGCGCCGCATCTCTTCCAACGAGAACCCGACATAGGCGAGGAATTTGGGGTTGCAGTACTCGACGGCACCGTCCGGCGTCGTGGTCCAAACGAGCTGCGGCGACGATTCGGCGAGGGCACGGTATTGCTGCTCGGCCGTGATGGTCGCGGCGTGCAGGCGAGCATTGTCGATGGCGACGGCTGCTTGTGCCGCAATCGCGACGATCAGGCGCTCGTCTCGCTCCGTGAACATGGCGGGCTCTGCATGACTGCGCATTCCGGGCATCGTGATCACACAAACCGCGTCATCGTGATCGCGCAGTCCAGCGCATCGTGATCGGAGCGAAGCGACGTGCTTGTCTGGGGTCTGGTCCGGCGTTGTTGTCGTTCCTTGGTGGATGTCGAAGCGTAGTCGTCAGGGTGAGCGGCGATCAATCGCTCGCTGGGTTTGCCTTGACTTTGCGGCGAGAAGGGCTGCGAGCGCGACCTTGTGAGCGCCGTGGAGCACGCGGTCGCAGATGGCGTCCGCGACCGTTGGATCGGCGAGGTAGTCGTGCCAGAGGTCGTGTTTGAGCTGGCTGG